>JALQUU010000194.1 GCA_023260655.1 Paracoccaceae bacterium | reverse complement strand
GTCGCACCAGGTCGCCAGCATGTCGGTCCACTGCTCGGCGCTCAGCACCAGGCCTTCGCCCTCGAGGTCATAGACCTTGGAGCCGTCCGGGCCTTCCTTGCAGAATTCGGAAGCGGCGCAGTCCAGCGCCAGCACGATCTGCTCGCCGGCGACATAGCCGGCCTTCTCGATCGCTTCCAGGATCAGCTGGATCGCGGCCTCGTGGCCGTCGACCGAGGGGGCGAAGCCGCCTTCGTCGCCGACCGCGGTGCTCATGCCCTTGTCGTGGATGATCTTCTTGAGCGCATGGAACACCTCGGCGCCCCAGCGGATCGCCTCGCGGAAGCTGGGCGCGCCGACCGGCATGATCATGAATTCCTGGATGTCCAGGTTGTTGTTGGCGTGCGCGCCGCCGTTGATGACGTTCATCATCGGCACCGGCAGCTGCACGCCGTTCATGCCGCCGAAGTAGCGGTACAGCGGCAGGCCGGCTTCCTCGGCGGCGGCGCGCGCGACGGCCATCGAGACCGCCAGCATGGCGTTGGCGCCCAGGCGGCTCTTGTTCTCGGTGCCGTCGAGCTCGATCAGGGTCTTGTCGAGGAAGGCCTGCTCGGAGGCGTCCAGGCCCAGCACGGCCTCGCTGATCTCGGTGTTGATGTTCTCGACCGCCTTGAGCACGCCCTTGCCCAGGTAGCGGCTCTTGTCGCC
>JALQUU010000193.1:278-703 GCA_023260655.1 Paracoccaceae bacterium | reverse complement strand
GGTCTGGTGCTGCCGGAACTGAACGGCAAGCTGGACGGCTTCGCGATGCGCGTGCCGACCATCAACGTGTCGGTGGTCGACCTGACCTTCACCGCCAAGCGCGCCACCACCGTGGATGAAGTGAACGCCATCCTGAAGGCCGCCTCGGAAGGCGAGCTGGCCGGCATCCTCGGCTACAACACGCTGCCGCTGGTGAGCATCGACTTCAACCACGACCCGCGTTCGAGCGTGTTCGACTCGACCCAGACCCGCGTGTCGGCAGACGGCAAGCTGGTCAAGGTGCTGTCGTGGTACGACAACGAGTGGGGCTTCTCCAACCGCATGCTGGACACCACCGTGGCCCTGATGTCTGCCAAATAAGCCTTTGTTGTTTGTTCTAAAACTGAGCCAAAACTGAGAGCTTCGGCCGGTCTGTGCCACAGACC
>JALQUU010000193.1:0-268 GCA_023260655.1 Paracoccaceae bacterium | reverse complement strand
GGGGCGCGGGCGCGTGCGCCCCTGCCCCGCTTCGTTTTTGCCCGTCCCGAAACGCCACTCGATCACGCCTGACAGGCCCATCACGCACCGCGGAGGATTCATCATGCAATTCAAGCGACTTTCCGATCTCGATCTCAAGGGCAAGCGGGTGTTCATCCGCTCCGACCTCAACGTGCCGCAGGACGACGCCGGCAACATCACCGAAGACACGCGCATCCGCGCGTCGCTGCCGGCCATCCGTGCCGCGCGCGACGCCGGCGCCGCGGTC
>JALQUU010000192.1 GCA_023260655.1 Paracoccaceae bacterium | reverse complement strand
GGGCGGGCGGCGCTTCAGCCATGTGTTCTTCTCCAGCAGCGGCAGCGAGAGCAACGACACCAACGTGCGCATGGCGCGGCGCTACTGGGACCTGCGGGGCCAGCCGCAGCGCAAGGTCATCATCAGCCGCTTCAACGCCTACCACGGCAGCACGATGGCGGGCGCCTCGCTCGGCGGCATGAGCGGCATGCACGAGCAGGGCGGCCTGCCGCTGCCCGACATCACCCATGTGCAGCAGCCCTACTGGTACGGCCTGGGCCAGCCGGGCGAGAGCCGCGACGACTTCGGCCTGCGCGCGGCGCGCTGGCTGGAGGACAAGATCCTCGAAGTCGGCCCGGAGCGGGTGGCGGCCTTCATCGCCGAGCCGGTGCAGGGTGCCGGCGGCGTCATCATCCCGCCCGACAGCTACTGGCCCGAGGTGCAGCGCATCGTCGACCGCTACGGCATCCTGCTGATCGCCGACGAGGTGATCTGCGGCTTCGGCCGGCTGGGCCACTGGTTCGGCTACGAAAGGTTCGGCATCCAGCCCGACCTGGTGACCTTCGCCAAGGGCGTGACCAGCGGCTACCAGCCGCTCGGCGGCACGCTGATCAACGAGCGCGTGGCGCGGGTGATGATCGAGCAGGGCGGCGAGTTCACCCATGGCTACACCTACAGCGGCCACCCGGTGGCCTGCGCGGTGGCGCTGGCCAACCTCGACATCCT
>JALQUU010000191.1 GCA_023260655.1 Paracoccaceae bacterium | reverse complement strand
GTGGTGATCGGGGACCGGCCTTTGGATCGGTTGGTGCCTTTACCCCGTAGTACGGGTAGGTGGCGGCGAGCGACTCCACGAAGGTGTAGGTCAGCGTGCCGTCGTCGTTGATCGCGCGCCACATCAGGCCCTGCATCACGCCGGCGATCCACATCGAGGCGATGTACAGCACCACGCCCAGGGTCGACATCCAGAAGTGCAGGCTGATGGCCGGAATCGAGTACATCTTTTCCTGGCCGAACAGGCGCGGGATCAGGTAGTAGATCGAGCCGATCGAAATCATCGCCACCCAGCCCAGCGCACCCGAATGCACGTGGCCGACGGTCCAGTCGGTGTAGTGCGACAGCGCATTGACGGTCTTGATCGACATCATCGGACCTTCGAAGGTCGACATGCCGTAGAAGGACAGCGAGACGATCAGGAAGCGCAGGATCGGGTCGTCACGCAGCTTGTGCCAGGCGCCCGACAGGGTCATGATGCCGTTGATCATGCCGCCCCAGGACGGTGCCAGCAGGATCAGCGAGAAGATCATGCCGACCGACTGGGTCCAATCCGGCAGCGCGGTGTAGTGCAGGTGGTGCGGGCCTGCCCACATATAGGTGAAGATCAGCGCCCAGAAGTGCACGATCGACAGGCGATAGGAATAGACCGGACGCTCGGCCTGCTTCGGCACGAAATAGTACATCATCGCCAGGAAGCCGGCGGTCAGGAAG
>JALQUU010000018.1 GCA_023260655.1 Paracoccaceae bacterium | reverse complement strand
GGCCTCATCGTGATCGACTTCATCGACATGGACGAGCGCAAGAATAACGCCTCCGTCGAGAAGCGCTTGAAAGACAAGCTGAAAACCGACCGCGCCCGCATTCAGGTGGGCCGCATCTCCGGTTTCGGCCTTCTCGAAATGTCCCGTCAGCGCCTACGCCCGGGCATGATCGAAGCCACGACCCAGCCCTGTGCACATTGCCACGGCACGGGCCTCGTGCGCTCGGATGACAACCTTGCCCTGACGATCCTGCGCGCTGTGGAAGAGGAAGGCACTCGCCGTCGTTCCCGCGAAGTGCTTGTGAAGTGCCCTGTGTCCATCGCCAACTACCTGATGAACCAGAAGCGCGAGCATGTCGGCATGATCGAAGCGCGCTACGCAATGTCGGTGCGCATCGAGGGCGATCCCTCGCTGATCTCGCCGGACTACACCATCGAGAAGTTCAAGACTGCCATCCGCGTGGTGCCCGATGTTCCGGTTATCACGGGTGATGCGGCGATCATGGATGAGGTCGATGAGGCCGTTGTGGCCGAAGTGATCGAAGAGGTCGAAGTCGAAGAAGAGGAAGCGGCAGTCGCCGTTGAAGCTTCCGAAGGTGAAGCCAAGCCGAAGAAGAAGCGCCGTCGTCGTCGTCGTCGTTCGGGCCGGAACTCCGAGAACGGGGAAGCCTCGACACAAGACGCCGATGCCGATAGCGACGGAGAAGACGAAGAGGGCGATGAGGCCACGTCGGAAGCGCCTGTAGAGGCCGCTGAAGAAGCAGCGTCGGAAGCTCCGGCTGAAACCGCGGAAGCGTCGGAACCCGCGGAAGCGCCTGCTCCGAAGAAATCTGTGCGTCGTTCGTCTTCGAGCCGTTCTGGCAAGAAGAAAGACGCCAAGGCGGAGCCTGTGGCTGATCAAACTGCGGATGCAGAGCCAACCGAAGCACCCGTTGCCGCCGAGACCGCTGCAAGTGAGGCGGAGGCCGAAAAGCCTGCCGCCAAGAAACCCGCGAAGCGTACTAAGGCCGCAGCCACCAAATCCGATGAGGCTAAACCGCGGCGGACCAAAAAAGCCGCGAAAGAGGCCCCCGCAGAGGTAAGCGAACAAGCGGCTGAAGCGCCTGTTGAAGCTCCGGTTGCTGCAGCCGAACCGGCTCCGGCACCCGCGCCGGAACCGCAGCCTGCTCCGGTCGCCGAACTCGTGGCGGCAGAAGCGCCGAAGCCAGAGCCGGAGGTTGAAGATCCAGCCAAGCCTAAGAAAAAGGGCTGGTGGAGCCTCGGGCGTTAAGCCACTCAAATCAATGTGACGCCCCGTCCTCGTGACGGGGCGTTTTTCTTGAGGTAGACGGAACCCATGTTCGGAATCGAGATCATAGACGTTGGCCTCTTGCCCGCCATGATGGTTGCCCTCTTCGCGGGGCTCATCTCGTTCTTGTCGCCTTGCGTTCTGCCGATCGTGCCGCCCTATCTGGCCTATATGTCCGGCGTGTCGATTGCGGATCTGACATCCGGTCAAACCCCGAGAAATCGCGCACTTCTTCCGGCAGTGTTTTTCGTCCTCGGTCTTTCCACCGTCTTCCTGTTTCTCGGCTTTACTGCTTCCGCAATTGGCACCCTGTTCCTCCAGTATCAGGACTGGTTCAACACGGTGGCAGGCCTCCTCGTGATGGTCTTCGGTCTGCATTTCCTTGGCATTCTCCGCATCCCTTTTCTGATGCAGGAAGCCCGGATCGACGCAGGGGACCGGGGCGGTTCAGCGTTTGGTGCCTATGTATTGGGGCTTGCCTTCGCCTTTGGTTGGACGCCTTGCATCGGCCCGCAGTTGGGCGCGATCCTCTCTTTGGCCGCCTCCGAAGGCTCGCTCGTGCGTGGCACGTTGCTTCTGGCGGTTTACGCCATCGGCCTTGGTGTGCCGTTCCTGCTTGTAGCGGCCTTCCTGCCTCGGATGACGGGGGCGATGGGCTGGATGAAGCGGAATTTGGATCGGATCGAAAGAATCATGGGCCTCCTCCTCTGGACCATCGGCCTTTTGATGCTGACGGGCGGCTTTTCCGCGTTTTCCTATTGGCTCTTGGAAACGTTTCCGTCCTTGGCCAATCTTGGTTGAACCGCCGCAGTGGTGGCATTTCTTGGCCTTACCTGCGCCCATTTCTCGGCTATCCTGAACGCGTAGGAGCCGAATAAATGAACGATCAAACAGCCCAAACGATCAGGCGGCGCCGGGTGTTTTACATTCCCGGTTATGATCCGATTCATCCCCGCAGATACCGCGAGCTCTAACGCAAGGAAGGCGCGGATCAGGCCGCGATTTCCGGCTATGGGCTCGTGTTGAAGCCCATGAAACGGGAAGGATCCTATGGCTGGCAAGTCGATGCCGAGATTGCCGGCCAGTCAGTTCATGCAGAATTCGAGGTGCTGGTCTGGTCGGACATCGTACGCCAATCCATGTCCAACTCCATTCCCGCCACCTACGGCCAACTCGTGCGAACGGCATGGGAATATATCTCGACAGGTGCCCTCTGGCGGCTGATGCGCCTTCGGAAAGGGCCTGTGCTTGCGGCCCTATATCCGGTCGGCGCGATCATTCTCTTGGGGGGCTTGGCCCTCCTGATCTGGTGGGCGACTGCGAAGGTAGCCGGAGTGCTGCTCGGCACTAGCCTGATCGCTCAAGGCCTTGGCTTGGCGCTTGGCGTCCTTCCAGCTTGCGCACTATTGGACTGGATCAAACGCAAAGACGGGCAGTTCTTCGTTTTCTACCTCATGCATGATTACGCCTATTCCGCTCGTTGGAAGGGCCGGAACCCGCCGGAGCTTGAAGCGCGGATGGCGGAGTTCCAGAACCGGATTGCCGAAGCCCTTGGCGAGGATTGGGACGAGGTGCTTGTTGTCGGCCACTCCTCGGGTGCGCACCTAGCGGTCTCTGTATTGGCCGATCTGATCCGGGCAGGGCGGATGCCTAGCCTTGGGTCACAACTCGCCTTCCTGTCCCTTGGGCAAGTGGTGCCGATGGTGAGTTTCCTGCGAGATGCGTGGCGGCTGCGTGCCGATCTGGCATTTCTCTCGGCAACCGATGCTCTGACGTGGATCGATGTGACAGCGCCGGGGGATGGGTGTGCCTTCGCTCTGTGCGATCCGGTCGGGGTGAGTGGCGTAGCGCCCGCCAATAAACGCTGGCCTCTGGTGGTCTCTGCGGCCTTCACGCAAACGCAGAGTGCCGAGAAATGGAAAGCACTGCGCTGGCGCTTTTTTCGCCTGCATTTCCAGTATCTCTGCGCCTTCAATCGACCGGGGGACTACGACTATTTCCAGATCACGGCTGGCCCCGTTTCCCTCGCCGAACGCTATGCAGGACGTTCGCCCTCGCCAAGCCGGATCGAAGCGCCGGCGTCCAGATACCGCAGCCTTGCCCCATGACAAGCGGCTGCCCCCATCTCCCGCCTAAGCCTCCGTCGCGGCCCGAGCGCGTGTCGCTTTGGGCCTATGCGAAGCTCTTTCGTGCCGACATTCTCTCTGCCCAACCCGCAAAGCTCTACCGCGCGTGGATGGCCGAGTTCCGCACGCCGTTCTTCCGGTCGTTTCTCATCAACCAACCCGAATTGATCCGAACGGTCCTCAAGGAACGCCCCGACGACTTCCCCAAATCGAACCGGATTGCCGAAGGCTTGCGGCCGCTCTTGGGGGAATCCGTATTCCTGACCAATGGCGCACAATGGAAACGCCAGCGGCGGATCATCGATCCCGCTTTGGAGGGTGGCCGGCTCAGGGATACCTTCCCTTCCATGCACGCTGCCGCCTTGGCCTGCGTGGGGCGGCTTACAGCGCGAGCCGGAGAGGTTGTCGAAATCGAGGAAGAGACGAGCCACGCGGCCGCCGATGTGATCTTCCGTACGCTCTTCTCGATCCCCATCGAGCACCAGATCGCGAGCGACGTGTTCCATGAGTTCCGGCGCTACCAAAAGAGCAAGCCGATCCTGAATATCGCGGCCTTTCTGCCGTTACCACGCTGGATTCCCCGCGGCTTTTCCAAGGAAACCCGGCGTTCGGCGCGGAAGATCTGGGCACTGATCCAAAGCCTGACACGGCAACGCCAAGACGCCATTCTCGAGGGCACCGCGCCCGATGATTTGGCGACGAAGATCATGACCACGGTTGATCCGCAAACGGGCGCTGGTTTCGACGCTGAAGAAATGGTCGATCAAGTGGCGATCTTCTTTCTGGCGGGCCACGAGACCTCGGCCTCGGCCTTGGGTTGGGCGCTCTACCTCATGGCCCTCTATCCCGAGTGTCAGGAGTGTGTTGCCGACGAAGCCAAAGAGATCGGGCTTGAAGATTTCTCCTCCGTCGCGCGCCTGAAAATAGCCCGCGATGTGTTCCGCGAAACCCTGCGCCTTTATCCGCCCGTGCCCATGATGGTGCGCGAAGCCGCGTGCCCTGAGACCTTCCGGGAGCGTGCAGTGCCCGAAGGGGCGCAAATCGTTATCAGCCCGTGGCATTTGCACCGCCATGAACGGCTCTGGGAAAATCCGGATGCATTCCAGCCCGAGCGCTGGCAGGGCGAAGAGGGCAGGGGGATTGCGCGCGAGGCGTGGATACCGTTCTCCGCCGGATCACGGGTTTGCACCGGCGCGGGTTTCGCCATGATCGAAGGGCACTTGCTGCTTGCTGCGATCCTGCGAGAACTGCGCGTTGAACTGGCTGGAGATACACCGCGCCCGGTGGCGCATCTGACGGTGCGCTCGGCCAATGGCATCCATTTGAAGATCAGCCGCCGTTAACGGCTTGCTCTTGGAAATACTTCAACACGTAAATCCGGATTGCTGAGGCGAGGCCAAGATCACCTCGGGCTGTGTCGATCTCTGCAGTCAAGGCATTGATCGTAATGTCTTTTTTCTGCGCTATTTCACGAAACGCCCACCAGAACTCATCTTCCAGAGAAATGCTCGTGCGATGGCCATGAAGGGTGACCGAGTGCTTGACAGGGCGGCCACTCATGGCTCGCCCTTGTCCCGATTATGGCCGTCAAGCCTGTGATCTTCCAAAGCTTTTCTCGCTTCTTCCAACCGCTTCTCGGCCTTCGTGCGCCCGAACTTCACCGCGTTTGCATCAGCTTCGGCCTTTTGACTGGCCTTGCCCTTCGCCTTACGGAAGCGGTTGAGGTTGACGATTTCGGCCATGGCTCATCGCACCTTCGGTTGGAAAGGCGGAGGTTATTCCTCCGCCTCGTCTCCTTGATCGGCAATTCGCGCCACCGAGACCACGACTTCGTCACCCGTCACGTTGAACACGCGTACACCGCCTGCAGAACGCGAGCGGAAGGAAATCCCGTCCACGGGCACGCGGATCGATTGCCCTGAAGAGGTGGCGAGCATCACCTGATCGTCCATCTCGACCGGGAAGGAGGCCACGAGAGAGCCACCGCGCATGGATTTCTCCATCGCCGTCACGCCCATGCCGCCCCGTCCGCGCACCGGATAGTCGTGGCTGGAGGAAAGCTTTCCAGTGCCGCGTTCGGTGATCGTCAGGATCAAGTTCTCGAAGGCCGACATCTCAGCGTAACGCTCGGGGCTGATGGCGCCTTCGACGGTCGTTTCGTCCTCGTCGGATTCAACCTCTTCCGTCACACCGGCAACAGCGCGGCGCATCTTGAGGTAAGCCGCCCGCTCTTCCGCAGTAGCCTCGAAATGGCGGATCACAGACATCGACACCACTCGATCCTCGCCGCTCAGGCGAATGCCGCGTACACCCGTTGAATCGCGCCCCTTGAACACACGGACTTCCGTTGTCGGGAAGCGGATCGCACGGCCCGATGCCGTCGTGAGCATCACGTCATCGTCTTCCGAGCAGATGCGCGCGTTCACGAGCTCTACGCCCTCGGGGAGTTTCATCGCGATTTTGCCGTTCCGCATCACATTGGTGAAATCCGAGAGCGCGTTGCGGCGGACATCGCCTTCCGAAGTGGCGAACACGATCTGCAGATCGTCCCAATCGTCTTCCGGGCGGTCCACCGGCATGATCGCCGCAATCGAAACGCCCTGCGGGATCGGCAGAATGTTGACGATCGCTTTGCCCTTCGCCGTGCGGCCACCAGAAGGCAAGCGCCAGCACTTCAGCTTGTAGACCATGCCGTCAGTCGTGAAGAACAAAAGCTGGTCATGGGTATTGGCCACGAAGAGGGTGGTGACCACATCCTCTTCCTTGGTTTGCATCCCTGAAAGCCCCTTGCCGCCGCGGCGTTGCGCGCGGAAATCGACAAGCGGTGTGCGCTTGATCCAGCCGCCAGAGGTGATGGTCACCACCATGTCCTCGCGCTCGATCAGATCTTCGTCTTCCAGATCGCCCGCCCAATCGATGATCTCGGTGCGGCGCGGCACAGCGAAAAGCTCTTTCACTTCGCGAAGCTCGGTGGAGATAATCCCCAGGATGCGCTCGCGCGAGCCCAGAATATCGAGGCACTCGCGGATTTTTCCGGCCAGTTCCTGCAATTCGTCCGTGACCTCTTTCACGCCGATCTGCGTGAGGCGCTGCAGACGCAGATCGAGGATCGCGCGGGCCTGGATTTCGGAGAGGTTATAAGTGCCGTCTTCGTTGACCGTATGCGTCGGGTCGTCGATCAACTTGATATATTCGACGATCGAATGCGCGGGCCAGCGGCGCGTCATCAGTTTTTCACGGGCTTCAGCCGCATCTGCCGAACTGCGGATCGTCGCCACGACCTCGTCCACGTTCGAAACCGCCACGGCAAGGCCGCAGAGGATATGCGCGCGCTCGCGGGCTTTGCGCAACTCATGCGCCGTACGGCGGGCCACGACATCTTCGCGGAAATCGAGGAAGGAGGTCAGGAAACGCCGCAGTGTCAGCGTTTCAGGGCGCCCGCCGTTCAAAGCCAACATGTTGCAGCCGAAAGAGGTTTGCATAGGAGTGAAACGATAGAGTTGGTTCAAAACCACATCTGCCGTCGCATCCCTTTTCAATTCTATAACAACACGCACGCCGTCGCGGTCCGACTGGTCCTCGACATTGGCGATGCCTTCGATCCGCTTGTCGCGCACAGCTTCGGCGATCTTCTCGATCATCGAGGCCTTGTTGACCTGATAGGGGATCTCGTGCGCCACGATGGCCCAGCGATCCTTGCGGATTTCTTCCACGGAAGTCTTGGCGCGGATTACCACCGAACCCCGCCCCTCCAGATAGGCTTTCCGCGCGCCACCACGGCCCATCATCTGGCCGCCCGTCGGGAAATCCGGGCCCGGAACGTATTGGATCAGATCCTCCGAAGAGAGGTCCGGATTGTCGATCAAAGCGAGCGTCGCATCGATCACTTCGCCCAAGTTATGCGGCGGAATACGGGTCGCCATACCGACGGCAATACCTTCTGCACCATTGACCAGAACGTTTGGAAAACGCGCGGGCAGAACGGAAGGCTCACGGTCCTTGCCGTCATAGTTGTCTTGGAAATCAACGGTTTCCTTGTCGATATCGGCCAAAAGAAACGCCGCAGGCTTGTCCATCCGGACTTCGGTGTAACGCATAGCGGCGGGCGCATCGCCATCCATCGAGCCGAAGTTGCCCTGACCGTCCAGAAGCGGCAGCGACATCGAGAAATCCTGCGCCATACGCACCAGCGCATCATAGATCGCACCGTCGCCGTGAGGGTGATATTTGCCCATCACATCGCCTACGGGACGGGCGGATTTCCGGTAGGATTTATCGTGCGAATTGCCGGTTTCGTGCATCGCATAAAGGATGCGGCGGTGCACAGGTTTCAAGCCGTCGCGCAGATCGGGGATGGCGCGGCTAACGATCACGGACATGGCGTAATCGAGGTAGGAGCTTTTCATCTCCTCCTCGATCGAAACGGTCGGCCCGTCATAGGCGACGCGCGTGATCCGAGGGCCGTTTTCCTCTTCGTTTTCAGGGGTTTGGGGCGTGTCGTTCACGTGGTCAGCCTGCTCTTTGATCGTGCTCAATATCTAGTCTCAAACTGTATATCACCCTCCGGATATGGGGTGCAATGCCGCATATCCCTTTAAATCCGCTCATTTCCCCGAGGCCTCGCCCTCCGTTTCCGAAGCGTATGGATTGCGTCTGGATTGCGTATGGCAAGCGTCATGACGTTCGCCCGCGCGCCCACAAGAAAAAAGGCAGAGCGCGCGCCCTGCCTTTCATATTGGTGCAAATATCCCGGGGGGAGGCGAAGACGGGGGGCAGAGCCCCCCTCTGCCGTTGCCTTTTCCGCGCGCCTGAGGCAAGGGAAGCACAATAACGCAGGGAAGAGATCATGACTCGCATCGACGCCAAATTCGCCGCCCTCCGCGCAGAGGGAAAAAAAGCCTTCGTCGCTTACATGATGGCGGGCGATCCCGATGTGGAAACCTCCCTTGCCGTGATGAAGGGGATGCCTGCTGCCGGGGTGGACGTGATCGAGTTGGGCATGCCCTTCACCGATCCGATGGCCGATGGCCCGACGATCCAGCTTGCAGGCCAGCGCGCGCTCGAAGGTGGGCAGACCCTGCAGAAGACCCTCGATATGGTCGTTGAATTCCGCAAGTCGGATGCCACCACCCCCATCGTGCTGATGGGCTATTACAACCCGATCTATTCGCGCGGTGTTGAGAAGTTCCTCGCGGATGCGAAAGCCGCAGGCATTGACGGTCTGATCGTTGTCGATCTGCCGCCCGAAGAGGATGACGAGCTGTGCATCCCTGCGCAGGCGGCAGGCCTCAACTTCATCCGCCTCGCCACGCCCACGACCGACAGCAGGCGCCTGCCGAAGGTGCTCGAAAATACCTCGGGCTTCGTCTATTACGTCTCGATCACCGGTATCACCGGGGCGGCTGCGGCGGAAGCGGCGGCTGTGGCGCCGGAAGTGGCGCGGATCAAGGCCTCGACCGATCTTCCGGTGATCGTGGGCTTCGGCATCCGTACACCGGAAACCGCGCAGGATATCGCTTCCATCGCGGATGGCTGCGTGGTGGGCTCCGCGATCGTCAGCGAGATCGCTGACGGAAAATCCGTGGACGAGGTGCTTGCTTTCGTGAAAGGCTTGGCCGAGGGCGCGCATCGCGCCTGAGGATAGGGAGCGCCGATGGAAAACTGGGACGAGGTTCGCACGGCGTTTCAGGTGGCGCGCCTCGGCACGGTCTCCGGCGCGGCGGATGTTCTCGGTGTGCATCACGCCACGGTGATCCGCCATATCGATTCATTGGAACAGCGCTTGGGCGTTAAGCTCTTCCAGCGCCATGCGCGGGGCTATACCGCTACGGAAGCCGGGCGCGATCTGCTGCGGGTGGCGCAAACTACCGATGACCAGTTCTCGCAGCTTGCGAGTCGCCTGAAAGGGCAAGGCGATGCGGTGGCCGGGGAATTGGTGGTGACCTCGATTTCCGGCCTGACCCCCATTCTCATGCCGGTGCTGAATGCGTTCAGCGCGACCCATCCCGAGGTGGTGTTGCGCTATCTCACGGGTGAGCGGCTCTTCCGGCTGGAATATGGCGAGGCGCATGTGGCGATCCGCGCAGGGGCCGCGCCGGACCAGCCCGACAATGTGGCGCAACCCTTCTTCAAGCTGCGCTCGGGGCTTTATTGCACCAAGGCCTATGCCGAAAGGTTCGGTCTGCCGGACGGTCTGCACGATCTTGCGGGGCATCGGTTCATCGGCGAGGACGAGGAAACCGCGCGTGCGCCGTTCTATCGCTGGCTCTGGAGCACCGTGCCGCTCGACGCCATCGTCTTCCGCACGGGCGATGTTCACGCGGCGCAGGCGGCGATGCTGCAAGGCCTTGGCCTCGGTTTCCTGCCGCATTGCACGGCGGGGGACTATCCCGATCTTCTCGAAATCAGCCCGCCTTTACCGGAATGGGACGCGCAGCTCTGGCTCGTCACCCATGTCGATCTGCATCGCACGACGAGGGTTCAGGCCTTCCTGAAGGCAATGAAAGCGGCTGCGGCGGCTTGGGAATAAGCGCCTATTCGGCCACTTTTTCTGCGCCGCCCTCGAGTTCCTGTTCGAGGAATTTCTCGAAAGCGTCGAAATCGAGCGCTTCCATCTGGCCGAAGCCTTTCATCCAGGCGGAGGCATCGCGGAGCGCGTCGGGTTCGAGCTTGCACCACTTCACGCGCCCGCGCTTTTCCTGACTGATGAGGCCGGCATCGGCTAAGATCGCGAGATGTTTGGAAATCGCGGCAAGGCTCATCGAGAAGGGTTCGGCCACGTCGGTTACCGCCATGTCGTCTTCGAGAAGCATCGAGAGGATGGCTCGGCGGGTGGGGTCGGCGAGGGCGGAAAACACCGCATCGAGGCGCGCACTCATGGATCGCCCCCTGTCAGCATGAAATCGGCAATGAAGCCCGCCAGCCCTGGCGCAAGGGGAAGCGCCGGATCGAGATAGGTTTGCAAACCTGCCGCACGGGAGGAATCGGCGGCTTCCTTCAAGGCATGGGTCATGCGCGGGATGAAGGCCAGAACGCCTTGGGGGAGGGCTTGGGTCAAACGCTCGGCGTCTAGCGAGGTGATCTGGACATCCCATTCGCCCTGCACCACGAGCGCGGGCAGATCGATGGTGGCGGCAAGGGACAGTGGATTCTGGGCGAAGAGGTCGATTAGATAATCCTGCACGGCCGGATGGAAGAGGCCACGCAAGGGTTCGGGGATTTCCTTCAGCTTGATATGCTCGCCTTTGGTGATGCGGTCGATCAGCGAACCTGTAGCGCCCAGCAAGGCGAAATTCGCCTCGTTGGCAGAAATCTGTGTGCGCAAGACCTCGCCCGGCGGACGGCCCGGCGTTGCCAGTAACACGAGCCCGCAGACCGCCCCGAGATCCGGCGCGGCGCGCAAGGCGATCAGCCCGCCTTCGCTATGGCCGATGATCCAGACGCAGGGCGCGCCGCTGCGGTCGCGCAACTCGCCTGCAAGAACCGCGGCATCGGCGGCATAGGCATCCAGCGTGACCGCATTGGCGTCGCCGCCGCTCTGACCGATGCCGCGCTTGTCGGCGCGCAAGCTAGCGATGCCCTTGGTCGAGAGTGCTTCCGCGAGCAGCGCATAGCTATTTGGGGCAAGCGCGCCGGGGGCGTTGCCGTTGCGGTCGGTCGGGCCGGAGCCGGGCAGGATCAATGCGGCCGCCTTCGCCGCTTCCGGCAGCATGAGCGTGGCCGCTAGAGGGCCTGCAGGGCCCGACAGCAAAAGCTCCTCCGCTTCCAGAGGAATCGGAAGCAGAAGCGCGAGGATCAGCGGCAGGGAGAAAGTCGTGCGGAAGGCCATGGTTCAGCTTTGCAGGCGGGGCCGGGAAAACTCAACCGGAAAGTTGAACATCCAAAACGCGCGCCGTTGGCGCAAACATCGGGGAAGGGTGCTGCCGCCATAGTCTCTCGTTTTAATAAATATCCAATTTTTACAGTCAGTTGCGTCAAGTGCCGCAGCCTGTGTTGAGTGCTTGACTCTAAAGCCCGCGCCCCTTACCACCCGCCTCAACCCTAACCCGAGGTCTGGGTCTCATGAACGAGCCAATGGACAAGCAGCAGATCAAAGCGCTCGAAGCGCGCATCGCGGCGGTCAAGGCAACGCAGGGACCGAAACCGAGGGGCGACGAACACTACTCGGGCGCAAATATGGCGTGGCGGATGGTGACGGAGCTGGTGGCCGGTCTGGGGATCGGTTTCGGCATCGGATACGGGCTGGATGTGGTTCTCGGAACCCTGCCCTGGTTGATGGTGCTGTTTACGTTATTCGGCCTCGCGGCCGGTGTGCAGACGATGCTGCGGACGGCGCGCGAGATGGAAGAGAAAAAAGCGGACACCCGCGAAAGCGGGGAAGAGACGAGAGGTCAAGATGGCGACTGAAGCGCACGGCGGTGAAGAAGGCGGCCTGGTGTTCCACCCGATGGACCAGTTCATTGTGAAGCCCCTGTTCGGTGGCGACACGATCGAGTGGTACACGATTACGAACGCGACCCTGTGGATGGGAATCGCGGTTCTCGCGATCATCGGCCTGATGGTGCTGGGCACCTCGCGCCGCGCCACGATCCCGACGCGCATGCAGTCGATCGCAGAGCTTGCCTACGGCTTCGTCTACAAGATGGTTGAAGACGTCACCGGCAAAGACGGTGTGAAGTTCTTCCCCTACGTGATGACGCTCTTCATGTTCATCGTGATGGCGAACTTCCTCGGCCTCCTGCCGATGTCCTTCACCACCACTTCGCACTTCGCTGTGACCGTGGTTCTGGCGCTACTCGTCTTCCTCACCGTGACCATCTACGGTGTCGCGAAGCACGGCACCCACTTCCTCGGCCTCTTCTGGGTTTCCTCGGCACCGCTGCCGCTGCGCCCGGTTCTGGCGATCATCGAACTGATTTCCTACTTCGTGCGCCCCGTCAGCCACTCCATTCGTCTTGCTGGCAACGTGATGGCAGGCCACGCCGTGATCAAGGTGTTCGCAGGCTTCGCCGCGATTGCCACTATCTCGCCGGTCTCCGTGGTGGCAATCACCGCGATGTACGGTCTCGAAGTTCTGGTGGCCTTCATTCAGGCCTACGTGTTCACGATCCTGACCTGCGTTTACCTCAAGGACGCGCTGCATCCGGGTCACTAATGGCAGTGGCGGGAGTGATCCCGCCCTACCGCTCGCTCATCTAGAATTCCAACTTCCAATCGTAAGGAGATACACCCATGGAAGGTCAACTCGCACATATCGGCGCCGGTCTCGCAGCTATCGGTTCGGGCGCTGCTGCTATCGGTGTGGGCAACGTCGCAGGCAACTTCCTCGCCGGCGCACTGCGTAACCCCTCGGCTGCTGCTTCGCAGACCGCCACCCTCTTCATCGGCATCGCCTTCGCAGAAGCGCTCGGGATCTTCTCGTTCCTCGTCGCGCTGCTGCTGATGTTCGCCGTCTAATCCAGCGGAATACGATCCTTACGCGCGGGTGGGCCGATTGAGCGGCCCGCCCGTTGTTACCGGAAAGTTCCCAGGAGGACGCTATGGCGACCGAAACTCACGCCGCCGCTGGAACCGCCGCTGACGCCGCACATGGCGCAGCCTCGGCACCGGGCATGCCGCAGCTCGATTTCTCGACCTGGGGCAACCAGATTTTCTGGCTCATGGTCACGCTCGTCGTGATCTATTTCGTCCTGTCGCGTATCGCCCTGCCGCGCATCGGCGCGGTGTTGGCCGACCGCCAGGGGACCATTATGAAAGATATCGCCGCAGCTGAGGAGCTGAAGGCCAAAGCGCTCGATGCCGAAAAGGCTTACGAGAAAGCTCTGGCGGATGCCCGCAGCGAGGCAAACCGTATCGCCAACGAAACGCGCGCCGCGATCCAAGCCGATCTCGATGCCGCGATTGCCAAGGCGGATGCGGAAATCGGCGCGAAAGCGGCGGAAGGCGAGAAGGCCATCGCGGCCATCCGCGCCAATGCTGTGGAAAGCGTCTCGGCTGTGGCCAAGGACGCCGCAGAAGCCATCGTCGCCGCAATGGGTGGCAAGGCTGACGCGAAATCCATCGCGGCTGCTGTGACTGCACGGATGAAGGGGTAAGACCATGCGTATGTTTGGAACCACCCTCGCGATTGCTGCTCTGGGCGCCACTCCGGCACTCGCAGCGTCGGGCCCGTTCTTCTCGCTGAAGAACACCAACTTCGTTGTGCTGCTCGCGTTCATTCTGTTCGTCGCGGTCCTGTTCTACTTCAAGGTTCCGTCGATGCTCGGCGCAATGCTCGACAAGCGTGCCGATGGCATCAAGTCGGAACTGGACGAAGCGCGCGCCCTGCGTGAAGAAGCACAGTCGCTGCTGGCCTCCTACGAGCGTAAGCAGAAGGACGTGCAGGAGCAGGCTGACCGCATCGTGGCTCAGGCCAAGGCAGAAGCTTCGGCGGCTGCGGAAGTGGCAAAGGCCGATCTGAAGAAGTCGATCGCCCGCCGCCTTCAGGCTGCAGAAGAGCAGATCGCTTCGGCAGAAGCTTCGGCAGTGCGCCAAGTGCGTGACACGGCTGTGGGTGTGGCGATTGTTGCTGCCCGTGATGTGATCGCAGGCCAGATGACCGCTGCTGATGGCAACAAGTTGATCGACGAAGCGATTGCGGAAGTCGACGCCAAGCTGCACTAAGCAACGCTTGGGATGATAGAAAAAGGCACGCGCCCGGCGCGTGCCTTTTTGTTTGTCGCGTGCCTTTTTTGATTGCCCGGTACGCTTAGCGCCCGGTCTCGTGTTCGTAGCGCTGGCGGGCGATTTCTTCGTTACGATCGGCGCGCTGCTGGTCGCGGAGCGCGCCTTCGACGTAATCGAGATGGCTTTCCACGGCGCGACGGGCCGCATCGGGATCACGGGCTTGCAGGCCTGCGTTGATCTCGCGGTGCTGGTCGAGGAGCATGGCGCGGGTGGTGCGCTGCTTGAACATGACCTGACGGTTATAGAAGACGCCTTCGCGCAAGAGTTCGTACATCGAGCGCATCATGTGCAGCATGATGACGTTATGGCTGGCCTCGATGATAGCGAGATGGAATTCGGCATCGTGGCGGGCTTCATCGGCCGGATCGCGCTTCTGGTGGGCGACTTCCATCTTGTCGAAGATCGCCTGGATGACTTGCAGGTCGGTATCGGAGCCGAAGCGGGCGGCGCGCTCGGCGGCGAGGCCTTCGAGATCGCGGCGGAAGGAGAGGTAGTCGAAGACGGCCTCGTCATGTTCGGCAAATAATTTGACCAGTGCGGGCGAGAAGGCAGAGCCCAGCACGTCGGCGACAAAGACGCCGGAGCCTGCGCGGGAGACGAGGAGGCCGCGGTCCTGAAGATCGGAGAGGGCATCGCGCAGCGAAGGGCGGGACACGCCAAGGCGGTCGGAAAGCTCGCGTTCGGAGGGCAGGCGCTCACCGGGGCGGAGGATGCCGCGCAGAATGAGTTGCTCGATCTGTTTGGTCACAGCGACGCTGATTTTCTCAGGGCTGACGAGGCGAAAGGGCATGGCTTCTCCTTGATTGGTCAAATCATATGACCATGGGCAGGGAGGGGGCAAGCTTTTCGCGGAGGGCGATGGAATAGAAAACGGGCGGCCGAAGGGAGGGCCGCCCGTTTCAACTCGCTGAACAGGGAAGGGAATTATTCAGCGGGCTGTAGGTTTTGTGCCGGTTGGGAACCGAAGTGCTGGCGGTTGAGGCGCAGCACGAGTGCGACCATGGCGAACTGCGCGATCAGGGCCGGAATGGTGAGTGCCAAGTAGGCGGTGCCGAACTTGGCGATCACGCCGGCATCCACGAGGCCCTTGTTGACGAAGAAGTGGATCATTACCGAGAGGGCCACGCCGGGGCATACGAGGGCGTAGGAGCCTGCCGAGAACTTCGGGCCGAAGACCCAGTTGGCGAAGTAGCCCTGACGGCGCAGCACGAGGATGCCTGCGAAGAGAACCGCGATCTGGACCGAGAGGGTTTTGGCGAGGAAGACCATCGTTTCGCCTGCGGTGCCATGCGCGCCGAAGGTGGTGTGGAGGCCGTGGTTCTGGCGGAGCGTCATGATGCCGAGCACGGTGAGGATGGGGACGATCACCATCAGGGTCGGGGCGGCTTCGCGGGCGGTGCCGTTCTTGAGGATGGCAGGCAGCGCGAGGATGAGCGCAGCGACGATCCAGAGAGCTGCGATGCTGGCGAAGAAGGTGGAGAGAACGAGCGCGGTGCCCACGGTGAGCGCATTGGCGCTCATAGCGGCAGGTGCGGAGAGGCCGACGGCGACCATGGCGAGGGAGAAGCCGGGGAGGAGTTGGGCGAAGGAGTTATTCGCGTCCATGTCGAAGGACTTGTGCGAGAGCACGCGGCCGAGGAATTGGCCCATCAGGGAGAGTGCCCAGAAGCCGATCATCACGAAGGCGGCGAGGGCCATCGGGAAGAGGTATTCGACGATGGTCCAGAGTTTAGGGACGAAGACGAGACCGACGATGAAGAGAGCGTTCACGGTCATTGCGGCGGCGAGGGGCGCGGCGAGGAGGCTCGATTCCGCGTTGGAGGCGCGCAGTTTGGTGTAGGCTTCGGTTTTCTTGAAGGCGGAGAGCGCGGAGAGGTTCCAGATCAGCGACTTCACGTTGAGGAAGGCGAAGACGGCAATGCCGAGAACGGCGATGGCAATGGCGGCGTCACGGAAGGGGGAGCCGGAGCCGAAGGCGGCGGCGATGTCTTCGAAGATCGGGACGGGGCGGCCTTTGTGGGGCACCCAGAACATCAGATACATGAAGAAGGTAACCGACAGCCCGCCTGCGCCGAGGGAGGCGAGGAAATAGAGGGGCGAGTAGGTGTTGGCTGGTTTCGATCCGCGCGACATGGGGATTCTCCTGACATTCTGTATTTGGAATATATATACATGCCAAAAATGGAATATAAAAGAGAAAACTTTGCACGAAATGTCGCAGAGGCGTTAACGGGGGATTAACCCTTGGCGGCTAGCCTGTCGGAATGCGGATCTTTCTCCTTCGCACAGCATTGCTTGCGGCCTGTTCAGGGCCGACACCCTATTTCGCGGGGCAGCCGGAAACCGTGGTGGAGGTGGGCGGCGCGGTGTTCCATATCCGCCGCAAAGGCGATCTGGCTGAAGCGGTGCGGGTGAACCGCGAATGGGCGCCGCGCATCGGAGCGGTGGCGGAGCGCGTGACCGTAGCCATCCAGCAGGCGACAGGCTGCGATGTGCGGGATATTCGCGGCGATGCGGCGGTGATCGTGGCGCGGCTCAAATGCCCGAAGTGAGGCGCTGACGGATTTTAGCGCGGGTTTCCTCATCGCAGAAGGCGGCGGCGATGGCAGTTTCGTTCAATGCCGCGAAATCTTCCTCGCCCCAGTGGAAGGCCTGTTCGAGGGCTTCGTATTCGCGGGTCATGGTGGTGTCGAAGAAGGGGGGATCGTCGGTGGAGACGGTCACTTTCACGCCCTTGTCGCGGAGTTTGGCGATCGGGTGTTTGGCCATGGAGGGGAAGACGCCAAGGGTGACGTTCGAGACCGGGCAGACTTCGAACACGATGCCTTCGGCGGCGACGCGTTCAATGAGCGCGTCATCGGTATGGGCGCGGACTCCGTGGCCGATGCGGGAGACTTTGAGGGCGTCGAGGGTTTGACGAACCTCGTCGGGGCCGCGCCATTCGCAGGCGTGGGAGGTGAGGCCGAGGCCTGCTTCACGGGCGCAATCGAAGGACCATGCGTAGTCGGCGGGGGTGCCGATGTTTTCGTCGCCTGCCATGCCGAAGCCACGCAGGAAGGGGCCAACGGTTTCGGCAGCGCAGATGGCGGTTTCGCGGGCTTTCTCGGGGCCGAAGTGGCGGATGCAGGTGACGATACCACGGAGAGTGATGCCGAATTTGCGCTCGGCCTCGTCGGCGGCGTCAGCGATGGCGGCGAGGTAGTCGCGCCATGCGGCCAGATCGCGCCCGCCGCAGAAATCGGGAGAGAGGAAGGTTTCGGAATAGACGACGCCATGGGAGGCGCTTTCTTCGAGCACGGCGAGGGTGAGGCGGCGGAAATCCTCGGGGCTTTGCAAGACGCTGGTGGCGGCTTCATAGACCGAGAGGAAATGCACGAAGTCACGATAGGCGTAGCTGCCGTCTTCGGTGAAGATCTTGGAGATATCGACGCTTTTCTCCTTGACGAGGCCACGGATAAAGGCGGGCGGCGCGCCACCTTCGAGGTGGAGGTGCAACTCTACTTTGGGGAATGACGACCAGCTCACAGGAAGCTCCTTCCGGGCCCTTGGGCCTCGATTTGCAGGTGGGCGGCGATACTGGCCGCGATATCGGCGAAACCGACGAGGCCCACGTTGCGCGGGCCTAGGCCCCAGCCGAGAACGGGGACGCGTTCGCGGGTATGGTCGGTGCTGCTCCATGTGGGGTCATTGCCGTGATCGGCGGTGACGATGAGGAGATCATCGGGTTTGAGAAGCGCGAGGGTGCGGGCGAGTTCGCGATCGAACCATTCGAGGGCGCGGGCGTAGCCGGAGACATCGCGGCGATGGCCGTAGAGGCTGTCAAACTCGACGAAATTGGCGAAGGTGAGGCTGCCCTCTTCGGCCTCGACGGCGAGGCGCTGGAGGTGTTGCATCAGGGTGGCATCGGCGCCTTTGACGACATCGGTGATGCCTTGCATCGAGAAGATATCGCCGATCTTGCCGACCGCATGGACGGGGCGACCTGCGGCGTGAGCCCAGTCGCAGAGTGTGGGGGCAGGTGGCGCGATGGCGTAGTCGTGGCGGTTCTGGGTGCGTTGGAACGCGCCTTCGGAGCCAATGAAGGGGCGCGCGATGACGCGGCCGACTTTCATGGCGTGGAGGCGCGGGGCGATTGCTTCGCAGAGTTTGTAAAGACGTTCGAGGCCGAAGTGTTCTTGGTGGGCGGCGATCTGGAAGACGCTATCGGCAGAGGTGTAGCAGATGGGCCAGCCGGTGCGGATGTGTTCGCCGCCTAGGCGTTCGATGATGGCGGTGCCTGGGGCGTGGCAATCGCCCAAGATGCCTTCGGTGCCCGCGCATTGGGCGACGAAGCGGGAGAGCTCGGTCGGGAAGCTCGGTTCGGTGGCGGGGAAATAGTGCCAATCCCACGGGACGGGGACGCCTGCGAGTTCCCAGTGGCCGGAGGGGGTATCCTTGCCACGGCTGATTTCAGTGGCGGCACCATAGAGGCCTTCGGGTTCGGCGGTGAGGGAAGGGGCTGCAAGACTGGACGCGGCGGCGATGGCTTGGCCGAGGCCGAGGCGGGCTAGGGTGGGCAGGTGGAGCGGGCCGGAGCGGCCTTCTTCGGCGCGGCCTGCGGCGCAGGCTTCGGCGATATGGGCGATGGTGTTCGCGCCCGTGTCGGGGCGGGTTTCGTTGAAAAAGGTGGCGGCATCGGGGGCGCCCCCGATGCCTGCGCTATCCATCACGACGAGAAAGGCGCGGGGCATCAGCCGATCCGCTTGCGGATGAGGTCGGGCACCACCGGGGCGGTGTCCGAGAGGCTGACCGCGCGGCGGAAGGTGGCGATGGCCTCGGCGGCGGCGGTTTCGCGCACGGCGTGAACGCGGGCGAGGGGCTGGCCCTTCTCGACCCATGTGCCCAAGGGCGCGATATCGGAGAGGCCGACGGAGGGATTGACCTTGTCGCCTTCCACTTGCCGCCCGCCGCCCAAGCGGACGACGATGAGGCCCAACTCGTGCACGTCCATCGCGGAGACATAGCCTGCGCGGTCGGCGGCGATTTCACGGATGACGTTGGCTTCGGGAAGGAAGCGGGCGTAATCCTCGACGAAGCGGACGGGGCCGCCTTGGGCGGCGACCATGCGGCCGAAGACTTCGGCGGCGCGGCCATCGGCGATGCTATCGGCAATGGCCCCTGCGCCTGTTTCGATATCCGGCGCGAGGCCAGCTTCGGCGAGGGCAAGCCCCCCCAGAACGGCGGTGAGATCGTGGAGGGGGCCGCGCACTTGGCCTGTGAGCACGCGAAGGGAGGCCGCGACTTCGAGCGCGTTGCCTGCTTCGGGGGCGAGGGGTTGGTTCATGTCGGTGATGAGTGCGGAGGTGCGGCAGCCAGCGGCGCGGGCCACTTCGACGAGGGAACGGGCCAAGGCGCGCGCGCTTTCCTCGGTGCCCATGAAAGCGCCGGAGCCGGATTTCACATCGAGGACGAGGCCTTCGAGACCTGCTGCGAGTTTCTTCGACAGGATGGAGGCGGTGATGAGATCGATGCTTTCGACGGTGCCTGTGACGTCGCGGATGGCGTAGAGGCGTTTGTCAGCGGGGGCGATATCGGCGGAGGCCGAAACGATGGCGCAGCCCACGGAGCCGATGATGTCGCGGAAGCGGGATTCATCAAGGCCTGTCTGGAAGCCGGGGATGGATTCGAGCTTGTCGAGCGTGCCGCCCGTATGGCCGAGGCCACGACCGGAGATCATGGGCACGGCTGCGCCGCAGGCGGCAAGGGCGGGGGCGAGGACGAGCGAGACGCAATCACCGACGCCGCCTGTGGAGTGCTTGTCGAGGACGGGACGGTCGAGTGCCCATTTGAGAACGCGGCCCGAGTCGCGCATGGCAAGGGTGAGGGCCAAGCGGCCTTCCTCGCCCAAGCCGTTCAGAACGGCGGCCATGGCGAAAGCGCCTGCCTGCGCGGCCGAGACGCCGCCATCGGCGAGGCCGCGGGCGAACCATTGGAGTTCATCACGGGTGGGGGTTTCGCCGTCGCGGAGTTTGGTGAGGATGGTGCGCGCGTCCATCAGGCGCGCTCCATTTGCTCGCTGTCGAAGGCACCGGGGAGGAGTTCGCCGACGGTGGTCATCCATTCCGCGCCATCGGTGGTGGTGAGGCGGACGGGAACGTCTTTCTTGGCGAATTCGGCGAGTTTCTGGCGGCAACCGCCGCAGGGGGAAACGGGTGTGGGGCTATCGGCGATCACGCAAACCTCGGTGATCTCGGTTTCACCCGCTGCGACCATAGCGGCAATCGCGCCAGCCTCGGCGCAGGTGCCTTCGGGATAGGCCGCGTTTTCAACGTTGCAGCCCACGTGCACCGCGCCGGAGGGGGTGCGGATCGCCGCGCCCACTTTGAAGCGGGAGTAGGGAACATAGGCGTTTTCCCGGACTTTGCGGGCGGCGTCGAGCAAACTCATGACTGGTCCTTTGTGGTTTCGAATGTGCCGGGCAGCGAGACTTCGAGAAGTTCGAGATCGGCAGAGGTTTCGGAATAGCGCACGCGCATTCCCGGAGGAATGACGAAGGCATCGCCCGCTTCAAGGGGAAAGGGCGTGCGGCCCTCTCCTTCGAGGATCATGCTGCCTTGCATGACATAGGTGAAGAGAATGTCGCCCTTGTGCCAGTGCCACGCGGTTTGGCTGCCTGTGGGGCGGACGACGAGGACGGAGGCGACGCCTTTGGTGTTGGCGTTGATCGTGGTGTCACGCGCTTCGAAGCCACAGGTGCGGAAGGGCTGCCAAGCGGCACCTTCTGGCGTGTTGTAGACGAAGCGCTGGCCATCCCATTCGCGATCGGGGCGAAGATGGGGCGTGGGGAGCGTCATTTCATGGTCGATTTCGGTGACGTGTTCGGCGGGGACGCCGATTTCGATCACCTCGATGCCATCGGAGGCGTGGAGCACGCGATGGCGGATCTGCGGGGGCTGGATGAAGCAGGCACCGGGGGTGAGGCGGATCGGTTCGCCCTGATCCTCGTAGACGACATCGACCCAACCCGCGATGCAGAAGATCAGTTGGAAGCCGACTTTGTGGAAATGCACCATGTCGGGCACGGGGCCGCCATCGGGGATGCGGATATGCGAGGCGATCATCGCGCCGCCCAAGCGGTCTGGCACGAGGTCGCGATACATCATCCCGGCGCGACCGACGACCCAAGGAGCCTGATCCTTGAGGCGGCGGACCATGAAGGAATGCAGCGTGGGCGGCACGGCGAGGGGCGGGTTCAGCTCATCGATCTCGATTCTGGTGCCGTTGGGCGCGGTGAGGCTGCGCTGGCCGTCAGCGAATGTATCGGGGTTTTCTGTGAGGATGCGCAGCGTGCCGGGGGCCTCGGGCGCGCCTTTTTCGATGCGAAGACGCAGGCCGTGGCCCGAAAATACGGCGACCGAGGGATCATCGGCGGGGTAGATCATATCCATCCGCATCCCCAAGGTCTTGGTAAAGAAGGGAATATCGTTGCGGAGTTCCTGCGTGGGCAGGCGGATTTCAGCGCGAGTCTCGCTCATTTTCGTCCTCTTGGTCAGAATTTGGAGCGTGGCGCGGCAGGGCGTGAAATGCAAGCAGTGAGGCGCAGAGCGGGGCGGTGCGATTTCGGCTGCGGATTGGCGCGGAAATTGCCGTATAGTGAGGAAGATCGGCCGTTTCAAACGGCGGTTTGCGCGCGCCGTGAAAAGCGATCTTTCCTGCGCTGAAGAAATAGTTTAATGTTGAACTATTATCGGAGGAGACCAGAATGTCCGACACGACCGACAGCCAGAAAGAGGCGCTGCGCCAAGCTGCGCTCGCGTATCACGAGTTTCCGAAGCCCGGTAAGCTGGAAATCCGCGCGACGAAGCCGCTGGCGAACGGGCGCGATCTGAGCCGGGCCTATAGCCCCGGTGTGGCGGAGGCCTGCCTCGAGATCAAAGCCGATCCGGCGAATGCCTCGCGCTATACGGCACGCGGCAATCTCGTGGCGGTGGTGACAAACGGCACGGCAGTTCTGGGGTTGGGGAATATCGGGGCGCTGGCCTCGAAGCCCGTGATGGAAGGGAAGGCGGTTCTCTTCAAGAAATTCGCGGGGCTGGATTGCTTCGATATCGAGTTGAACGAGCCCGATCCGGTGAAGCTGGCCGAAATCGTTTGTGCGCTGGAACCGACCTTTGGCGCGATCAACCTTGAGGACATCAAGGCACCGGATTGCTTTACAGTGGAGCGGATTTGCCGTGAGCGGATGAATATTCCGGTGTTCCATGACGACCAGCACGGCACGGCGATTGTGGTGGGTGCTGCGGCGAAGAATGCGCTGCATGTGGCCGGGAAGAAATTCGAAGACATCAAGGTGGTGTCGACGGGCGGTGGCGCGGCAGGGATTGCCTGCCTGAATATGCTGCTAAAACTGGGTGTGAAGCGCGAGAACGTTTGGCTCTGCGATATTCACGGGCTGGTTTATCAGGGTCGTGCGGAAGACATGAACCCCGAGAAGGCGGCCTATGCGCAGGCGTCGGATCTGCGGACGCTCGACGAGGTGATCGACGGGGCGGACCTGTTCCTCGGGCTTTCGGGGCCGCGGGTGCTGAAAGCGGAGATGGTGCAGAGGATGGCCAGGCGGCCTGTGATCTTCGCGCTGGCGAACCCGACGCCGGAAATCCTGCCGGAAGAGGTGCGGGCTGTGGCACCGGATGCGATTATCGCGACGGGGCGCTCGGACTATCCGAACCAAGTGAACAACGTGCTGTGCTTCCCCTTCATTTTCCGGGGCGCGATGGATGTGGGGGCGACAACGATTAACGACGAGATGCAGCTGGCCTGCATCGACGGGATCGCGGCCTTGGCGCGGGCGACGACGAGTGCGGAAGCGGCGGCGGCCTATCGGGGCGAGCAGCTGACGTTCGGGGCGGAGTACCTCATTCCGAAGCCTTTCGATCCGCGCCTCATCGGTGTGGTTTCGGGGGCTGTGGCGAAGGCAGCGATGGAGACGGGTGTGGCGACGCGCCCGATCGAGGATATGGAGGCCTACAAGCGGCGGCTTGATGGCTCGGTGTTCAAGTCGGCGCTTTTGATGCGGCCGGTGTTCCAGGCGGCAGCTACGGCAAGCCGGAAGATCGTGTTCGCGGAGGGCGAGGACGAGCGGGTGTTGCGTGCGGCGCAGGCCATTCTGGAGGAAACCACGGAACAGCCGATCCTGATCGGTCGCCCCGAGGTGATCGAGCGGCGCTGCGAGCGCTACGGGCTTTCGGTGCGGCCGGGGCGGGATTTCCAGATCGTGAACCCCGAGAACGATCCGCGTTACCGCGATTACTGGGGCACCTATCACCAGATCATGGCGCGCCGCGGTGTGACGCCGGATCTGGCGCGGGCGATCATGCGCACGAACACCACGGCGATTGGTGCGGTGATGGTGCAGCGCGGAGAGGCGGACAGCCTGATTTGCGGCACCTTCGGGGAGTTCCGTTGGCACCTGAATTACGTCTCTCAAGTGCTGGGGACAGAGACGTCGCGCGCCCAAGGGGCGCTGTCGATGATGATCCTCGAAGACGGGCCTTTGTTTATCGCCGATACGCAGGTTTATGCGCAGCCGACGCCTGCGCAACTGGCGGAAATCGCCATTGGCGCGGCGCGGCATGTGCGGCGCTTCGGGTTGGCGCCGAATGTGGCGTTCTGCGCGCAATCGCAGTTCGGCAGCCAAGGTGGTGGATCGGGCGAAGTGCTGCGGGAGGCGATTGCCATTCTCGACAGCCAGTCGCGTGACTTCTGCTATGAGGGCGAGATGAACGTGGACGCGGCGCTGGATGCTGATCTGCGCGAGCGGCTCTTGCCGGGGAACCGGATGAAGGGCACGGCGAATGTGCTGATCTTCGCCCATGCCGATGCGGCTTCGGGGGTGCGGAATATCCTGAAGATGAAAGCGGGCGGGCTTGAGGTTGGGCCGATCCTGATGGGCATGGGGAACCGTGCCCATGTGGTGACGCCGGGGATCACGGCGCGTGGGCTTCTGAACATGGCGGCCATCGCGGGCACGCCGGTGGCGCATTACGGCTGACGGAAGGCTTTCGAGCACCCGCCAGAGAGTTCTGGCGGGTGCTCGGGGGCGATTCCGGAGTTGCAAATGGCGTGAGAAAAGTTTGCAAACTTCGCGTATTTTAGCGCGAATTTGCTTCTGCGGGGTGGTTTTGCAAAACTTTGCAGGCCTGTGGGAGCAAAAATTGCAAATTTCTGCGGCAAGCCGCCTCTGTTTCCGGTAACAGGCTTGCCCATGGGGAAGGCAGTTGTCTAAATCCGCGTCAATTGCACGGAGGAGGACTGCCCCATGACCACCTACAAGGATGTTTATGCGCGCTGGAAAGCGGACCCTGAAGGCTTCTGGACGGAGGCTGCGTCCAAGATCCATTGGCACCGGGCCCCGTCGCGGGCGCTGACCGATCTGGGCGACCACATGTACGAGTGGTTTGCGGATGGCATCACCAACACCTGCTACAACGCCGTGGACCGCCATGTGGAAGCCGGCCGTGGCGCGCAAGCGGCGATCATCCATGACAGCCCGATCACCGGAACGAAGCGGACGATCACCTACGCGCAGCTTCAGGAGCGTGTGGCTTCGCTCGCGGGAGCGCTGAAAGCCAAGGGCGTGACCAAAGGCGACCGCGTGATCATCTATATGCCGATGGTTCCGGAAGCGTTGGAAGCGATGCTCGCGGTGACTCGGATCGGGGCGATCCATTCAGTGGTGTTCGGTGGTTTTGCTGCGCACGAACTGGCCGTGCGGATCGACGATGCGAAGCCGAAGGCGATTATCGCGGCGTCTTGCGGTTTGGAACCGGGGCGCGTGGTGCATTACAAGCCGCTTCTCGATGGCGCTATCGAGCAGGCGACGCATAAGCCCGACTTCACCGTGATCTTCCAGCGTGAGCAGGAGCCCTGCGATCTGATCGAGGGGCGTGACCTCGACTGGTTCGATTTCCAAGCGGGTGTGGAACCTGCGGCGTGTGAATGGGTCGAGGGCAATCATCCGGCCTACATCCTCTACACTTCGGGCACGACGGGCCAGCCGAAGGGCGTTGTGCGCCCGACGGGCGGGCACCTTGTGGCGCTGAACTGGTCGATGAAGAATATCTACAATGTCGATCCGGGCGATGTGTACTGGGCGGCGTCGGATGTGGGTTGGGTCGTGGGACACAGCTACATTTGCTACGGGCCGCTGATCCACGGGAACACTACCATTGTGTTCGAAGGTAAACCGATCGGCACGCCGGATGCGGGCACCTTCTGGCGGGTGATCTCGGAGCATAATGTGCGGTCGTTCTTCACCGCTCCGACGGCGTTCCGCGCGATCAAGCGGGAAGACCCGAAGGGCGAGTTCCGCGCGAAATACGACCTTACCTGCCTGCGGGCGCTCTACCTTGCGGGGGAGCGTGCGGACCCCGACACCATCGTCTGGGCGCAGAACATTCTGGGTGTGCCGGTCTATGACCACTGGTGGCAGACCGAAACCGGCTGGACCATTGCGGGGAACCCCGCAGGGATCGAGGCGCTTCCGGTGAAGCTTGGTTCGCCGACGGTGCCGATGCCGGGCTATGACGTGCAGGTGCTTGATGAAGCGGGCCATCCGGTGGGCGCGAACACGCTGGGTGCGATTGCGGTGAAGCTGCCGCTGCCGCCCGGCACACTCCCGACGCTCTGGAATGCGGAAGCGCGGTTCAAGAAGAGCTACCTCTCGCACTTCCCCGGCTATTACGAGACGGGCGACGCGGGGATGATCGACGAGGACGGTTACCTCTACATCATGGCGCGCACCGATGACGTGATCAATGTGGCGGGCCACCGCTTGTCGACGGGTGCGATGGAAGAGGTTCTGGCCTCGCACGCCGATGTGGCGGAATGCGCGGTGATCGGGGCAACGGACCAGCTCAAGGGCCAAGTGCCTGTGGGCTTCCTCTGCCTCACCAAGGGCGTGAACCGCCCGCATGACGAGATCGTCAAGGAATGCGTGAAGCTGATGCGGGACCAGATCGGGCCTGTGGCGGATTTCAAGCGCGCCGTGGTGGTGGACCGCCTGCCGAAGACGCGCTCGGGCAAGATCCTGCGGGCGACCATGGTGAAGATTGCCGATAGCGAGACCTTCAAGATGCCTGCGACCATCGACGATCCGGCGATTCTCGACGAGATCAAGGTGGCGCTTCAGACCATCGGCTACGCCAAGGACTAAGCGCGCGGCGGGGGCTGTCTGCCCCCGCACCCCCGAGGATATTTGGGAAAGCGAAATAATGGGGCTGCTCCGTAGGGGGCGGCCCTTTTGCTTTTATGGTGCTTTCGGCGGTGTGCGGAAATTTGTTCTGCACCCCTTTGACCTTCGCGGGCTTGCGGGCTTAGGCTCCGGCTTGAGCAAAGCGAGGAAGGGACGAGATGGTGGAGCGCCCGTTGTGGCAGCTGAGTGCTGCGGAGTTGACGGACTGGACCCGGGCGGGTCGGGTGAGTGCCGAGGCGGCGGTGGCCTCGGCGGTGGAGCGGATGCGGGCGGTCAATCCGGGGCTGAATGCCGTGGTGGAGGATCTCGGCGAAGAGGCTTTGGCGCGGGCGCGGGCGCTCGATGCCGGCGTGAAGACCGGGGCAAAGCCCGGGCCGTTGCACGGGGTTCCAGTGACCATCAAGGTCAACGTGGACCAGGCGGGCCATGCCACGACGAACGGGGTGGTGGCGTTGAAGGATATGATCGCGCCTGCCGATGCGCCCTTCGTGGAGAATTTACAGAAAGCGGGCGCGGTGGTGATCGGGCGAACGAATACGCCCGAATTTTCCTTCCGCGCCGATACCGACAATCCTCTCTACGGGCGCACGCATAACCCTTGGGGGCAACATGTGTCGGCGGGGGGATCATCGGGCGGGGCCGGATCTGCGGTGATGGCAGGGATCGGCGCTTTGGCGCATGGCAATGATATTGGCGGCTCCTTGCGGTTTCCGGCAGCGGCGAATGGCGCGGTGACGGTGAAGCCCGGATTGGGGAGGGTGCCGGCGTGGAACCCGTCGCAGAAGGCGGAGCGGGGGATGTTGGCGCAGTCAATGTCCGTGCAGGGGTTGATCACGCGGACGGCGCGGGATCTGGCTTTGGGGATGCCTGCGGCGGTGGCGCCGGATGCGCGCGATCCGTTCCATGTGCCTTTGCCTTATCGGGGTGCGGGTTTGGAGGGGCCGATCCGTGTGGCGATGACGCGGAACGTGCCGGGGTTCGAGGTGCATCCGGAAGTGAATGTGGCGATAACCAAGGCAGCGGATGCGCTTTCGGATGCGGGATATGCGGTGGCGGAAGTTGATGTGCCGGATATCGAGCCATGCGCCTTGGCAGGCTACCGCGCCTTGATGGGCGAGGTTTCGCAATTGATGGGCGGTGATATCGCCAAGGCGGGATCGGAGACGGTGCAGGCGATTTTTGCCGAGTATTACCGCCAGTTCCAACCCTACGAAGGGGCGGAGCTGTTGCGGGTCATGGCGGCGCGGACGGGCTTTGCGAGGGAGTGGTCGCTTTTCCTTGAGGATTATCCCTTGGTACTGACGCCCTTCCTGCCGCAGCCGTTCTTCCGGCCGGATCGGGATACGGAAGGGGCCGAGGGGGTGCGGGAGGCCTTGGGGTCGGCGCTTTGGTCCTATTCTATGAATTTCATGGGGTTGCCTGCGGGCAATTTCCCGACCCATCTGGCGAAGCTGCCGCAGGGGGATCAGCCGATCAACGTGCAGCTCGTGGGGCGGCGCTGGCGCGAGGATCTGATCGTGGATGCGATGATCGCGGCAGAAGCGCGTTTGGGAACTTTGTGTGATGTGCTTTGGGGGAGACTGGCATGACATCGCGGATTTCGGGCTTTCATGCGCTGACGCGGGCCGAGCGGCTGGCGAAAGTGGCCGAAGTGACGGGGCTTTCGGAAGCGGAAGTGGCGCATCTCGAGCGGGAGGCGGAGGCTTCGGGCGAGTTGTGCGAGCATCTGTCGGAGAACGTGGTTTCGGTGATGGCGATCCCCTTGGGGGTGGCGACCAACGTGACGGTGGACGGGGTGGATGCCTTGGTGCCGATGGCCACGGAAGAGGCGAGCGTGATTGCGGCTGTGTGCAACGGGGCGCGGGCCTGCCGTGAGGCGGGCGGGATCACCACTTCGGCGGATGCGCCACGGATGATTGCTCAGGTGCAGATCACGGGGCTGGCCGATCCGCATCTGGCGCGGGCGCGGGTGCTCGAACGGGAAGCGGAGTTGAAGGCGCTTTGCGACGGGGTGGACCCGATGCTGGTGAAGCTCGGTGGCGGGTTCCGTTCGGTTGAAGCGCGGGTGGCGGGCGGTTTCCTCATCGTGCATCTGATCGTGGATGTGCGCGATGCGATGGGGGCGAATGCGGTGAACACCATGGCCGAGACCTGTGCGCCGCATCTGGAAGGATGGACAGGCGGCACGGCGCGGCTGCGCATTCTTTCGAACCTTGCCGATCGGCGGCTCGTGCGGGCGCGGGCGACTTGGCCAGCGGCGGAGATCGGTGCGGAGACGGTGCAGGGTATCCTCGAAGCCCATGCCTTTGCGGCCTGCGATCCCTATCGCGCGGCGACGCATAACAAGGGGATCATGAACGGGATTTCCGCTGTAGGGATGGCGACGGGGCAGGATACGCGGGCCTTGGAAGCTGGCGCGCACGCCTATGCCGCGACTCGGCCGGGTGGCTATGGGCCTTTGACCACCTACGAGAAGGACAAGAACGGCGATCTGGTGGGGATGATCGAATGCCCGATGCCTGTGGGGATCGTGGGCGGTGCGACGCGGGCGCATCCGACAGCGCGGGCCTCGCTGAAGATCATGGGGATCACCAATGCAGACCGCTTGGCGCGGGTGATGGCAGCGGTCGGGTTGGTGCAGAACTTCTCGGCGATGCGGGCTTTGGCGACGGAAGGCATCCAGCGCGGACATATGACGCTGCATGCGCGCAACCTTGCGGTTTCGGCTGGGGCCAAGGGTGACCAGATCGGGCAGGTGGCTGCCGAGATGGTGGCGCAAAAATCGGTGCGGGAAGAGACCGCGCGGGAGATTTTGGTGGCGCTTAAATCATAAGTCGCTGAAAAATCGGGCATAGAATGGCGCGGCGCTCAGGAAATGGGCGCTGCGCTTTGCTTTTGGATGGTGGGGCTGCGGGATCGCTAGTTGCGGCTGGGGCGCTGTGCTTCGGTCGCGGCAAATGGCTGAACAATTGACCATCATCGTCGTCGAGAACGACCGCCAGCGGGCCTTGGATATCGTGGATGCGCTCCGCGAGTCCGGAGACCATCGGATTCTGGTGTTGGGAGACGGGGCGGGGCTGGCGCGGCGGGTGGCCGATGTCCGGCCTGATCTCGTGCTGATCGAAATTGCGAGCCCTTCTCGGGATATGCTGGAGGAGTTGGCGGTGGCCTCGGGGCCGACGGAGCGGCCTGTGGCGATTTTCGTGGATCGCTCCGATCCGGGGCTGACGCGGGCAGCGATCGAGGTGGGGGTTTCGGCCTATGTGGTGGATGGGTTGCGGCCCGAACGTATCCGGCCTGTTCTCGATGCGGCGATTGCACGGTTCCATATGGTGAGCCGGATGCGGGCGGAGCTTTCGGCAACGAAAGCGGCTTTGGAAGAGCGCAAGCTTATCGACCGCGCCAAGGGGTTCATCATGCGGGCCAAGGGCATTCCGGAAGAGCAAGCCTATGCGCTGATGCGCAAGACCGCGATGGATCAGGGCAAGCGGCTGCCGGATGTGGCGCAGGCCATTGTGATGGCGGCGGAGATGCTGAAATGAGCCGGACGCTGCGATTTGGATATATGCCGCTTCTGGATTCTTCTTCGGCGATTGCGGCGCTGGAGTTCGGGTTTGCCGAGGAAGAAGGGCTGCAACTGGACCTGACGCGGGCGACCAACTGGTCGATGCTGCGGGATCTTCTGGATGTGGGCGGCGTCGACGCGGCGCATATGCTTTCGGTGGTGCCTGTGGCGCGGGCGGTTGGCCTTGGGGGCGGATCGCAGGGGCTTGATGCGCTGATGGTGCTCTCGATGAACGGGCAGGTGTTCGGCTTGGGGTCGCATCTGCCGGAGGTTCCTTTCGATGATCCCTTGCGCGCGGGACGTGCCTTGGCGGAACTGGGGCAGACGCTACGGATCGGGGTGCCGTTTCCGTTCTCGATGCAGGCGGAACTGCTGGCGTACTGGCTGGACGGGATTTTGCCGCCGGGGGCATTGGAGGTGCGGACCGTGCCGCCGCCGCGGATGGCGGATGCGCTGAATGCGGGAGAAATCGACGGTTTTTGCGTGGGCTAGCCTTGGGGCAGCCATGCGGTGGAAGAGGCGGGCGCGCAGCTTGTGTTGCCGGGTTCGGCGATCTGGAGCCAAGCACCGGAGAAGGTGTTGGCGGCGCGGAGCAGTTGGGCCGATCAGGAGCCGGACCTTGCGGGGCGCTTGATGCGCGCGCTTTGGCGGGCGGGGCGCTGGGTGGCTAAGCCACAGAACCGGAACGGCGCTGACGGGGGCAATGCCTGAAGACATCGCGCGTGGGCTACGGCCAGGAACGCGGCTGGCGATTTACATGGGGGTGCATACGGCAGCGCCCTTGGCAGAGGCTCTGATGGCGGCAGGTGTGCGCGCGGATGCGGCTGTGCTGATTGCCGAGCGCGTGGCGACGCGGCGCGAGCGGCGGGTGCAGTGCACTTTGGGGCAGCTGGTGGAGACGATCCTGTTGGAAGGGATCGAGAATCCTGCCCTGATCCTCGTGGATCATTGCAAAGTGGCGGTGGCGCAGCCTGTGGGCGCTTCACACTTCGCGGCAGTAGGTGATTGAGGTCGGTGACGGGTAGCCCGCATGGGCGGTGCGGCCCGTTTCGGTGAAGCCGAGCGCGGTGAAGGCCCTCTGGTTCTCGACCAGTTCGATGCGCGTTTGTAGGGTGACGGAAGGCAGGCCGAGCGCTTTGGCGCGCTCTGTGGCGTGGGCGATCATCCGGCGCGCCAGTCCTGAGCCGCGATGCGAAGGTGCGATGGCCATTTTCCCCAAGTAGAGCGTATCTGTTTGCGGTGTGAGCACCATGCAAGCGATGGGGGGCGTTCCGGCAACCCAAAGCTCGCCAGCCTTCGCGGCCTCGGAGAAGGAGGCGGCTGTCATGCGGGTGAGGGAGGAGGGTGGGTCGATCCGGCCCTCCATATAGGCGAAAGCGGCGATCAGGAGTGCGTGGACATCGGTCATGTCCGCTTCGGGGGGAAGTTGATGGAAGCGGGGCGATTCCATGGGGTTTCCTTTCGTTCGCCACCAAGCTGCGGCACAGTGAGGAAAGCTGCAAGAGGCTGTGGAAAAGCCCCATATCTTGTGGATAACCCCGCCATTCACCCCAGATCGGGTTAAAGCGCGTTGACTCGACGGGGCTGTGCTTGGCACTCTTGGCCACCACCCTGAGGGCACGGGAGTAACGTGTGCGTTTTACGAAACTGCGACTCACTGGCTTCAAGAGCTTCGTCGATCCGACGGACCTTCTGATCAAGGACGGGCTGACAGGTGTTGTCGGGCCGAACGGGTGTGGCAAGTCGAACCTTCTGGAAGCCTTACGCTGGGTGATGGGCGAGAACCGCCCGACGGCGATGCGCGGCGGCGGGATGGAAGACGTGATCTTCGCGGGGGCGGCCACGCGGCCTGCGCGGAACTTCGCGGAAGTGGCGCTGGTTCTGGATAACGAGGATCGGCTGGCCCCTGCGGGGTTCAACGATAGCGACCAATTGGAAATCATCCGGCGGATCACGCGGGATGTCGGCTCGGCCTATAAGGTGAATTCCAAGGATGTGCGGGCGCGCGATGTGCAGATGCTGTTTGCGGACGCCTCGACGGGTGCGCATTCGCCTGCGCTGGTGCGGCAGGGGCAGATTTCGGAACTGATCAACGCCAAGCCGAAGAGCCGCCGCCGGATTCTGGAAGAGGCGGCGGGGATTTCGGGGCTTTATCAGCGCCGCCACGAAGCGGAACTGAAGCTTAACAGTGCCGAGCAGAATTTGGCGCGCGTGGATGATGTGCTGGAGCAATTGGCGCAGCAGCTTCAGAGCCTTGAGCGGCAAGCGCGGCAGGCGGCGCGGTACCGGGCGATTGGCGAGGAGTTGCGGACGGCGGAAGGCATGTTGCTGTATCGCCGCTGGCGCGAGGCCGATGAGGCGCGGGCCGTGGTGGAAGCGGCGCTGCGCGAGAGGGTGACGGCGGCGGCGCAGGCGGAACTGGCAGCGCGGGCTGCGGCCAAGGCGCGGGTGGCTGCGGAAGATGCGATGCCGCCGAAGCGCGAGGAAGAAGCGATTGCAGGGGCGATCCTGCAACGGCTGATCGTGCAGCGCGATGCCTTGGTGGATCAGGAAAGCCGAGCGCGCGAACAGATCGAGACGTTGAAGAACCGCATCCTGCAGATTGACCGCGATATGGAGCGGGAAGGCGGGCTCAACCGCGATGCGGGCGAGGTGATCCAGCGGCTGGAGTGGGAAGCGCGCGAGCTTGCGAAGGCAGGCGAAGGGCACGGCGAGCGCCTGGAGATGGCGGCAGAAGCGGCGCGGGAAGCGGCTTCGGTGCTGCAGGAGCGCGAGGCCGAGTTGAGCCAGATCACCGAGGATGTGGCGCGCTTGGCGGCGCGGCACCAATCGGCGCAGCGTTTGGTGGAAGACAGCCGCAAGACGCGGGAGCGCTCGGAGGCAGAAGCGGAGCGGGCGCGGGAAGCTGTTGAGGCGGCGCGCGAGGCTTTGGAAAGTGCTGCGGAAGCGCAGGAACTGGCGCTGGAGCAAGCGAAAGAGGCGCAGGCGACGGCAGCTTCGGCGGAAGAGGTTCTGGCGGAAGCGGAAGCCGCGCGGGCGGAGACCCAATCGCGGGAAGCGGAAGCGCGGGGCGAACGTTCGGAAGCGGATGGCGAGTTGAACGCGTTGCGGGCCGAAGCTACGGCTTTGGCGCGGCTTCTGGAGCGGGATACTGCGGAAGGTGGCCAGATCATTGACCGTTTGCAGGTCGAGATGGGGTTCGAGAAGGCGCTCGGGGCGGCTTTGGCGGATGACCTGCGCGCGCCCGAGGTTGAGGCGGACGGGCCTTCGGGATGGTCGGCGTTGCCGGCCTATGACGAGGTGCAGGCGCTGCCTGAGGGCGTGACGGCGCTTTCGGCGCATGTTTCGGTGCCGGAAGTGCTGGAACGCCGGATGGCGCAGATCGGTTTGGTGGATGCCGAGGATGCGGTGCGGCTGCAGCCTTTGTTGAAGCCGGGGCAGCGGCTGGTTTCGCTGGAAGGCGATCTTTGGCGGTGGGACGGGTTCCGGTCTTGGGCCGAGGAAGCGCCGTCGGCGGCGGCACTTCGGCTGGAGCAGTTGAACCGCTTGGAAGGTCTCAAGCAGCAAATGGCGCGGGCCACGGCGAAGGTGGACGGGGCGCGGGATGCCCATGAGGCGCTGACGGCGCGGTTGCGCGCTTTGACCGACGCGGATCAGGCCGCGCGTGTTGCTCGCCGCGCAGCGGATACGCGAGTGGCGGAAGCGGCGCGGGCGCTGAACCGTGCGGAGGCAGATAAGAGCTTGGCCGCGGCAAAGCTGGAAAGCCTCGGGCTTGCGGTGGCGCGGCACGAGGAAGAGGCGATGGGCGCGCAGGCGCGGATGCTGGAGGCCGAGCGTGCCATGGGCGCGCTGGATAGCCTTGAGGATGCGCGGGCCTCGGTGGAAGACATCCGCATGACGGTGGAAGCGGCGCGGATCACCATGATGTCTCGACGTTCGGCACATGACGAGGTACGCCGTGAGGGTGAGGCGCGGACGCGGCGCTCGCAGGAAGTGACGAAGGAGCTTTCGGGCTGGCGTCACCGTTTGGAGACCGCGAAGGTGCGGGCTTCGGAACTGGCGGCGCGGCGCGAGGAAAGCGAAGAAGCCTTGGAAGAGGCCAGTGCGGCCCCCGAGGAAATCTCGGCCAAGCGCGAGGCTTTGGGCGAGGAAATCGAGAAGGCCGAAGGGCGGCGCGCGGCGGCTGCGGATGCTTTGGCGGAAGCCGAGAGCGCCTTGCGCGATGCCCATGGCCAAGAGCGCGATGCGGAGCGTTTGGCAGGTGAAGCGCGGGAAGCGCGGGCGCGGGCCGAAGCGCGGGCGGATGCGGCGCGGGAAACTGTGGCCTATGCCTCGGAGCGGATTTCCGAAGATCTGGAAACCACTCCGGAAGCTTTGCTGGAGCGGCTCGGCGGCAATTCCGAAGCGATGCCGCCCTCCGACGAGGTGGAAGCCGATGTGAACCGCCTGAAACGGCAGCGCGAGGCCTTGGGGGCTGTGAACCTGCGGGCCGAGGAAGACGCGAAGGCGGTTCAGGAAGAGCACGATAACCTTGCCAATGAAAAGGCCGATCTGGAGGAGGCGATCCGCGCGCTGCGTTCGGGCATTTCCAGCCTGAACCGCGAAGGGCGGGAGCGGCTTTTGACGGCCTTCGAGCAGGTCAATTCGAACTTCTCGCTCTTGTTCACGCATCTTTTCGGCGGCGGCGAGGCGAGCCTTGTGCTGGTGGAGTCGGATGATCCGTTGGAAGCGGGGCTGGAGATTATGTGCCAGCCGCCGGGTAAGAAATTGTCGACGCTGTCGCTTCTCTCGGGGGGTGAGCAAACCCTGACGGCGCTGGCGCTGATTTTCGCGGTGTTCCTCGCCAATCCGGCGCCGATTTGTGTGCTCGACGAGGTGGATGCACCTTTGGACGATGCGAACGTGACGCGGTTCTGTGATCTTCTGGACGAGATGACACGGCGGACCGATACGCGCTTCCTCATCATCACGCACCACGCCGTGACCATGGCGCGGATGGATCGCCTCTTTGGCGTGACCATGCAGGAGCAGGGCGTTTCGCAGCTGGTGTCGGTCGACCTGAAGAAGGCCGAGCAGCTCGTCGCCTGACGACTGGCGTTAGAGCCTTCCGAGGAGCGCCTTGGTGGGCCAGCCATCAGCGGGGAGGCCGAGGCGCTTTTGCTAAGCTTGGACGGCGGCGCGGGTGCCGGAGCCGAGGATGCCATCCACTTTGCCGACGTCATGGCCGCGATGGGCCAGTTTGGATTGCAACTGCTTCATCTGATCGCCGGAGAGCCCCGCTTCAGGAGATTTGGGCCGGAAAGCAGGGGCGCCCATCAGGTGATTGGCGAATTCGGCGGCGGTGAGCACGTAGGTGAAGCTCTGGTTCCACTCAAAATAGACGTCGAAGTTTGGATAGGCGAGGAAGGCGGGGCCTTTGTGGCCTTGGGGCAGGATGAGGCTTGCGGGCAGGTTCGGGAGAGTGCCCGAGCGGGCCTTCACGCCCATTTTGGCCCAATCCGAGGCTTTGCGCGGTTTGCCAGTGCCGGAGAGAGACCAGTCCATCGAAGCGGGCACATCGACTTCCTGAAGCCACGGTTGGCCTGCTTTCCAGCCGAGGCTTTGCAGCATTCTCGCGCCGGAAAGAAGCGCATCCACCGGAGAGGTTTTCAGGCGGATATGGCCATCGCCATCGACGCCATTTTCGAGGATATCGCGCGGGAGCATCTGGACCATGCCGATTTCGCCCGCCCAAGCGCCGGTGGTTTTCACCGGATCGAAGTCACCCTTCTCGAAAAGCTCAAGCGCGGCAAAGATCTGTGGGCGGAAGAGCGTGGGGCGGCGGCAATCATGGGCGAGGGTGAGGAGCGCGTTCAGTGTTTTGAAATCGCCTTGGTAGGAGCCGTAGTCAGTCTCGAAAGCCCAGAAGGCGAGGAGCACGCCGCGCGGAACGCCGTATTTCTGTTCGGCACGGGCAAAGGTCGAGCCGTGCTGCTTGGCAAGGGCGCGGCCTTTCTGGGTGCGGGCGTCAGAAATCAGGCGCTTCGAAAAGCTGGAGAAATCCATCTGGAAAACGCCTTGCTTGCGATCGGCGGTGAGGACCTTTGCATCCTGCCGCGCGTTGGCCAGAAAACGGTTGATGGTGTCGTTGTTGTGACCCTTCTTGAGCGCCTCGGCCTTTACCTCGCGCAGGAAGCCGGGGAAGTCGGCTCCGCAATCCGCGAAGGCGGCTGGGGCGGCGAGGCAGAGGGCAGTGAGCAAGGGGGCAAGGGCGCGCATCGTGTTCTCCTGAATTGGCGCGAAGCTATCAGGATCGGTCGGGGGTGCAACTCTCAGAAGAGCAGAGATGAAGTGACTGTGATGAAAAGGAGAGCTGCCCAGACGTGCCAGAGGATGCGGGCGGCGGCTTCGATATCCGTGGCGTCGAGTTTCTGGCGGCCTTCGGGGTGCACATAGGGGAAGGTCTGGGTTTGGCCGTGATAGGCGCGGGGGCCTGCAAGGGCGACATCGAGCGCGCGGGCCATAGCGGCTTCGGGCCAACCTGCATTCGGGGATTTGTGGCGGCGGGCATCGGAGACGATGGCGCGCCAGCGGGGGAGAAGGCCGTAGAGCAGCGCGATGATGAGGGAGGTGAGGCGCGCGGGGATCAGATTAAGCACGTCATCAAGGCGGGCGGCGGCCCAACCGTATTGTTCGAAGCGGGGTGTGCGGTAGCCCACGGTGCTGTCGGCGGTGTTGGTGATCTTGTAGATCAGGATGCCGGGAAGGCCTGCGACGAAGAACCAGAAGGCGGGGGCGACGACGCCGTCGGAGAGGTTTTCGGCGGCGCTTTCGATGGCGGCTCGGGCGGCGGCTGTTTCGTCCATCTCGGCAGTGTCACGCGAGACGATCATGGCAACGGCTGCGCGCCCTTCGGGCAGCGAGCGGCGGAGGCCTTTGGCGACGGCAAGCACATGCTCGACGAGGCTTTTTTGGGCCAGAAGGATCGCGGCAGCGATGATTTCAGCGACCGGGCCGAGGGCCGAAAGGGCGGTGCCGATCACGAAGGCCGACAGAACAAGTATCGCTTGGGCGAGGGTGCCTTTGAAGCGACGGGAAGTGCCGTGGTTGAGGTGCTTTTCGAGCCAAGAAACCGCGCGGCCCATCAGGACGGCGGGATGAGGGGCGCGATCCCAGAGCCATTTGGGTTCGCCCAAGGCGGCATCTAGGAGCATGGCGAGGGCGAGGATCATAGCGCGGCCTCGAGTTGGAACCAGCGGGAAGGGTGGGGAAGGCCCAAGCGGATCCACGTTTTGGAATAGGGGAAGATACGGGACCAGATGTGGTGCTTGGCCAGCCGTTCCTGAAAGGCGGCGGCATCGCGCACATCGTAAAGGCGGAAGAGGGGCGTGCCGCCGACGAGGGTGGCATGCGCTGCCATGAGCGAGTCGAGGCGGGCGGTGTCTTGTGCGAGGCGGGCGCGGGTGGTTTCGGCCCAAGCTTGATCTGAGAGGGCGGCTACACCGATTTCGAGCGCGAGGCCGGAGACGGCCCATGGGCCGATGAGGTCGGGCATTTGGCCCAGAGTTTCGGGCTGGGCAATGGCGAAGCCCAAGCGCAGGCCAGCGAGGCCCCAGAACTTGCCGAAACTTTTCAGCACGACCACGCCGGGGCGGGCGGCTTCTTGGATGCGGGTTTCCGAGGGGGTCACGTCGCAGAAGCTTTCGTCGATCACGGTGAAGCGGGCGGAGAGCGGTGCGGTGAAGCGGCGGCCATCGGGGTTGTTCGGGTGAACGTGGATATGGGTAGCGGCCTGAGGGCTGGTGGCGAGGCGGCCAAGGGCGGCGAAGGCTGCGGCGTGTTCGTTATAGGTGGGCGCTTCGACATAGGCCGCGCCGGGGGCGATGGCGGGCATGCGGGCGATGAGGGCGGAAGCGCCGGGGGCGGGGAGGATCGCGGCCTCGCTCGGTACGTTCCAGAACTGGCGGGCGGCGGCGATCAGGCGCTTTTGCGCGCCTTTGTCGGGGAGCGCATTCCAAGCGTCTGCGGAAAGGGAAGGGACTGGATAGGGGACGGGATTGATGCCCGTGGAGAGGTCAAGCCAGTCTGCGCGAGTGCCGCCCCATTGGGCCGCTGCTGCGTCTAGTCCGCCTCCGTGATCTCTGCCGTTCATCTTTTGCGCCCCGTGGTTACGCGGTTGATGTGCCGCGAAACAGAGCGGGGAGCAAGCAGAGGAGCGACGTTTGGTGGCTGCTTTAGCCGCGCCCGTGAGGGGCGGAGAAGTCTAGCTTCGGGCCGATGGGGATGATCCGGTGCGAGTTGATCGTGGTATGGGACCAGTAATAGTGCCGCGTGATGTGATCCATGTGCACGGTGCTCGCGACGCCCGGCCATTGGTAGAGGTCGCGGGTGTAGGCCCAGAGGTTGGGGTTATCGACAATGCGCGCGCGATTGCATTTGAAATGGCCGTGATAGACCGCATCGAACCGGACGAGCGTTGTGAAAAGTCGCCAATCGGAGAGAATTGGGGCATCGCCCATGAGGAAGCGACGATCCGCAAGGCGGGTTTCGAGCCAGTCGAGCGTTTCGAAAAGCGGGGAGATGGCGGCGTCATAGGCGCGCTGGGTGGTGGCGAAACCACATTTGTAGACGCCGTTATTCACGGTGTCGTAGATGCGGGCATCTACATCGGCCATCTCAGCGCGCAGGGGTTCGGGATTGAAATCGGCAGTGTTGCCCGTGAGGGGATCGAAGGCCGAGTTCAGCATCTGGATGATCTCGGCGCTTTCGTTCGAGACGATGGAACCCGTGGCTTTGTCCCAGAGCACAGGCACCGTGACGCGGCCGGAGATGTTCGGATCGGCCTTGGTGTAAAGCTCGCGCAGGAAATCGAGGCCGAAAAGGCGGTCTCCCGTGGTGCCGGAGAAGTCGGCGGCGAAGGTCCAGCCGTCGCTGCCCATGTCGGGATGGACGGCGGATACCCCGATCAGGCTTTCCAGCCCTTTGAGGGCGCGGAGGATCAGGGTGCGATGCGCCCAAGGGCAGGCGTAGGACACATAGAGATGGTAGCGATCCGCTTCGGCTTTGAAACCGCCTTTGCCCGAGGGGCCGGGGGCGCCATCGGGGGTGATCCAGTTCCGGAACGTGGTTGTCGTGCGTTCGAAAGCACCTCCGGTTTTGGAGGTGTCATACCATTTGTCGTGCCAGACGCCGTCGATCAGTAAGCCCATGGAATGCTCCTTTCGCCGGAGAAAGTAGAGCCAAACGATCCTCCCGGCACCCCTTTGCGGAGCGCAGAAGCCCTGCATTCCTGCACAATTCGGGATTGGCGTGAAAGTTGCTCCCGTTGCCAAGAGGCAACGCAGGAAAAGGATGCGGAAATTATCCCTTTGTTTTCTTGATTTTAATTTTTGCCGCGCAACATTGTTGCGTGAGGGATGGAGGAATCGATGACGACTTTTCTGACGCGCGAATTGCAAGAAGGCCTGGATGCGGCGCGTAAACTGGCAGCGAAGAAGAAGTCGCGGCTGAAGGTCGAGGTTGGTCAGGAAAGCTGGCCTGTGCTGCGGATGTGGCAGGGCGGCTTTGCTTTGGATGCCGATGTGGCACCGCATTTGCGGGGGTTGATCGATCTGTATGACGGGTCGCGGCACCTGATGCAGGCGCTTGTTGTGGCTTCAGAAGAGGAAGGCGGAGAGTTGCGCTTCGAATTCAAACGCGCGACCCGCGCCGAGGAGCGCCCCGCGATTGACTACGAGCGCGACGAGAATGCGCCTGTGGGTCTGATTGGATACCTGTGAACCTGTCGTAAGACAGCCGTTCCCTTATCTTCTTGGCAGGTCTAGGCTCCCTGTGCCGCAGTGAAAAAGCTGTGGTTCGGGGCGACGGAAAAAGCGCTTTGCGCCGTATCACCCCTGACGGTCCAGTTTTTGGGGGTTTCCAATGACCAAGTATTCTCGCGTCCAGATCATTCTTCACTGGCTGGTTTTTCTGCTCATCCTGCAGCAGTTCGTTTTCCATGATAGGATTTCCGCAGCATTCCGCGCCGTGATGAAAGGGCAGGAGTTCGCATTCTCGCCCCTCGTTGCCGCGCATGTTTTTGGCGGCATTCTCGTCGGGCTCTTCGCTGTTTGGCGTTTGGCACTGCGTAAGAGCGTTGGGGTGCCAGAGGAATTGCCTGCACCGCCGATGCAGCAGCGGGTGTCCCATATTGTCCATACCGGACTTTATGCGCTGATGTTTGCGCTGCCGATTTCCGGCGCTGTGGCATGGTTCGGGTCCGTGGGCGCAGCCGGTGAAGCGCATGAGGTGATGAAGGCGCTCCTGTTGGCCTTCGTCGGGCTGCATATCGTGGGCGCGGTTTACCACCAGGCCGTTATGAAGGACGGCATCATGAAGCGGATGTCGCTTCGCGGTTGATCAGGATCAAGGCGCATCAATTCTAAATAGGGAATGTGTATTTTCGGGACCGCGCCCGAAAAGGAAACATTGCCATGATGCGCCTTGCCTCCATTCTTTATTCGCTGATTTCCACGACCGTCGCGGGCACGCTTGTGATTGCTGCGCTCACCATGGGCTATGACACACTGGTGCCGATCCTGATCGCGGCAGGGATCGGATTTGTGGTGTCACTGCCCGTGGCCTACTTCGTCGCAAAAGCCATCGTCGAAACGAATTAAGCCGCGAGGAAGTGGCGTACGGCCGCTTCGAACTCAGCGGGTTTCTCGGCGTGGAGCCAATGGCCGGCGCCGGGGATCTTCGCGAATTTGGCGTTCGGGAAGAGCTCTTTTATGCGTGCCCGGTGCTCGGGCAGCACATAAGTTGAGTTCGCGCCGGTGAGGAAGAGCGCGGGGCCGTCGAATTGGCCTGAAACCTCCGGGAAAGACAGGAGGTTCGGCATTTCACGGGCCAAGGTGTCGAGGTTCAGCTTCCAGCGACCTGCCTTCAAATCCAGCGATTGCGTGAAGAACGAAGGCAGGACCGGATCGTCGATGACGGCGCGGAGGGCAGCTTCGGCTTGCGAGCGGCGATCGATCCCTGTGAGGTCGATCGAACGCATGGCGTCGATATACATCATCTGGGTGTGGGAATAATTCACGGGCGCAATGTCGGCGACGATCAGTTTGCGGATCAGATCGGGGCGTGTGAGTGCGGCGATCATCGAGGATTTGCCGCCCATGGAATGGCCCAAGAGATCAATGGGCCCGCCGATGTGTTCCGCGACTTCGACGAGATCGGCACCAAGATCGGTGTAATGGTGGGTTTCTGTCCAGGCGCTATCACCGTGATTGCGCATATCCACGGCAACGACGCGTCGCGCTTCCGAGAGCTTTCGGGCAATAGCCCCCCAGTTTTTGCCGGAGCCGTAGAGGCCGTGGGCAATGATTAGGGGCGGGGCATCTGTGGGGCCGGGATGATCGTAGAAATGAAGCATGATCATTCGGATACAGTGGCTTTGTGTGCTTTTCCAGATGTTGAGTGAAGCCGAACGGTAGCGTATGAGGGCGCGCTAGAGGTGAACGGGCAAATGACAGAAATTTCCGAGATCGATGGTAAGGCAGTGCGGCTGGAAGAGATGCTGGCGGAAAAGCTGGGTCTTGGCAGCGGCGCATTGCATCTGCGCGCGAAGAAGGCCGGGCGGCGTTTGCCAACGAGTATCCGCGCGGGGATCACGCGGATTGCCGCCGCGCAGGAAATGGCGCGGCATCCGAAGCTGGTGGCGCGGATCGATCTGGCGGGGCTGGAGAAGGATTATCGCGCCGCGATGACGTTTCTGGCGGCCATTGATCCGGCGGATCGGCGGAAGGGGTTCTGGCTCGGGCTGGCGGGCGGGTTGGTGTTCAACCTTCTGGCCTTCGTTGCGGTGCTACTCGCGTTCCTGAAGTTCCGCGGCCTCCTCTGAGGGGTGCCATGGCTTTGGACGGAGCGCATGGCGCGCCACGAGCGTGACGGTGGCGAAGGCCACGAAGAGCAAGAGATACCACGAGCCGAGTTTACCCCAACTCACCAGTTGCAGAGCCTTTTGGCCTGAGTAGCGCCAAGTGCCTGTAAAGGCGCCGATATTTTCAGCGACCCAGAGCATGAGCGCCGCCCCAAGCGCGACGAGGGGCACGGGCACCCAGAGCCAGAGATCAATCGTGCGGAACCAGAGGCGGGTGCGGGCGAAGAGCAGCACAGTGGCGCCAAAGAGCGCGACGCGGGCATCCGGCAGGAAGTGGTGTGCCCAGAAATTCACGTAGATCGCCACCGCGAGTGCCGCGATGCTCCAGTAGGGAGGCGCAGGGGCGAGGCGGATGTGAAAGAGGCGGAGGGCGCGTGCTATGTAGCTGCCGACCGAGGCATACATGAAGCCCGTGAAGAGCGGCACGCCGAAGAGTTTCAGGAGGCCCGGATCGGGATAGGCCCATGAGCCTGCCGAGACCTTGAACCATTCCATCATCGTGCCTGTGAGGTGGAAGAGCAGGATCATGCGCGCTTCTTCGAGGGTTTCGAGCTTGGTGGCGATTAAGATGGCTTGCAGGCCTACAGCGATGATGACGAGCGCGTCGTAGCGTTGAAGCGCCCAATCCTGCTGCCAGATCGCGCGGGTGAGGATCAGAGCGGCAAGAAACGAGAGCGCGAAAAGGCACGACGCGGCTTGCAGGGAAAAGAATACCACGAGCCGCGCGAGGGGGCGGGGGAGGGTGGACAGGGCCCAGTTTTCAAAGCAGCTTTGCAACATGGCGCGACCATGGCGAAGGCTGTGGGAAAAAGCAAACAGGCGCCGCGCGGGGCGACGCCTGTTCGGTAGATTTCGTAGGGAAATCAGAGGTTCGGGTAGAGGGGGAAGCGCTCGCAAAGGGCTTCGACGCCTGCCTTCACCTTGGCTTCCACATCGGCGTTGCCTTCGGGGCCGTTGGCGGCGAGGCCGTCGACCACTTCAACGATCCAGCGCGCGATCTGGCGGAACTCTTCTTCCTTGAAGCCACGGGTCGTACCAGCAGGGGTGCCGAGGCGGACGCCGGAGGTGACGGTGGGCTTTTCCGGATCGAAAGGGATGCCGTTCTTGTTGCAGGTGATGTGGGCCTTGCCCAGGATGGTCTCGGCCTCCTTGCCGGTCAGTCCCTTGGCGCGCAGGTCCACCAGCATCACGTGGCTCTCGGTGCGGCCGGAGACGATGCGCAGGCCGCGCGCGACCCGCGTGTCGGCCAGGGCCGCGGCGTTCTTCACCACCTGCTGCTGGTAGGCCTTGAACGCCGGCGACAGCGCCTCGTGGAAGGCCGCGGCCTTGGCCGCGATCACGTGCATCAGGGGGCCGCCCTGGATACCGGGGAAGATCGCCGAGTTGATCTTCTTGGCGATATCTTCGTCGTTGGTCATGATCATGCCGCCGCGCGGGCCACGCAGGGTTTTGTGCGTGGTGGTGGTGGCGACGTGGGCATGCGGGAAGGGCGAAGGGTAGAGGCCAGCGGCTATGAGGCCCGCGAAGTGGGCCACGTCCGCCATCAGGTAAGCCCCGACGGAATCGGCGATTTCGCGCATTTTTTTGAAGTCGATGACGCGCGGGATGGCCGAGCCACCTGCGATGATCATCTTCGGCTTGTGCTCGGCGGTGAGGGCCGTGATCGCGTCGTAGTCGATCTGGCTGTCCTGCTTGCGGACACCGTATTGCACGGCGTTGAACCACTTGCCCGACTGGTTGGGCTTCGCGCCGTGGGTGAGGTGGCCGCCTGCGTCGAGGCTCATGCCGAGGATGGTGTCGCCGGGCTGGAGGAGCGCGGTGTAGACGCCCTGGTTCGCCTGCGAACCAGAGTTCGGCTGGACGTTGGCGAAGGAGCAGTTGAAGAGCTGGCAGGCGCGTTCGATGGCGAGGTTCTCGGCCACGTCGACGAACTGGCAACCGCCATAGTAGCGGCGTCCCGGATAGCCTTCCGCATATTTGTTCGTCATAACAGAGCCTTGCGCTTCCATCACGGCAGCGGAGACGATGTTTTCCGAGGCGATCAGCTCGATTTCATGGCGCTGGCGGCCAAGCTCGTTGGTGATCGAACCCCACAATTCGGGGTCGCGGGTGGCGAGTTTTTCAGTGAAAAAGGCATTGTCGGACATGGGGTGCGCTCCCTTGGCAACTTGGTTGGCGTGTTCCTAAGGCATCGCTTCGAACTGTGGAAGTGTTGAAAGCGACGCACGGGCAAGGAATGGCGGCGGGGGTGGCATTGAGCGCGGCAATATGCTTCCATCCGCGCAAGGCCGCGCCTTTCGGAAACTTCGGAGAACCTTATGAAAATCGCCTTTGCCGCCAGTGATGCCCCCGTGGCCCAAACGGCGCGGGCTGTGCTTGTGGGGCGCTATGGCCATACCGATGAGGCGGATGCGGATGTGATCGTGGCCTTGGGGGGCGACGGGTTCATGCTGCAAACGTTGCACCGCACCCAGACCTTGGACGTGCCTGTTTACGGGATGAACCGGGGCACGGTGGGCTTTCTGATGAACACCTATTCCGAAAGCGATCTGGCGGCGCGGCTTCAGGCGGCAGAAGAGGCGGCGATCAATCCGCTCTCGATGCGGGCGGAAACCGTGGCGGGGGAAGTGCATCAAGCCCTTGCAATCAATGAGGTTTCTCTCCTGCGCCAAGGCCCGCAAGCGGCCAAGTTGAAGATCTGGGTGGACGGGCGCTTGCGCCTTGAGGAGCTGGTTTGCGACGGGGCATTGGTGGCGACGCCTGCGGGATCAACGGCTTATAACTACTCGGCGCATGGGCCGATCCTGCCCATCGGGTCGGGTGTTCTGGCGCTAACCGCGATTGCGCCGTTCCGGCCTCGGCGGTGGCGGGGGGCGATTTTGCCTGCGGCGGCGCATGTGCGGTTCGAAGTGACCGATCCGGCGAAACGGCCCGTGATGGCCGATGCCGATAGCCGTTCGGTGCAGGATGTGGCGGTGGTGGACGTGCAGGTGGAACCCGATATCCGGCACCGCATCCTCTTCGATCCGGGACATGGGTTGGATGAAAGACTGATCCGCGAGCAATTCGCCTAAACGCGGCGAATCATCGCTCTAACCCTCTGGTTAACAACAAAAAACGACATTTCCGAAGCGTATGGATTGCGTCTGGAATGCGTATGGCTTGCGTCATGACGTTGGTGGGTATGGGCGGGTGTTAAGGCTGCGTGCGTTGGAGGTGGGGGAGATGGGGTTTTCACATCGGAGAAAGGGGGGGCGGAGAGGTCTGTTTCGATCTCGTTTCGACAAATACTGCGTGGCCCATGGGAAACAGCAAAGAGCGTGCAGCAGACCTTCGCTGCGATTGCGAAGGTGCCTTTATTGACGACCGAAGCGGAAATGCAAATTCCAGTCTACTCGCTGGCACCTTCGCCTTCCGGAAATTTCCAATTGAACCCCAAGAACCAGACCATCCGCGCCTTTTCAAGCTGTCCCGCTTCGTCGGCAAGTAATTCTAGTTTATTCTTGACCGTCTTTGCCCAATCTACTTCCTCCTGTATTTTTTCGGGTGGTGCCTATCGGCCAAATCTCTAAGTTGCGCGCCGATGGCTTCGATACTGCCCGATCTGACGTAGCCAAAGACTACTTCGGCGAACTCTAAAGCACCAATCTCGTGAAGAATTGCGTTTTGGTGGTAACCTGAGACACCGTTATTCCATGAAAACTCGTGTCCAAATGCGGCCAGATCGTCGCGCAAGAGTCTCAGCAATCTCTTCGCTTCGTGGCCTCGTGATTTCTCGAACGCTTCAATTTGTGCATTTCTCATGGATTGAATGATTGGTGTGGTTAGATCGTTTGGTTTGAATGCGTATCCCCCGAACGAGAATCCGCCCATTTCATCGCTCCAACCGAAGTTTCTACCATAACCAGCAGGAGGAATTTTATTATCTTTCGCAAGGTTCTCTATTTGATGTTCGATCTCCTTAGCGATCTTAGCGCCACCTCCGGCCCCATCTTCGGCAATCGTAATTAGGTCATGCGCTATGTGCAGATATGGACCTGGCATGATCTCATCGCTTTCAAAGATGTAGGAATTCGCTTCTTGAAAAGCGTTTTCAAGCTCGGCTTGAGGCATCACGCGCCAATTTACAAAGCGAGCCCACAATGGAATTTCTTTGTTCCCATCAAACTGCTTGGTGGAACGGAGAGCAGCGTTTATCTCATCGGGATTCTCGTAACCGACGCCTATGAGAGAAAACCCAAGATCCAGCGGGAGAATGCTAGCAGCATTTCCCGCATATATCTCGGCCTTAGGGTGTTGCAGGTAACAAGTGTACAATGGATGCGCACTTTCGCCGTCTTTCGGCTTTACAAGGCTACGGTGATCACGTCGATCAAGCAGTTGCTGCGAGTTAATTTCGCCGGTTGCAACTCCCATC
>JALQUU010000190.1 GCA_023260655.1 Paracoccaceae bacterium | reverse complement strand
GACATCCGGCGCCTGTTGATCATCGGCGCGATGTCTCGATTGAACTGGATGGGGTTGAAATCGATACGCGAGGGCTCGTGGCTTGATCGGCTGCGGGCGCGCAAGCCAAAGATGCTGGTGGCGATTGCACTGGCCAATAAGATGGCGCGAATGGTCTGGGCCATGTTGACGCATCAGCAAGATTATAAGGATCCAATACCGGCTGGCGCTCCGTGATGGGTGCAACGCAACCATCGGCGTGACGCCGGTAGAGGAGGTGTGAGAGAGCGATGACCCGAATGGGCAGAATGATCGAACAGATCTGGATCGGGGAAACCAGCAGCAAGCTTTGGGCGCGATAGCCCGGCGTAGAGATTTGGACCTGATCCGCGGATCACCATACCGGCTGGCAGCTTCTGAAATGGCTGCATCGAAAAGCCTGACAGAAGTTCGCAATCGATCACATGCGTATGACGGACGAAAACTCTTGCACCATGGGCGGCAACCACAGAAGTTTGCTGAGCAGGTGGAACAGCAGCGCCCCGCCTGAGGCACTGAACGGCAGATATCCGAGTTCGTCCAAGATCACGAGGTCGAGCTTGGTCAGGCCTTCGGCGATCTGCCCCGCCTTGCCTTTGGCCTTTTCCTGTTCGAGGGCGTTGACCAGTTCGATGGTGGAGAAGAAGCGGACCTTGCGGCGGTGATGCTCGATGGCCTGGATGCCAAGAGCAGTC
>JALQUU010000189.1 GCA_023260655.1 Paracoccaceae bacterium | reverse complement strand
ATCCTATGGGCTTTACCCCACGATGACGGTCTATGAGAATATCTGCTTTCCACTAAAGGTCCGCGGCATCCCCGAGGCCGAGCACCATGACCGCGTGATGCGCGCAGCCCAGACCGTGGAATTGACCGAGTTTCTTGATCGTAAGCCCGCCGCCCTGTCAGGGGGGCAGCGTCAGCGCGTGGCACTTGCGCGTGCCATCGTCCGAAAACCCAAGGTTTTTCTGATGGACGAGCCATTGTCCAACCTTGACGCCAAACTCCGCGTCTCGACCCGTGCGCAAATCAAAAACCTGCATCACGAGCTCAAAACGACAACCATCTATGTCACCCATGACCAGATCGAAGCGATGACGCTGGCCGACCGCGTGGTGGTGATGAGCCGGGGCGAAGTGCAGCAGGTTGGCACGCCGCTGGAAATCTATGACCGCCCAGCCAATACATTTGTCGCAGCCTTCATCGGTAACCCCGCAATGAACTTGATGCAGGGCACGCTGAAGAGTGGCGTTTTTGAGGCCCAGAATGTCCGCATTCCCGGCCTAAGTGGCCCCGATGGTGCGATGACTTTGGGTTTCCGTGCCGAGGATGCCAGAATCGCGGCCAAGGGCGAAATCGCGGCCCCCATCTATTCGATGGAGCTTTTGGGCGATGCATCCATGGCCACGATGCAGGCCGGCGGTGCGTTGGTCGCCGTAAAGGCCGCCAAGGATTACACGGGAAAGAT
>JALQUU010000188.1 GCA_023260655.1 Paracoccaceae bacterium | reverse complement strand
CAATGGCGCCGCCGGCATCGTGCCGGCCGTGCTGCATTACTACGCGCGCTTCATCCAGGGCGCCAACGACGCCGGCGTGATCGACTTCCTGCTGACCGCGGCCGCGATCGGCATCCTCTACAAGGAGAACGCCAGCATCTCGGGCGCCGAGGTCGGCTGCCAGGGCGAGGTCGGCGTGGCCTGCTCGATGGCCGCCGGCGCGCTGTGCGCCGTGCTCGGCGGCACGCCCGAGCAGGTCGAGAACGCGGCCGAGATCGGCATGGAGCACCACCTGGGCCTGACCTGCGATCCGGTCGGCGGCCTGGTGCAGATCCCCTGCATCGAGCGCAACGCGATCGCCTCGGTCAAGGCGCTCAACGCCGCGCGCATGGCGCTGCGCGGCGACGGCAGCCACTTCGTGAGCCTGGACAAGGTGATCAAGACCATGCGCGAGACCGGCGCCGACATGAAGGTCAAGTACAAGGAGACCGCGCGCGGCGGCCTCGCGGTCAACATCGTCGAGTGCTGACACTCGGCATGCCGATGAAAAAGCCCGCAGCGATGCGGGCTTTGCCGTTTTCTGGTGCTACCTTCAACAGGAAGCGACGGCAGCCGCTGCAGCCGATCGGTCCGGATCAGGCGAACTCGATCGCGTCCATCGCGAGGTAGCTGTACATCACCTCGCGGTTGAAGTATTCCGGCGCGGCGGCACCGGGCTGGCCCCAGCCGGCCGCGCCGAGCGCGAA
>JALQUU010000187.1 GCA_023260655.1 Paracoccaceae bacterium | reverse complement strand
AATATGATACCATTTTTAAAGTCTGCCAAATGACGTCGTGCGCACAATGGCAAAATCCTTAGGGCTGCCACTCTAGCCACCGAAACTTTCATGAAACTTTCATTCGATGAGACTTTTGATAATTGAGGATAATCAGGCCCTAGCCACTGCCCTGCTGCATCGTTTTAGCGATGACGGCCATGCGGTGACGGTGGTGCATGATGGGTATGAAGGGTTGCAGTTCTTTCTGCAGGAAGATTTCGATTTGTGCATTCTTGATGTGAATTTGCCTGGCATGTCCGGCTTTGAAATTCTGGCAAATGCGAAATCGAAAAAAATTGATACACCCGTTCTTATGCTTACCGCGCGCGACACAACGGCAGACCGTGTTGTTGGGCTTGATGCAGGTGCCGATGATTATCTTATAAAGCCGTTCGAGATGGAAGAACTTGAAGCGCGGGTGCGGGCGTTGCTGCGCCGCCAGCCGACCAAGGTGGCAAGCATTACCGATGTTGGCATGCTACAGCTGCGGCACGATGGCCGTGTTGTTTTGGTGGAGGGACAAGACCTGCGCCTGCCGCGTAAAGAATTTGCTGTATTTGAATGTTTGTCCAGCCGCATGGGACAACTGGTTGAAAAAACGACCTTGCTCGAGCATGTCTATGGCATTGGCGCGGATGCGAGTGATACCGCGATAGAGGTGCTGGTGTCACGCTTGCGCAAAAAAATCACGCCCTATGGTGTAGAGATTAAA
>JALQUU010000186.1:474-736 GCA_023260655.1 Paracoccaceae bacterium | reverse complement strand
GAGGAACTTGCGGTCGGTCTGCGGATAGGCGCCCAGGCCCATCAGCGTGTGCGTCACCGGAAAGCCGGTCATGTCGACCAGCTCGCGCAGCTCCTGCACCGCATTGCCCAGCAGCACGCCGCCGCCGGTGTAGATGTAGGGCCGCTTGGCCGACATCAGCAGCTGCAACGCCTTGCGGATCTGGCCACCGTGGCCCTTGCGCACCGGGTTGTAGCTGCGCATGGCGACTGTCTCGGGGTAGCCCTGGTAGAGCGCCTTGTTG
>JALQUU010000186.1:0-464 GCA_023260655.1 Paracoccaceae bacterium | reverse complement strand
ACCGGGCCGGGACGGCCGCTGCGCGCGATGTGGAAGGCCTTCTTCATCGTCTCGGCCATGTCGCGCGCGTCCTTGACCAGGAAGTTGTGCTTGACGATCGGGCGCGTGATGCCAACAGTGTCGCATTCCTGGAAGGCGTCGGAGCCGATCATCGAGGTCGGCACCTGGCCCGAGATCACGACCAGCGGGATGCTGTCGGTGTAGGCGGTGGCGATGCCTGTGACGGCATTGGTCAGGCCGGGACCCGAGGTCACGAGCGCGACGCCGACCTCGCCGGTGGCGCGCGCGAAGCCGTCGGCCGCGTGCACGGCCGCCTGCTCATGGCGCACCAGCACGTGCTGGATGGTGTCCTGCTTGTAGATCGCGTCGTAGATGTAGAGCACGGCGCCGCCGGGATAACCCCAGATCTGCTTGACGCCTTCTGCCTGCAGGGCGCGCACGAGGATCTCGGCGCCCATCAATTC
>JALQUU010000185.1 GCA_023260655.1 Paracoccaceae bacterium | reverse complement strand
GGCCAAGGCCGAAGCGGTGGCAAAGGCCGCGAAACTGGAATGATCCCCGCGCTCACCGGCTTTTTCACCGGTTTCTCCATCATCCTTGCCATCGGCGCACAGAACGCCTTTGTCCTGCGCCAAGGCCTGCTCCGCGCCCATGTCTTCTGGCTCTGCCTCCTGTGCTCGGCCTCCGACGCCATCTTGATCGTCATCGGCGTGGCCGGTTTCGGCGCCTTCGTGGCCGCCCTGCCCTGGCTCCCCCGCGCGATGAGCCTTGCCGGCGCGGCGTTCCTCATCGTCTACGGCGCCCTCCGCTTCCGCGCTGCCCTGCACGGCGGCGAAAGCCTCAAGGCCGGCGCCTCGCAACCCACGCTCGCCAAAGTTCTCTTTGCCGGCGCCGCCTTCACCTGGCTCAACCCGCATGTCTATCTCGATACGCTCGGCATCGTCGGCGCCGTTTCGACAGGCTATCCCGAGGAGGCCGACAAGATTGCCTTCGGCCTCGGCGCGGCCTCGGCCTCTTTCGCTTTCTTCTTCTCGCTCGGCTATGGCGCTCGCCTATTGGCGCCGCTCCTGAAAAAGCCGCGCGCCTGGCAGATCATTGAAATCGTGATCGGCGCGACCATGTGGGCGATCGCCCTTAGCCTGATCCTCTCGGCCTAAAGCGCCGTCCAGCCGCCATCGACGCTGATCGTCGTGCCGGTGATCTGGGCCGCGGCGTCGGAGCAGAGAAACACGGTCGTCCCGCCCAGCTGCT
>JALQUU010000184.1 GCA_023260655.1 Paracoccaceae bacterium | reverse complement strand
GCCTGGTGTTCTGGCACCCCAAGGGCTGGGCGGTCTGGCAGCAGGTCGAGCAGTACATGCGCCGTGTCTACCGCGACCACGGCTACCAGGAGGTCAAGGGCCCGCAGATCCTCGACCAGGGCCTGTGGGAGAAGACTGGCCACTGGGACAAGTACCGCGACAACATGTTCGTGACCGAGTCGGAGAAGCGCGACTATGCCTTGAAGCCGATGAACTGCCCCGGCCACATCCTGATCTTCAAGCAGGGCATCAAGAGCTACCGCGACCTGCCGCTGCGCTACGGCGAGTTCGGCCAGTGCCACCGCAACGAGCCCTCGGGCGGCCTGCACGGCATCATGCGCGTGCGCGGCTTCACCCAGGATGACGGCCACATCTTCTGCACCGAGGACCAGATCCTGGCCGAGTGCGATACCTTCACCCAGGTGCTCAAGAAGGTCTACGCCGACTTCGGCTTCACCGACATCCTGTACAAGGTCTCGACCCGGCCGGCCGCGCGCATCGGCTCCGACGAGCTGTGGGACAAGGCCGAGCAGGCGCTGATGGACAGCCTGCGTCACTCGGGCTGCGAGTTCGTGATCTCGGAAGGCGACGGCGCCTTCTACGGCCCGAAGATCGAGTACACGCTGAAGGACGCGATCGGCCGCGAATGGCAGTGCGGCACGATCCAGGTCGACTTCAACCTGTCCGAGCGCCTCGATGCCGAGTACGTGGCCGAGGACGGCAGCCGCCAGCGCCCGGTGATCC
>JALQUU010000183.1 GCA_023260655.1 Paracoccaceae bacterium | reverse complement strand
CAGCTGGGATTCGTTCTCGATCCGGATGCCTTTCCAGCCATAGGCTTCGGCCAGCTTCACAAAATCGGGCAGGCTGTCGGAATACGAGTTCGAATAGCGGCTTTCGTAGGTCAGTTCCTGCCATTGGCGGACCATGCCCATCCATTCGTTGTTGAGCACGAAAACCTTCACCGGCAGGCGGAACTGCGTGGCCGTGCCCAGTTCCTGGATGTTCATCTGGATCGAGGCATCCCCGGCGATGTCGATCACCAGGCTGTCCGGATTGCCCAGCTGCGCGCCGATGGCGGCCGGCAGGCCATAGCCCATCGTGCCCAGGCCGCCGCTGGTCAGCCAGCGGTTGGGGGCCTTGAAGCCGAAGTACTGCGCCGCCCACATCTGGTGCTGGCCCACTTCGGTGCTGATGATCGGGTCCAACTGCTCAGTCAGCGCGTGCAGCCGTTCGATCGCCAGCTGCGGCATGATCTCGCCGCCGGCACCCTTGGGATAAGCGAGGCTCTTCTTGCCGCGCCAATCTTGGATGTCGGCCTTCCAGCCAGATAGATCCTGCGGCTTGCGATCACCCCAGATGGCAATCATCTGTTCCAGCACCGTGGCGCAATCGCCGATGATCGGCAGATCAACCGCGATGACCTTGTTAATGCTGGCCCGGTCGATGTCGATGTGGATCTTCTTCGAATTGGGGCTGAAGGCATCCAGCCGGCCCGTCACACGATCGTCGAAGCGCGCGCCGATGTTCACCATCACGTCGCATTCGTTCATC
>JALQUU010000182.1 GCA_023260655.1 Paracoccaceae bacterium | reverse complement strand
TGCAGGGTTGATGATGAGGGCTGCGGCCTCCTGATCGATGGCCTCATGGATCCAGTCGATCAGTTGGTATTCGGCATTCGACTGATGGAAGACGATGTTGCGCGGATGGGCGGCGGTGCGGCACTGTGCTTCGATTTCTGCCAGTGTGGTGTGGCCGTAGATTTCCGGCTCGCGTTTTCCGAGGCGGTTCAGGTTCGGGCCGTTCAGGATGTGGATCGCTCCGGACATTGCGGGTTTCCCTCTGTTTCGAAGGAGTAAGGCACGGGGGAGGCCCGAGAGCAAGCGGGGGTTGCAGGCGGGGCGTTTACGGGCGCTGAGCCGAGGCGAACGTCATGACGCAAGCCATACGCAATCCAGACGCAATCCATACAGCGGATTTCGCCTGATTATCGTTGTTAACCAAGGGATTATCCCGTTTCGAGGTGTTGGCGTATGGCATCGGGTGCCAGACCTTCCGCTCGGTAGGTTGCGAGCGCGCGCGCATAATCTCGCTTGGCGAGGCGTTTCCCGTTTTCATCACGGATCAGGCGGTGGTGATGGTAGCGCGGCGTGGGGAGGCCGAGGAGGTGTTGGAGAAGCACATGGATCTTCGTGGCCTCGAAAAGATCGGCGCCTCGGGTCACAAGGGTGATGCCTTGCGCGGCATCGTCGATCACCACGGAGAGGTGGTAGGAGGTGCCCATCTCGCGCCGCGATAGGACAATATCACCTATGTTTTCAAAGAGATCCTTAGGGGAGATATGGTGCTTGCCTTGCAGGGAA
>JALQUU010000181.1 GCA_023260655.1 Paracoccaceae bacterium | reverse complement strand
GGCAAGAGCTTCTCTAACGAAATCGGCAAGATCTTCTCTATTGGCCATCTACCCCTCCCCGGATCGCAGCTGGCTATCTCCGATCCTGAAAAAACGATTTCAAGAGCCCCTCCGATTCGCGCTCCTGCAATCCATCATAGATCTCTGGCTTGTGATGACATTGAGCCTGATCAAAAACCCGTGGCCCCTGCAGGACGCCGCCCGACTTGGGATCGGAGGCGCCGAAATAGAGGCGGCCGATCCGCGCAAAGGAGATGGCGGCGGCGCACATCGGGCAAGGCTCGAGCGTGACATAGAGATCGTGGCCCACGAGCCGCTCGTCGCCCAAAGCGGCACAGGCGGCGCGGATGGCGAGGATTTCGGCATGGGCCGTGGGGTCGTTCAATTCGCGGGTCCGGTTGCCCGCCCGCGCCACGACCTCGCCCGAGGGCGCGACGATCACCGCGCCGACAGGCACCTCGCCCCGACCGGCGGCGGCCCGCGCCTCTTCCAGCGCCTGATCCATGTAGCTGCGAAATGTCATGGCCCTTTCTCCCCGCTCACGCCCGCGCGGGCAAGCCCCTTGCTTCGCGCCGCCGCACGGCGTAGGCGGAGGCCATGACAGAGACAGCCAAACCCGGCGACCGCATCGCCAAAGTCCTCTCCCGCGCGGGCATCGCCTCGCGCCGCGATGCCGAGCGCATGATCGCCGAGGGGCGCGTGAGCGTGAACGGCAAGGTGATCGTGAGCCCCGCGCTCAACGTCACCGAAAAGGATCGGATC
>JALQUU010000017.1 GCA_023260655.1 Paracoccaceae bacterium | reverse complement strand
ATGCCAGTGCTCAAGTTGGCGGCCCGTGGTCATGACCATTGGATAGTCGGCATCGGGCAATTCGGCTGGTGCGATCACCTTTGCCGGCGTGAACTTTGCGCGGCCGCCTGCGCGCGGGAAACCGTCGCCGAACACGATGGGTTGGCCGGGGTCTTCAGGCGAGAGCGACGGATAGGTCACCGCGCCTTGGTTCTCCAAACGCTCCCAAGTGATGTTTTTCAGGGATTTCATCCCGCGTGCCATTTCCGCGAAGACCTGCGAGGGATGGGTGTAATCCCAGCCCAACCCGAGGCGCTTGGCGAGTTCGACGGTGATTGCCCAGTCTTCTCGCGCGTTGCCGGGCGGCGTAACCGCTGGGCGGCCGATCTGGACCTGACGGTTCGTGTTGGTGACAGTGCCGGACTTCTCGTAGAAGGCGGCGGCGGGCAGGATCACATCGGCGTAGTTGGCGGTTTCGGTGAGGAAAATGTCCTGCACGACGAGGTGGCTGAGCGCCGCGAGGGCTTCGCGGGCATGGGTCACGTCCGGATCGGACATGGCGGGATTTTCACCCAAGATGTACATGCCTTTGATGGTGCCGGCACGCACCGCATCAAGGATTTCCGTGACTGTGAGGCCCTTTTCGGCCGAGAAATCGCCCGAGCCCCAGATTTCTGCAAAAGCAGAACGCACGCCATCATCCGTAACGCTCTGGTAGTCGGGAAGGAACATCGGGATGAGGCCCGCGTCGGAGGCGCCTTGCACGTTGTTCTGGCCGCGTAGCGGGTGAAGGCCCGCGCCCAGTTTGCCGACGTTTCCGGTCATGAGAGCGAGCGCGATCAGGCAGCGGGAATTGTCCGTGCCGTGGATGTGCTGCGAAATGCCCATGCCCCAGAAGATCATCCCCGCCTTGGCTTTGGCGAAATCGCGGGCCACAGCACGGAGGGTTTCGGCGGGGATACCGCAGATCGGTTCCATCGCTTCGGGGCTGTAGGCCTTGAGATGCTCTTTCTCGGCTTCCCAGTTCTCGGTGAACTTCTCGATATAGGCGGGGTCGTAAAGCCCTTCCTCGACGATCACATGCATGATCGCGTTCAGCATCGACACGTCGGCACCGGGCTTGAACTGGAGCATATGGGCCGCGTGGCGCTTCATCGCTGTGCCGCGCGGGTCCATAATGATCAACTTGCCGCCGCGCTTGGCGAAGTGCTTGAAGTAGGTCGCGGCGACGGGGTGGTTTTCGGTCGGGTTCGAACCGATCACGATGGCCACATCGGCGTGTTCGATCTGGTTGAAGGTGGCGGTCACGGCACCGGAGCCCACGTTTTCCATCAGGGCTGCCACAGAAGAGGCGTGGCAGAGGCGGGTGCAGTGGTCGACGTTATTGTGGCCGAAGCCTTGGCGGATGAGCTTCTGGAAGAGGTAGGCCTCTTCGTTGGAGCATTTCGCCGAGCCGAAGCCTGCAACAGACTTGCCGCCGTCAGTCGCCTTGAGGTCCAGCATGCCTTTGGCCGCGAAATCGAGCGCTTCGTCCCATGTGGCTTCACGGAAATGCGTGAAGGGGTTCGCCGGATCGACGTTCAGGCCTTTGGGCGCACCTTCCTTGCGGATCAGGGGCTTCGTGAGGCGGTGGGGGTGGTGGATGTAGTCGAAGCCGAAACGGCCTTTGACGCAGAGGCGGCCTTCGTTCGCAGGGCCGTTGATGCCCTCGACGTATTTGACCTTGCCGTCTTTCACCTTGAGGCTGACTTGGCAGCCCACGCCGCAGAAGGGGCAGACAGAGGTGGTTTCACTGTCGAAATCGGCGCGGTCGCCTCGTTGGTCGGCGTCGAGCACCGTTGCGGGCATCAGCGCGCCGGTCGGGCAGGCCTGAACGCATTCGCCGCAAGCCACGCAGGTGGACTCGCCCATCGGGTCCGCGAAGTCGAATGTCGGGTAGGCATCGTGGCCACGGCCTGCCATGCCGATCACGTCGTTCACCTGCACTTCGCGGCAGGCGCGCACACAGAGGCCGCATTGAATGCAGGCATCGAGGTTGACGCGCATCGCGACGTGGCTGTCATCGAGAAGCGGGATGCGGCCGTCTTCGAGTTTGGGGAAACGGCTTGCGGATACGCCATTGGCCTCGGCCATGTCCCAGAGATGGGAGGAGGCGTCATGCGCTTCGGGCTTTGCGGGCTGGTCCGCGAGCAGTAGTTCGACGACCATCGCACGGGCTTTGGTGGCGCGCTCGGATTGGGTTTTGACGACCATGCCCTTCGACGGGTTGCGGCAGCAGGAGGCCGCGAGCGTGCGCTCGCCATCCACTTCCACCACGCAAGCGCGGCAATTGCCATCAGCGCGGTAGCCCGTCTGGTCCTTGTGGCAGAGGTGCGGAATGTCGGTCCCATGGCGCTTGGCCACGTCCCAGATAGTTTCGCCGGGATTGGCCGCCACATCGCGGCCATCGAGGGAGAAGGTGATCTTGTCGGTCATCGCTCAGACCTCTTCCGGGAAATGTTTCATAACGAGTTTGATCGGGTTCGGGGCCGCTTGGCCAAGCCCGCAGATCGAGGCATCGGCCATGACGGTGCAGAGGTCTGTAAGCAGTGCCTGATCCCATTTCGGGGCCTGCATCAGCTTCACGGCCTTTTCGCAGCCGACGCGGCAAGGCGTGCACTGACCGCAGCTTTCGCTTTCGAAAAAGCGTAGCATGTTGAGCGCAGCGGCTTTCGCGCTGTCTTTGTCAGAAAGCACCACCACGGCAGCTGAGCCGATGAAGGTGCCGTGCGGTTGGAGGGTGTCGAAGTCGAGCGGGATATCGGCCATCGAGGCAGGCAAGAGGCCGGACGAGGGGCCACCCGGCTGATAGGCCTTGAACTGGTGGCCTTCTTCCATGCCACCGCAAGCTGCGATGATATCGGTGATCGTGGAGCCTGCAGGCAAGAGATACACGCCGGGCTTCGCGACGCGGCCCGAGACCGAGTAGGAGCGGAGGCCTTTGCGGCCGTTCTTCTCGGTCGTGTTCAGAACCGAAGCGCCTTCGCGGCAGATGCGCGCGACCCAGAGCAGGGTTTCCACGTTGTGCACCAGCGTTGGGCGGTCGAAGATGCCGACCTGCGCCACGAAGGGCGGGCGAAGGCGCGGGATGCCGCGTTTGCCTTCGATCGACTCGATCATCGCGCTTTCTTCACCGCAGATATAGGCGCCCGCGCCCCGGCGGAGGTCGATATAGCCTTTCGCAACGATGCCAGCCGCTTCGAGGGCTGCGATTTCGGCGCGAAGGATCTGGAGTACGGCGGGGTATTCGTCGCGCATGTAGATGAAGCATTTCTCGGCTTCGACGGCCCATGCCGCGATCAACATGCCTTCGAGGAAGAGATGCGGGGTGCGTTCGAGGTAGTAGCGATCCTTGAACGTGCCGGGTTCGCCCTCGTCGCCGTTCACGGCTAGGAAGCGCGGGCCTTGGTTGGCGCGCACGAAGCCCCACTTCTTGCCCGACGGGAAACCCGCGCCGCCCAAGCCGCGAAGACCGGCGGAGAGAACTTCTTCCTGCACCTTCTCCCAATCGCCATTGGCGCGGTATGCGAGGAGCTTTTCGTAGCCACCTTTGGCTTTATAGGCCTCGAAGGCTTCGTAATCGGGCATCTCGGGATGGAAATCGCCCGAAGCGATGACTTTCGAGATCAGATCGGGTGTGGCGTGATCGACGTGGCGGTGGCCGACTTCCGCCACAGGTGCGGTATCACAGCGGCCCATGCAGGGCGCGCGGAGGACTCGGACGCGGGCGGGGTCGTGGCCAGCCTCAAGTGCTTTCAGCAATGCCTCGGAACCCGCGAGTTCGCAGGAAAGCGAGTCGCAGACGCGGATCGTCAGATCTGGCGGCGGGGCCTCGCCTTCGCGGCGCGGATCGAAATGGGCGTAGAACGTGGCAACTTCCCAGATTTCCGCCATCGAGAGGCGCATCTCTTCTGCGAGCGCGCGCAGGTGGGCGGCGGAAAGCTGGCCGTATTCATCCTGAATGAGGTGGAGGAATTCGATCAAGAGGTCGCGGCGGCGCGGAGCATCGCCCAGAAGCGCCTCAACCTCGGCCAATGCCGCATCATCAAATTGCCGCCCCTTGGGGGTGCGGCGGCCTTTGCCCCGGCCCGATTTCCAGATGCCGTTCTGATCCGCGTTCATCGCCTAATCCCGTCCTCACTTGCTACCCGCCCAAAAGGGTGGAAGATGCGCGCACTCTGTCACGCTCGCGACACCGAGAGTGGACAGTTAACGACCATCCACTTACATCTTGCGCCATGACCGATAATAGCCACTGGACCCATGAAATCGATGCCCGCGGGCTGCTTTGCCCGCTCCCTGTGCTGAAAGCGCGGAAACGCTTGTCCACGATGGGAAACGGAGAAGTGCTTAGGCTGGTCGCAACCGACCCTGCCGCCGTGATCGACGTGCCGCATTACTGCAACGAATCCGGTAACGAGTTTGTCGGGTTCGAGGACCTGGACGGGGCAACGGCCTATCTGATCCGCAAGGCCTAAAGCCCGAAGCTGCCGTAAGGGATGAAGCGCACCAGAGTACCCGGTTCGATGTCTGCGGCGCCACCTGGCAGCTCGACCAGACCCTCGGCCCAACTCAGGCCGGAAATCCGGCCCGAGCCTTCCGAGCGGAAGACTTCGGCGTGGCCGTCTCCGTTAAGGCGCGCGCGAAGGTATTCGCGCCGCCCGGCCTTTTTGCGCTTTGCGAAGGCGGCGGGCACCGTAAAGCCTTGAGGAGCCGCGAACGGTCCGCCTGCCATTTTCGTGAGCGCGGGGCGGCCAAAGACTAACGCGCAGACGAAGGCGGCCACAGGATTGCCCGGCAATCCCAGCACGGGAACGCCTTTCCAGAGGGCGAATGCCAGAGGCCGCCCCGGTTTCATGGCGATACGCCAGCTAGAAAGCGTGGCTTCGGACCGTAGAAGGCGACTTACATGGTCTTCATCGCCTGCCGAGGCTCCGCCCGAGGTCAGGATCACATCGGCGTCTTGCGCGCCTTTGTCGAGCCGTGCACGGATTTTCTTCGGGTCATCTTTGACGTGGCCCAGATCGACGGGCGTGAACCCCCATTGGCGGGCCAGTTCCAAGAGCATGGGGCGGTTCGCGTCGTGGATCTGGTGCGGCAAGGCCGGGTCGCCTGCCCTGGCGATGATCTCGTCACCTGTTGAAAGAATACCGACGCGAAGAGGGCGGTAGACCGAGGCCGAGCCGACGCCTAACGCCGCCAAGAGCGCCAGATCCGGCGGTGTGAGCCGGCGGCCTTTCGCTAGGGCCAATTCCCCTTCGGCCACGTCTTCTCCGGCTTTGCGGGTGTTGATCCGCGCCTTGATCGGCCCGTCGAACGCGACCCGCGCGCCATCTGTAGCGCAATCCTCTTCCAGCACCACAGTGTCCACGCCGTCGGGCAGGATTGCGCCTGTCAGGATGCGGATTGCTTGGCCTGGGGGCACCACGCCTTCAAAAGGCTGCCCAGCGGCGGCACGGCCTTTCGCCAATGGGAGCGTGTAGGGGCCGTCGCCTTGGAGTGCATCACGCGCAAAGCCGTAACCGTCTACGGCAGAATTCGGGCGGGGCGGGTTCGAGCGGCGGGCGATGACATCTTCCGCCAAAATCCGCCCGCCTGCTTTGGCAACGGGAAGGGTTTCTGTGGTGGTCAGCGGGATCAAGGCGGCATCGAGTTTGGCCAAGGCCTCGTCTACGGGCACCCAGTTCACGCCTTGTGGCATGGCAAAGCAGTCGTTGCGTAGGCGTGGTGGCGTGAGTTCCGGCAATGTGTTCCCCAATCCGCTGCGCAAATCCTGCACCGCACCCGCACCTAGAATCCAGCCCTCTTCCGCAAGGATTTCACGCGGGGCGTCTGGTGATAGCATTGCTGTCAGTTTTTTCGGTGGAAGACCCGCAAAGGCGCGAGCCAGAATGTCGACCTGTGCGGCATCCTTGCAGGGATATTGTGCTTCAACCGCCGCAATCTCCTTGGTCAGAAGCGACGGCCAGACTTCTGCCAACACCACTTCAGCCTTGTCATGGGGCTCCAAAGGCCAGATGGCGCATGCTGCTCCCAGGTCGGATTTCAGCTTGTCAAAGCGGGCGATACCCAACAAGGCCTGCGATCCGACCGATCCGGTGGTGTAAAGCTTCCAGACAGGTTGCGTTCCGCGCTCGGCGGCTTCTACGGCGCGCCGTTCGGCAAAGGGCATCCGATGCCGCGCAGAGCCTTTGGCAGGGAGGTGAGGCAAATCCAGATGCGGGGGACGCCCCCAGAACGGGCCGACGCCGGGGAGAGAGGCGTTGATCCGGTTGGCCAGATCGAAGCGGTTGTTGGCGTTGTCGGGGGCGTCAGCCACTTCCTCGGCAAGCCATTCCCAGATACTGAGCGCGCCATGACGCCCTGTGAGCGCCTTGGCAAAGCCTTGGGGGTAGGCAAAGGGAAAGTCCGCGCCAATCAGGAGCCTTTGGCCTGAAGCCTGAGCCGCTTCGATGCGGTGGCACAAAACCTCCATCGCGGCGTGACGTGTCGGGGCGTTGACGGGGGCTTGGGCGCCCGCGCCAGCTTGGCCAATCCAGATCGAGTCTTTCCCTGTTGTCGGTCTTGCTGCGGCCGACCAATCGACGATGATAACCCCGTCAAACCTCACAAACCGACCTCGCGCAGGATAAAATCAGCGATGGCGGCTGTATCGTCGAGATGGAAGAGCGGGACCGTGAGGCCCTCATGCGCACTATCGGAGGCTACTGCGCGGATGGTGGCGTTTTCCGGTGCCATCAAAGGGCGGCCTGCTTCGGCGCGGTGGCATTCCACCTTCGGGTGGCTTTCGCGCTTGTAGCCTTCGATCAGGATCAGATCGACCGGAGAAAATTTCTCCAAAAGTTCCGCCATCGTGGGCTCCGGCGCACCGCGCAACTCGTGCATCACGGCCCAGCGGTTTGGAGAGGTCACGATCACCTCGCCTGCGCCGGCTTCCCGGTGGCGGTAGCTGTCACGGCCGGGATGGTCGACGTCGGTGGCGTGATGGGCGTGTTTGAGGGTCGAGACCGAGATACCCCGCCCGGTGATCTCTGTAACTAGGCGTTCCATCAAGCCCGTTTTGCCTGTGTTTTTCCAACCGGTGACGCCGTAAATTCTCATGCTAGGGTCTTTGCTATGGCCTCGGCTGCCGCGAGGTCTTCGGGGGTATTCACGTTGAAGAAGGGATCATAATCGGCGCTGAAAACGGCCTGGCCTGCCTGATGCTGATCGGTCCAGAGCACGATTTTTCGGAGGCCGCCTTCAAGGGCTGCGCGCAGGTCACGGCGCAGCGCAACGGGCCAAAGCCCGAACGTCGGTTGGCGCTGGACGCGGCTCGTCTCATCAGGGTTTGCCGCCAAAGCGAGGCCTTCCGGCCCGGCTGCTTTCTTCAAGGCCTCTACCAGATCAAGCGGAAAAAAAGGCGTGTCCGCAGCGACGGAAACCACGTGGTTCACCCCATTCTCCGCTGCCCAATCGAGCGCGGCCAGAACGCCAGCGAGGGGGCCGGGATAATCCGGCAGGCTGTCTGGCAGGACCGGAAAGCCGAATTCGCCAAACCGCGACGGATCTCCATTGGCATTCAGCACGATGGTCGAAACCTGAGGGGTGAGCCGCTCGATCACATGATCGATCAGCCGACGCCCGCCAATCTCTCGCATGCCCTTGTCGCCTCCGCCCATGCGGGTGGCTTTGCCGCCTGCGAGGATGACCCCTGCGATACGCTCAGTCATCGAGCGCCCCTTTGCGGCGGTGCTTGCGGTCTTCGTCTTCACCTGAAACGACAGCATCGCGGGTGAGGCGGGCTTCGCCTGCAAGGCAGACATAGCGTTGACCGCGCATCCTGCCGATCAGCGTGAGATCCAATTGCCGCGCGATTTCCACGCCCCATGCGGTGAAGCCCGAGCGGCTGGCCAGCACGGGAATGCCCATCAATGCGGTCTTGATCACCATCTCCGATGTCAGGCGGCCCGTGGTGTAGAGGATTTTGTCTGCTGCATCGATCCCATGGAGGAACATCCAGCCCGCGATCTTATCGACCGCATTATGCCGTCCGACATCCTCCATATACACCAGCACCTCGCCGCCTTGGCAAAGCACCGTGCCATGGATCGCGCCCGCTTCCAGATAGAGCGAGGGGAGGGTGTTGATCTCTTTGGCGAGCTTGTAAAGGTCTGTGGTTTTTACTTCCGCCTCTGGCAGGGTCAGGCCTTCCAGCCCCTCCATCATGTCGCCGAAAACCGTTCCCACGGCACATCCCGAGGTGCGAGTCTTTTTCTTGACCTTCTCTTCATAGCTGGTTTGGCGTTCGGTCCTCACCACAACGACCTCAAGATCGTCGTCGTAATCGATCTGGGTGACTATATCATCGGGGCGCAGCATTCCCTGGTTTTTCAGGAATCCAACGGCCAGATATTCCGGGTAATCGCCAATCGTCATCGCGGTGACGATTTCTTGGGAATTGAGGTAAATGGTGAGCGGGCGCTCTTCCACGACCGAGATTTCCACATCCTTGCCGGTCTGGTCCGTGCCACCGATCCGGCGAGTGAGGCCGGGGGCATTCGGGTCGGGCAGTAGGGGCAGCGGGCCTGTCTTGTTCACGATTGTCATCTGTGCTCTTTCGCGTGTTGATGCATTGTGGGAGAAGCCCCGATGGCAGACAAGGGGGCAGGGCTCGCCTGCGGAGGAAATAGACATGCTGGGCTATTTAGTTGCCGAAGGCCAAGGGGAAGCGGATCGACTGCTTTTTTCTGTCGCCGAGCAGTTGCAGGCCGAAGGCTGGGCATTGGCAGGTGCCGTGCAATCCAACTCTGAAGCCGCCCCCGCGCATAAATGCGATATGGACCTGCATGTGCTCTCTATGAATGAAGTTGTGCGGATCAGTCAGAATCTAGGCGCATTTTCAAAGGGATGCAGGCTCGATCCGGCGGCTTTGGAAACAGCGGTGGGGATGTCCGAGGCGGCCTTGGCGCGGAAGCCGCGCCTTTGCATCGTCAACAAGTTCGGAAAGTCCGAGATCGATGGAAAAGGTTTCCGACCATTGATTGGGGAAGCGCTGGTGCAGGGTGTTCCGGTCCTCACGTCCGTTAGTCGCGGCAATATCGCCGCGTTTCAGGCCTTTGCAGAGGGGATGGGCGAAGAGATTCCGGCGGAATTGATCAGCGTTCTGGCGTGGTGCAAAGCCGCACAAGCGTGATTGGACAAAATGTCCACATTCCGCCGCTAACAACCCTCATAATGTCCATTTCATGCAGATCCCCGGGGATGCTAACCCGCTAGAACATCAAGAATAGAGCCGGACAAACGGACGGGGCCAATGGAGAAAATCTGGGAGGGGCTTACACAGGCGGCGATGCTCATCGTCGGGTTTGATCCTGACCTGATGGAAATCACGCTGCTGTCGCTCCGAGTTACCATTACGGCCACGTTGATCGCGTCCGCCATCGGGTTGCCACTTGGGGCATGGCTTGTGGTCAATCGTTTTCGGTTCCGCCGCGTCGTAATTGCGATCATCAATGCGTTGATGGGGTTGCCGCCCGTTGTGGTCGGGCTTTTTGTCTATGTGCTGCTATCGCGCTCCGGCCCGTTCGGTGTGCTCGGGCTTCTCTTCACACCAACGGCCATGATCATCGCGCAGGTGATCATCATCACCCCGATCATCGTGTCCATTTCACATCAGGCGATCCGCGAGCTTTGGGCGGATTACCATGACCTCCTGATTTCCCTGAACGCCACGCGCCGTCAGCGCATTGCCACACTCATTGTCGATGGCCGCCGCGCGCTTCTCACGGCGTCTCTGGCAGGCTTCGGGCGCGCAATCGGTGAAGTGGGGGCTATCATGATCGTGGGGGGCAATATCGACCATGCGACCCGCGTGCTCACCACCGCGATTGCGCTGGAAACCGGCAAAGGCGAGTTCGGAATGGCGCTTGCGCTGGGCTTCATCCTCATTGGCCTCGCGATCATCGTGAACCTCGGCGTGCACATGCTCTCGCGCACCGAAAGGGGGAGCAGATGGTAACGCCTTTGCTGCCGCTGAAAATGGAGGCTGTTTCGGTTCGTCGAGGCGGCAAGACCATTCTCGGGCCGATTACACTGCAGCTTGCAGACGAGGGGATTTCTATCCTGCTCGGCCCGAATGGCTCGGGAAAAACCACGCTTCTGAAAACTATGCATGGGGTGGAGCGCCCGAATACGGGCACCTTGCACTGGAATGTAGCTGCTGAAGATGCGCGCCTCCGTCAGGCGTTCGTTTTCCAAAGTCCGACAATCCTGCGCCGTTCGGTGCTGGATAACATCTCCTATCCGCTGACGTTGCGGGGCGTGAAACGGGCTGAGGCCCGCGCTCGTGCGGAAGCCTTCGCAGCCCGTGTCGGGCTCTCCAAGGTTCTTGATCAGCACGGCATGGTGCTTTCCGGTGGCGAGAAGCAGAAGCTCGCCTTGGCCCGTGCGCTCATTCTGGAGCCGGACCTCCTCTTCCTTGATGAGCCCTGCGCCAATCTTGATGGTCGCGCGACGCGCGATATCGAAGAGATCCTGCTGGCCGTGCGATCTGAGGGTACCCGCATCGTGATCTCGACGCATGACCTCGGGCAAGCACGCAGACTGGGCGATGATATCTGGTTTCTGCACGCAGGCCAGATCAAGGAAACCACGCCGAAAGACCAGTTTTTTTCCGAGCCGCATTCAGAAACTGCACGCTCTTATCTCAGAGGGGACTTGTTACCATGAAAATAAAATCTCTGATCCTGTCTGCGGCTTTGGCCCTCACCGGGGCGTTCGCCTCGGCGGAAGAGTTCAAGATGTCGGTCACGACATCTTTTGCGAACTCCGGCTTGGCCGAAGTGCTGCTGCCCGAAATCGAGAAAGACATCGGGCTTACTGTGCAACTGCTGATCGTCGGCACGGGCCAAGCGCTTGAGCTCGGTGCGAATGGCGACGTGGATGCCGTGCTCGTGCATTCCAAAAAAGCCGAAGAAAAGTGGCTCGCAGAAGGCAATGGCACCCATCGCCGCGAGATCATGTATAACGATTTCATCATCGTGGGCCCGTCGGCTGATCCGGCAGGCGCGAAAGCCGCCACGACAGCGACTGACGCACTCAAGGCCATTGCTGCTGCTCAGGCAAAATTCGTGAGCCGTGGTGATGACAGCGGCACCCACAAGATGGAACTGGCGCTTTGGAAGAAGGCAGAAGTGGCGGCCGAGGGCGAATGGTATGCGGCTGTCGGCCAAGGCATGGGCGCGGCACTGAACACCGCGGCAGGCATGAATGCTTACATCCTTGCCGACCGCGCAAGCTGGCTCAACTTCGCGAACAAGGCCGATCTGGCGATAGTCTTCGAAGGTGATCCGGCGCTCTTCAACCAATACGCCTACCTGCCGGTGAACCCCGCCAAGCACGCGCATGTGAAAGCGGAGGCAGCCGCGAAGCTCGAAGAGTGGCTCGTCTCGCCGCGCGCCAAAGAACTGATCGAAGGCTACAAGATCGACGGCCAGCAGCTCTTCGTGTTCAACGCGACTGCCAACTGAGGCTCGATCGAACGAAAATGAAGGGGCGCTCCGGCGCCCCTTTTTTTATTCTTCCGGTACCGCGTGGATGGCGAATTGCTCCAGCCCGGCCTCTGATGGTTCGAGGAAGCGGAACTGCTCCTTCACGCCCGCTTCGGTCAGCTCGCGCAAGACGGTCAGAACCGTGTTCGGAGCATGATCCTCGCAAAGCTCCATCATGTGCCGTAACTCTTCGTCCGCAACCGGGAGAGCCGCCTCCAGAGAAGGCGCGCCATAAACGTCAACGAAATGCTGGGCGAGGCGCTCTTTGAGCCAATCGAACTCCGATTCCTCGATGCGCGTTACGGCAACGAACGTCACCCTCCCGAAGGTTTCCACTCCGAGCCAGCCGTTCGCGAAAGCCTGCCGCGCCTTGCCGACAAGGTCGCCTTCGCCCCAGTTTGAGAATTCGAAGCCGCCCGAGATCGCCCATTCGCCCGTACGAGCGGGTTTGCTGAAAACGAAAGTGTCGCTCTCGTCGAAGTGGATTGCACGGGCGAGAAGCATTTTATTCCCTTTCCAAAAGGCGGGTGAGGGGCACAAGCTCTGTTTTTGCGCCGCTCTTGAGGATCATCCCGAAATTCTCGTCGACACCAAGGAAGGTGCCCGAGAGAACCGCTTTCGGGAGCCGCACAGTGACGTCCTGCCCGAGTTTCCAGACAAGACCCTTCCATTCGCGATAAAGCTTCGCCCGCCCTTGCGGCTCGTCCACCTCGTTGAGCCACAAAAGCGAATGCCGTGCCCAGCTTTCCAGAAGCGCGATAGGTTCAACCTCTCCGCAGCCTTCCTGATCAAGAGCGGTCCAATCCGGTGTTTGCCCCGGCTCAAGGCTATCGGGCAAAGACACCGTCAAATCGAGCGTGACAACCATCCAGAGAGGCACGTCTTGCGGCTTGGTGTGGGGGGCGATGGCCCGAAGGCCGCCCACATGCGCGCCGTTCAGCAAAAGGTCACCGGTCCAGTCGATATGCAGCGCGGTTTCCGGCGGGGCCAGCACGCCGAGCGCGTTTTGCATCCCCACTGCACAGGCCACGAGGCCCGCCATTGCCTGCTCCAGCGGCGTATCCGGCGCTAGAACCAAAGCGGCGCGAAGTCGCTCTTCGGTTTGCGACCAAACCAGCAAACCCGCCTCCACGCCGCGTTCTGCCTGTGCGATCGCGATCGGCACGGGATTGGCCGGCCCTGCGGCCAAGCCTTTGAGAAGTGGCGGGAAAACGGGTTGTTCGGTCATGCCACACCTTCGGCAATCAGTCGCTTTGCAAGATCACGGAACGCATTGGCCTGCGCGCTTTGGGGTTTGGAAACCACAATCGGTGCGCCGCCATCGGCCGCTGTGCGTATGTCGAGATGCAGCGGGATTTCCGCCAAAAGCGGAACGCCCAGCTTCTCGGCTTCCTTGGCAACACCGCCGTGGCCGAAGATGTGCTCCTCATGACCACAGTTCGAGCAGATATGCGTCGACATATTCTCGATCAGACCGAAGATCTTGGTGCCGAGTTTCTTGAACATGTCGATCCCCTTGCGGGCATCGAGTAGGGCGATGTCTTGCGGGGTCGAAACGACGATTGCGCCATCCACGACGGCCTTCTGGCAAAGCGTCATTTGCACATCACCCGTGCCGGGCGGCAGGTCGACGATCAGCACGTCGAGCGCGCCCCATTGCACTTGGAACAGCATCTGCTGTAGCGCGCCCATCAGCATCGGCCCGCGCCAGACCACGGCCTCATCCTCCTGCGTCAGAAGCCCGAGAGACATCAAAGTGACGCCATGATTGCGGAGCGGCAGAATGGTTTTGCCATCTGGGCTCGCGGGGCGGCCGGAAACGCCAAGCATGCGGGGCTGTGATGGCCCGTAAACATCGGCGTCAAGCAATCCGACGCGCTTACCTTCGGCTGCGAACGCCGCTGCGAGGTTGGCGGAAACCGTGGACTTGCCCACGCCGCCTTTACCCGAAGCAACCGCGATTACGTGCTTCACACCGGGGATATGCTCCGGCCCCTGAGGCTTCGCATGCGAATGACCGTGCCCGTGGGCATCGCCTTTGAGGCTAGGGGGCGGCGGTGCGCCTGCATGGGCCGTCATCGCGACCGAAACCTTTGCGGCGCCGGGCATAGCCTTCAGCGCGGCCTCTGCCGCCGCGCGGGCGGGCTCCAGCTTCTTGGCATGGGCCGGATCGATTTCCATCACGAAGCGTACTGAGTCCGCTTCTACATTCAACGCCCGCACCAATCCCGCAGAGACGATATCCTTGCCGCTGATCGGATCGGTGACGCTCTTCAGAACGTCGAGTACAGAATCTCGTGTCAGGCTCATGCTGCGGGGCCTTTGATCTTGCCATCAACGGTGTGGGCCATGCCGATCTCGTCGATGGTCAGAACCATTTTCACCTTCAATTCTTTGCCATGCGCCGCCGCGCCTGCAGAGCGGATGGCGTCCTCGATGGCCTGTTGCGAGGTCACGCCGACCTGCTTGAGGAACTTCCGCAGCGACATGTTGAATTCGTCGTCCATCTTCCCGTCTCCCGAATTGTTTGACCGCAGCGCCTTCGGTTCCTACCCTAGTCTAGGGAGGTAACCCTCATGCGTCGCGCGCTTCTTTTCATTATGCTTATTTGGCCCGCTCTGGCCACTTCGACCAGTGCCCAATCGGATGATCGAACATTTCGTCTCGCCGTTCCCGATGAGCTTGTAGAGAGTGGATTGATGGCGCATGTTTTGCCCCGCTTCAGTTTGAAAACCTCCCGACGTGCAGAGATTACTCAAGAGGAGGCAGATGCGGTGCTCGGCCCGGAGGGCGTACCCGTTTTCGCGAGGGGCGATGTGGCTTACGCATTGGCGCTTGTAACCGAAGACGCCGATGCTCGGACCTTTCTTGACTGGCTCCAATCCGCGGCTGGGCAGTCCGCAGTAACCGGCTTCGTGCCCTCCAACGGAGCGGCCTTCACCCCGATTGCTGCGGCCGCCATTGTCGAGCCGATCGCCTTCGAAGGCGATGTTGCCAAGGGGCTTGCCGTGGCCGAGGCGCATTGCACGCGCTGCCATACCGTCGCGCCCGGCGACCGCTCGAACATCGCCTCCACGCCCTCCTTCATGGCCTTGCGCGCCTTGCCCGACTGGGACCAGCGCTTCGCGGCGTTCTTCGCCCTCAATCCCCATCCCGCGTTCTTGCGGGTCGAGGGTCTGTCGCCGCCCTTCGATCCCTCGCGCCCTCCCTCGATGATCCCGATCGTGATCAGCGAGGCCGAAATGCAGGATGTCCAAGCCTACGCAACCAGCCTCGCCCCTGCCGAACTCGGCAAAGAAGTCGAGGCCCGATAAGGCTTTAGGCTTCAGATCTGCAGGCTGCATCAGTGATCACGACGCTTCGAAAGGTAGTCGTCCGTCGTACGCGGTTTCGGGCGATCTCCGATTGTGAATGGGTTTCCGCTGCCGTGGAACTGAGACTTCACGCGGCAATCATCGCACATCTGGATCAAGCGCCCCGCACCTTCGTTGAGGAACATCGAATGCTTGCCCGCGAGCTTGTCGAGGATGCGCTCGATGGTCGACTTTACCCCGAACGCAGCCCCACATTCCACGCAGCAGAAGGGTTCTTCTTTGTTTAGCACGCGTTGCTTCAGAGCGTTATCCGTGGGGTCGAATTGTGGCTCCAGCGTGATTGCCTTCTCTGGGCAGGCCTTAGCGCAAACGCCACATTGCAAGCAGGCGTCTTCCTGAAAGCGCAACTCGGGTCGGTCGGGATTGTCCAGAAGCGCGCCAGAAGGGCAGAGCGAGACACAAGATAGGCACAGCGTGCAGCTATCGGTATTCACCAGAACGGCACCGTAAGGAGCGCCTTGCGGCAGTTTGATCGGTCCATCGGCTTCTGGAATCAGCGCCTTGGCCGAAAGCCGCGCCACTTGCCGCCGTCCGCCCATGGGCAGGATCGGCTCGGCAATCGCGGCAGGCACGGCAGCCCTATAAAGCGCATCGCACAGCGCGTCCGGCTCTGCCGGTTCCAAGAGGCGTAATTTCCCTTCCGCCCCCATGGCGTTTGCAAGGGTTGCTTCGCGCTCCAGAGGTTCGCGCTCGGTTTTTGGCGAAACCAAGAGATCCACTGCCGCGTAGCCCATCGCCAATGCCGCCAGTGCTTCTGCGTGGCCGAAGACGGTAAGTGCAGGCAATGCCAAGGGGATCACATCCACCGGCAAGCCACGCGAGAAACGGGCAGCGAGCGAGATCATCTCGGTCCCATGTTCTTCGTCGTGAACCAAAAGGCGAGGCGCCCCCCCGCCAGCGGCAGCGAAAGCTTCCGCCATCACCCGCATGCGGGCCAGCGTCTTGTCGACGGGCGGCGCGTCATAAAGGATCGCGCCCGAGGGGCAGAGCGAGGAACATGCTCCACAGCCAGCACAGACCATCGGATCGATGGAAACATGGTCGCCCGTAGGCGAAATCGCGCCCGTCGGGCAAATGTCGATACAGCGCGAACAGCCCTTCTGCGAGGCCCGCGAATGGGCGCAAAGATGGCTTTCGAGTTTAAGATAGAGCGGTTTTTCGAAGGTGCCGACATGCTGTGCCGCCTCGAAAACCGCATCCGCCACTGCCGGAATGCTGCCCGGATCGGCGCGGAGATAACCGTCTCTCTTATGCGGGGCAGGGAAGAGCGATGTGCGGCCGCTCAGATCGAGGATCACATCGCATTCTGTCCGCGCACCGTCGCGCGGCGCGGACAAGGTAAAGCCGCCCCTACCGCCGGGTTCGAGCATCTGCAGCGCGTCGAAGCTGACGCTGAAATTCCCGAGCGTTCCGGAGGCGCTGGCAAGTCGTCCGCGCACTACTTCGAAGCTGCGAGACAGAGGCAGATCGGCCTCCTCCTCAAGGAGCACCGTAACGGCCAATGCACCTGCAAGTTTCTCGGCTGCGGGCAGCGTAACGGCCGTAGGGCCAAGGATGAGGCAGCGTCCTTCAGAGGTTACATCGACCGCTTTCACAGAGGGTTTTTCGAGGCGTAATTCAGCCGCCAAAGCTGCCATTTTCGGGGTCGCATTGCCGGTTTCCGTCCATCCGGCGCGGTCGCGCAGGTCAAGGAAAACAGGGGTGTCAACGTCCAACTCGTCGGCAACCTCACCAAACCGCCGTGACTCTTGCGCGCAGCAAATCACAGCGTCACCGCGTTCAATTTCGTCGGTGGCGATGGCGATTTCCGCAGTGCAGAGGGCGCGATGAACGCGAGAGCAAGAGAAACCGCTCGCAGCCGAAAGCGCCGTTGCGTCAATCGATTGGCTTCCCAAACAATCACACAAAATCAAACGCTTGGACATTTTCATTCCCCCTGCCATGGGCGCGTGATGCGCCCCGTCTCCCCATGAGCGGATGCCAGCTAGGCACGAAACTTTGCACTCCGTAAAGGCCCCTCCCACCTGAATCAGGGTGATTCGCGCCTGAAACAGCAGGAATAAAATCCGACAAAATCACTCGAAAATAGCGGGTTGGACATTGTGTCCCATGCCAAAATCAGCCTTGAGAGGTTGCTGGACAAAATGTCCACATGCTGCGCCGCCGCGTTGAAACTTGGGTGATTCGTCCATTTTTGCTTTGCAGCGATCCGAAACTTTCTCCCATGGTCGATGGACGGCGAGGCAAACGCTCGAGGGAGGGATTTTCAGCCATGACGCTCGTCCGCGCTTCAATGCCGGTCGGAATTGTTGTCCGCCGCACGCCGGGGGTAACCCGGTGGGCGAAATGGGCATGGAAAGTCGTGGCTGTGCTTCCCGGTGCCGGACCTGCGAACTGGCGCGAGTTGCGTCGTGAAGGCGAAGCGGTCGAATACCACGCGGCAACCCTCGATCTCGATATCTGGTCGACCGATACCGAAGCCTATCATGTCGCGCTGGCTGCGAAGACGCCGGGTGTGGTCGTGGTGCTGCGCGAAACAGCAGAGGGTGCCAACGTTATGCCGTGGGAAGTATCGCATATCACCGCGTCTCCCTACGAAGGGCAGGATTACATGGATAGCGGCGAGGGCCTGATCGAACAGGTGCCTATGCCGCTTACGATGATTGCATGGCTGCGGGATTTCGTGGCGGAGCATCATAAGGAAGAACCGTTCATCAAGCGCAAGCGTGACAAGAAGCGCGTCGATCTGGTCGAAGACGGGCGCGGTGACTCACGCATCCGTCAGGCCGCCGATGTGTTCCGCTCTCCGTCGTCCCTCCGTCAGGGAGAGACGCAATGACCCAACCTGAGAGCAATTTCTGGTCCCGCCGCCGCGCCGCTGTGAAAGCGGAAGAAGCGGCGATTGTTGCTGCGGAAGAGCAGCGCAAAGAAGCCGAAGTCGCGCAGGCGATGGAAGAGAAGCCCGACGGGGTTATTCTCGAAGAGTTGGGCCTTAAAGATCCTGACCTGATGCAGATGGGCGATGATTTCTCTGCCTTCATGCAGAAAGCCGTGCCCGAGCGCCTGCGTCGCCGTGCGCTTCGCAAACTCTGGGTGTCGAACCCTGTCTTGGCCAATCTCGACGGGCTGGTGGACCACGGCGAGGATTATTCCGATGCCGCAACTGTCATTCCTGACATGAAAACCACTTATCAGGTGGGCAAGGGTCTTCTGAAACACGTTCTGGCGCTGGCCGAGGAAAAGGCCGCCCCTGCTCCCGAACCGGCCCTGATGGACGCACCCGAGGCCGAAGAAGAATATTTCGAAGACACCGAAGAGCCGATCGTTCTGGCTGCGGTGGAAGTTGACCAACCCGAAGACCCCGCACCGGCGCCCCGTCGCCACATGCGGTTTGCGTTCGAGAATTGAGGAAGTGATGAGCGAAGCGGCCCAAGACCTGCGCATTGCCGAAGAAGACCGCCTCCGCGCGGAGGTCTATGATCTTCTGGCAGCGCTTCTGGCAGACCCGCCGACCCAAGAGCGCCTGCGCGCGTTTGGCAAACTGGTGGGCGATGCCACGCCGTTCGGCACTGCAGTCGACACGCTCTCGAAAGTCGCGCGCGGAACGTCTTCGGTAGCCGTCGAGCGCGAGTTCACGGACCTCTTCATCGGCATCGGTCGCGGCGAGCTTCTGCCGTTCGCAAGCTACTACCTAACGGGTTTCCTCAACGAGAAGCCCTTGGCACTGCTGCGCAAGGACATGGCAGACCTCCAGATCGCCCGCGCGCCGAACGTTTATGAGCCGGAAGATAACGTCGCTTCGCTCATGGAAATGATGGCGGGCCTCATTGATGGCCGCTTCGGTGCGCCTGCCTCGATCGAGAAGCAGAAAGAGTTTTTTAACCGGCACATTGCGCCTTGGGCCGGGCATTTCTTCAGCGATCTGGAACAGGCGCGCGGATCCGTTTTCTACCTGCCCGTCGGCACCTTGGGGCGGATCTTCATCGACATCGAACGCGAGGCTTTCCGTTTAGGGGGCCTTTGAACACTCAAATGAACGGAGCGATCCGTTCCGGAAACCGGGTGATGGATCACCCACTTGATAACGGGAGAGGAGGCACACATGCGCTCGAAAGACGATCAAGGCAGCAAGGAAGCCGTCGGTCGGCGGGATTTCCTGAAACTGGCGGGCTCTGCGGCTCCGGCGGCAGTTGTCGCTATGGCAGCAGGCACCCAAGAGGCCGAGGCCGCAGCACCCGCTGCGGGCAACGGCCTTCAGGATAACGCCCACACTCGCACCTATTACCAGTTGGCGCGGTTCTGATCCGCTTCGATTAACCGAGCCAGGCCTGCTGGGCCCTGCAAGGGAGAGAAAGATGCTCAAAAGAAAAACGAATGGAGTAGCCCGCACCGGCAGCCGTATTCCGCTGCTGTCCACGGTTACTGAAAAATCCGTCGACCGCCGTAGCTTCCTGCGCGGCACTGGTCTCGCCATCGGGGGCCTTGCCGCTCTCGGCATGACCGGCGGCACTGTTACCCGCGCCAACGCCCAAGCGGCTGTGGCCCGTGCAGTCGATACCGTCAAATCGGTCTGCACCCACTGCTCTGTGGGCTGCACCGTGGTCGCGGAAGTCGACAACGGCGTGTGGATCGGCCAGGAGCCCGGCTACGACAGCCCGTTCAACCTTGGCGCCCACTGCGCCAAAGGCGCGGCTGTGCGCGAGAACGCCCACGGCGAGCGCCGCCTCAAGTACCCGATGAAGAAAGAGGGCGGCGTCTGGAAGCGGATTTCGTGGGATCAGGCGATCAATGAAATCGGCGACAAGATGCTCGACGTCCGCGAGAAGAGCGGGCCGGACTCGGTCTACTGGCTGGGTTCCGCGAAGCACAACAACGAGCAGGCTTATCTGTTCCGGAAGTTTGCGGCCTATTGGGGCACCAATAACGTCGACCACCAGGCTCGTATCTGCCACTCGACCACTGTGTCGGGCGTGGCGAACACCTGGGGGTATGGCGCTATGACCAACTCCTATAACGACATCCATAACTCGAAGGCGATCTTCCTGATCGGCGGCAACCCGGCAGAAGCACACCCCGTGTCGCTCCTGCACATGCTGAAGGCTAAGGAAGAGAACAACGCGCCCCTCATCGTTTGCGACCCGCGCTTCACCCGCACGGCCGCGCATGCGGATGAATATGTGCGCTTCCGTCCGGGTTCGGACGTTGCTCTCATCTGGGGTATCCTCTGGCACATCTTCGAAAATGGCTGGGAAGACAAAGAGTTCATCCGCACCCGCGTGTGGGGCATGGACCAGATCCGCGACGAAGTGAAAAAGTGGACGCCGGAAGAAACCGAGCGCGTCACTGGCGTTCCCGGTGCACAGCTCGAGCGCGTCGCTCGCACGCTGGCCAACAACCGCCCCGGCACCCTGATCTGGTGCATGGGTGGTACCCAGCACACGAACGGCAACAACAACACCCGCGCCTACTGCGTGCTCCAGCTCGCGCTGGGCAACATGGGCACCTCGGGCGGCGGCACCAACATCTTCCGCGGCCACGACAACGTGCAGGGCGCAACCGACCTCGGCGTGCTTTCGCACGACCTTCCGGGTTACTATGGCCTCGCACCGGGGGCATGGTCGCACTGGTCCAAGGTTTGGGGTGAAGACCTCGACTGGCTCAAAGAGCGCTTCGCGATGCTCAAGGGCGCCGATGGCCAGCCTGCGGTCGACAAGGACGGTAAGCCGCGCAGCCTGATGAACGAGAACGGCATTCCGGTCTCGCGCTGGATCGACGGCGTGCTCGAAGATCCGGCCAACATGGACCAGAACGACACCGTGAAGGTGATGGTTCTCTGGGGCCACGCGCCGAACTCACAGACCCGTATGACCGAAATGAAAACGGCGATGGAAAAGCTCGAAACCCTCGTGGTGATCGACCCCTTCCCGACCGTTTCGGCCGTGCTGCATGACCGCACCGATGGCGTTTACCTGCTTCCGGCAACGACGCAGTTCGAAACCCGTGGCTCGGTCACGGCGTCTAACCGCTCGCTCCAGTGGCGCGATCAGGTCATGGCACCGCTCTTCGAGTCGAAGGCTGATCACGAGATCATCACGCTCTTCGCCAAGAAGTTCGGCTTCGCGGACCGCCTGCTGCGCAACATCTCGATGGAATCCGAGAATGTGCCGATGATCGAAGACATCACCCGCGAGTTCAATCGCGGCATGTGGACGGTCGGCTACACCGGTCAGTCGCCCGAGCGCATCAAGCTTCACATGGCCAACCAGCACACCTTCGACAAGACCACGCTCCGCGCAGATGGCGGCCCGTGCGATGGCGATTACTACGGCCTGCCGTGGCCGTGCTGGGGCACTCCGGAAATGAAGCATCCGGGTACGCCGAACCTCTACGACATGTCGAAGCCCGTCGCAGATGGCGGCCTCACCTTCCGCGCCCGTTTCGGCGTGGAGCGCGATGGCCAGAACCTTCTTGCGGAAGGCGTCTACTCGGTGGGTTCGGAAATCCAGGATGGTTATCCGGAATTCACCATGCAGATGCTCATGGACCTCGGCTGGGATAAGGATCTCACCGACGACGAGCGTGCAGCGATCGAGAAGGCCGGTGGCCCGAAAGCAAACTGGAAGATCGACCTTTCGGGCGGCATCCAGCGTGTGGCGATCAAGCATGGTTGCGCGCCCTTCGGGAACGCGAAAGCCCGCTGCGTGGTCTGGACCTTCCCGGATCCGGTCCCGCTGCACCGCGAACCGCTCTACACCAACCGTCGTGACCTCGTGGCCGACTATCCGACTTACGCGGACCGTAAGTTCTACCGCCTGCCCACGCTCTACGCGTCGATCCAGGCCAAGGACTTCAGCCAGGATTACCCGATCATCCTGACCTCGGGCCGACTGGTGGAATACGAAGGTGGTGGTGACGAAACCCGCTCGAACCCGTGGCTTGCCGAACTCCAGCAAGACATGTTCGTCGAGATCAACCCGCGCGACGCCAACAATATCGGTATCCGCGATGGCTCGATGGTCTGGGTGGAAGGTCCGGAAGGCGGTAAAGTGAAGGTGAAAGCGATGTTGACGCAACGCGTCGGCGCCGGTGTGGCCTTCATGCCGTTCCACTTCGGTGGTCACTTCCAGGGCGAGGATCGCCGGAGCAAGTACCCTGAAGGGGCAGATCCGGTTGTCCTGGGTGAATCCACCAACACTGCGCAGACCTATGGCTATGACTCCGTGACGCAAATGCAGGAGACCAAAGCCACCCTCTGCAAGATCACCGCAGCCTGAGGAGACAAAAAGAAATGGCACGCGCTAAATTCCTTTGCGACGCCGAACGCTGCATCGAGTGCAACGCTTGCGTCACCGCCTGCAAAAACGAGCATGAAGTTCCGTGGGGCATCAATCGCCGCCGTGTGATCACCATCAATGATGGTACACCCGGCGAGCGTTCGATCTCCGTGGCCTGCATGCACTGCTCGGACGCGCCCTGCATGGCGGTCTGCCCGACAGACTGCTTCTATCAAACCGCCGATGGCGTGGTCCTTCACTCGAAAGATCTCTGCATCGGTTGCGGTTACTGCTTCTATGCCTGCCCCTTCGGCGCGCCGCAGTATCCGCAAGCGGGCAACTTCGGCTCGCGCGGCAAGATGGACAAGTGCACCTTCTGCGCCGGCGGCCCGGAAGAGGACCATTCCACCGCAGAATTCGCGAAATACGGCCGCAACCGTATCGCGGAAGGCAAACTGCCGATCTGCGCTGAAATGTGCTCGACCAAGGCGCTTCTGGCAGGTGACGGCGATGTGGTCTCGGCCATCTACCGCGAACGCGTGGTGGCCCGTGGCTTTGGCTCCGGCGCTTGGGGCTGGGGCACGGCTTACGAGCAAAAGGCTAACTGAGCCTTACCTCGCCAGAGCTTGAAAACTTAAGTCATGGCGCTCCTTTAAGGGAGCGCCATGGACTCCATTAACGATCACGATCCAAACGCGACCATTCGGTGAAAGCGATGCCCTTGAAAAAGCTCCTCCTCCTCCTGCCGGTCTTGCTTCTTGCACTGTCCTTCGCTCCCGTCATGGCCTCAGCGGAAGATGCGCCCGCCGCTGATCGCAGTGCCACCGGGGGGGCGCAAACCCTCGAAGATATTATCGTGCGCCAGAACAAGCTGAAAGTCGACAACAGCTTCCGCAGCGAAAACCTCGGCAATCCCGAGGCCGCGAAAAGCATTGCCGATCAACTCGGTACTCTGGGCGGCGTGTCGGATTCTGATATGTGGCGGTCCATCCGCTTCGACAAAGCGGATGTGAATTCCTCTTCGCGCAGCCCTGCCGCGACCACCCTGATGCAGGATGGCGGTATGAAATGGCTCGAATTCCGCGCTGGCCCCATGCGGACCTATGGTGGCTGGCTGATCTTGGGGATGATCGGCCTCTTGGCCGTGTTCTACCTGCTTCGTGGCCGCATCATGATCGACGGCGATAAGACGGGTATGACCATCACCCGCTTCTCCGCCCTTGAACGTTTCGGTCATTGGATGCTCGCAGGCTCCTTTATCGTCCTTGGCCTGACGGGGCTGATGCTCCTTTTCGGGCGCATCGCCATTATCCCGTTACTGGGACACGAAGCCTTCGCACCGATGATGATCGCGGGCAAATGGGCGCACAACAACCTAGCATGGCCATTCATGCTGGGCCTCGCTCTCGTCACGGTCTTCTGGATCGCGCACAACATCCCCAACAAGCATGACCTGAAGTGGATCGCCGTAGGTGGCGGGCTCTTCTCGAAAGGTGTTCACCCACCTGCGAAGAAGTTCAATGCGGGCCAGAAGCTGATCTTCTGGTCGGTGGTGCTTCTCGGCGTGTCGATCTCGGTTTCTGGCCTCTCGCTGCTTTTCCCCTTCCAGTTCCACCTCTTCGGCCCGACCTTCGGCAAGCTGAACGCGCTGGGCATTCCGCAAGCCATCGGCCTCGGCGAATTGAGCACCGATCTCAGCACCTACGCCGAGATGCAGCTCTCGCAGCTCTGGCACGGCATCATCGCCTTCGTCTTCATGGCCATCATCATCGCCCATATCTACATCGGTTCGGTGGGCATGGAGGGTGCCTTTGATGCTATGGGCTCGGGTGAGGTGGAAGTGCAGTGGGCGAAAGAGCACCACGGCCTCTGGTATGAAGAAGTCACCGGCGAAAAAGCGCACGACCATCATAAAGCAACCCCCGCGGAGTGAGGCGCCAATGCGCCTTCTCCCACATCTCAAGAATGGGGAATGAACCATGAAAAGCATGTATCTCGCTTTTCTCACAGCGATCCTGATCGCGGTCGTGGCCGATCTCGGGCTTGACCATATCGGCTTTTCCGCCGCAGAACGGACATCGAGCGCGGGCAACGTCCGTCTTGATTAACGAAAGGCCGAATGCGGAAATGCCAGTTCCTGGGCAGGACGCTCCGGGCGGCGCACCGGGCGAAATCGATGCGGTTCTCCAGCATGTTTCCGTGTTGGTGGTCGATGACGAGCCCGGCATCCGTAATTTCCTTGTCCGCACGCTCCAGTCCCGTTGCAAACGCGTCGAGGAAGCAGCCAGCGCCGAAGAAGCCTCGCGCCTGCTGGATCAACGTACCTTCGATCTCGTTCTGCTCGATAACGTCATGCCAGGCCAGTCCGGGCTGGACTGGTTGGCCGAACAGCGCCGTGTGGGGCTTTTTGCCGAAGCGATCCTGATGACCGCTTACGCCGATCTCGATACGGCTATCCACGCCATGCGCCTTGGTGCAGCGGATTTCGTGCTGAAACCTTTCCGCTCCAACCAGATCCTGAACGCGATTTCCCGCTGCATGGATCAACGCTATCTGCGGCGCGAGAACTTCCTTTTGAAATACGAGTTGCGCGCCGAAAGCCAGTTGGCGCGTGGCCGTCTCATGGGGAATTCGCCCGCTATCTCCACGATCCGCAAAACCCTTGAGCGTGTCGCCCCGACGCCAGCGCCGGTTCTCATTACCGGTGAAAGCGGCACTGGTAAGGAAGTCGCCGCGCGCACGCTCCACGCTTTGTCGGAACGGGCGGACAAGCCTTTCGTTCCTGTCAATTGCGCCGCCATTTCGCCGGACCGTATCGAGGCCGACCTTTTCGGTGAGCTTGGCCGCGGGCGCGATGGGCTTCTGGTGCAAGCCTCTAGCGGCACGCTTTTCCTCGACGAAATCGGGGAACTTCCGCTTTCTGTGCAGGGCACGCTCCTGCGCGTGATCGAAGATGGCCGCATTCGCCCGGCTGGAGCCGAGCGCGAAGTCCCCCTCAACCTGCGCTTCGTTTTTGCCACAAATGGCGATCTGGAAGCAGCCGTCGCCCAGTCGAAGTTCCGGCGTGATCTCTATCACCGGATCAACGTCGTCCATGTGCGTATGCCGCTCTTGCGTGAGCGGGTTCCGGATATCCCCGAACTCGCTACGATGTTCATGGTCCAATTCGCCCGCCAGCTTGGTGTAACGCCGCTGCCGATTTCCGAAGGCGTGCAAGTGAACCTCGCAGGCTACGATTGGCCCGGCAACGTGCGCGAGCTGCGCAACCTGATCGAGCGTTCGCTGATCCTGGGCAGCTTCCCGCCCGAGTTCTCGGATGAAAACCAGTCCGAACCCGAGGAAAGCACCGACTCGCTTCTGGCCGTCGAGCGCCGCCATATCCTGTCGATCCTTGAAGCCTGCGGTGGTAACCGCGCGGAAGCGGCCCGCCGCTTAGGCATTTCGCGCAAAACGATCGACCGCAAATGCGCGGTCTGGAATGTCTGATCCCGCACCAATCCAGCTGCAATCCTCGGTGCGCTCGCGCCTGCTGTTAATCGCTCTCCTGCCGCTTCTGATCCTTCTTCCCCTTCTCTTGCTGACCTCGGTCAAAAGCTGGTCTGATCGGCTGGATGAAGTGCTGATCGCCAAAGTGCACGGCGAGTTGACCATCGCCCGCCAGCACCTTGGAGGGCTTCTGGCAAGCCGCGGGGCCGCTTTGGAATCCATCGGGCAATCCTCCGCCCTGATGTCGGCTTTGGGGGAAGGTGCGGAAGTCGAGGTGTTTCTGGAAAGCCAGCGCATCCGCTTGGGGCTCGATTTCTTGTATTACGTCAGTGCCAGCGGGCAGGTTCTCACGGCCTCGAGCCTCGGCACTGCGCCCACGCCCCTTGCATGGCCCATCGTCCAAAGCGCCCTGAGGGGCACCACGACCACTGCCATCGATATTTTCAGCCCGGAACAACTCGAAGCGCTCTCGCCCCAGCTCGTGCAGCGCGCCCGCATCCCTCTTGTCGGCACGAAAGCTGCCGTTCCCACAGACAGAACCGCGGAAACCCGGGGCATGGTGATCCACGCTGCCGCCCATGCGCCCGCAGGCGCCATCGTTGGCGGCATTCTCCTCAACCGCAATCTCGGCTTCATCGACGATATAAACGCGCTCGTCTATCCTGCCGGAAGCCTTTCGGGCAGCGGCCAAGGCACCGCGACGCTTTTCCTCGAAGATGTCCGCATCTCCACCAATGTTCGTCTGTTTGCTGATGTCCGCGCCTTGGGCACCCGCGTTTCCGCGGCCGTCCGCTCCACCGTGCTCGATCAGGCCCAAACCTGGCTCGACCGCGCTTTTGTCGTGAACGACTGGTATGTGTCGGGCTACTACCCGCTTACCGACAGCTTTGACAAAACCGTGGGCATGCTCTACGTCGGCTTCTTGGAGCGCGAGTTTTCCGAAGCTGAATCCCGCACCCTTTGGCAAATCGCGTTCATGTTTATCGGTGTCGTGGTGATCTTCGTGCCCGTGCTTCTTCTCTGGGCGCGCAGCATCTTCCGGCCATTGGAAAAGATGAACGCGGTGATCGGCGAGGTCGAAGCGGGCCAGTTCGGTGCCCGCGTGGGGCGCCGCTCGGCAGATAATGAAATCGGCCGCGTCGCCCAGCACCTCGACGGGCTTCTGGACCAGTTGCAAGCCCGCGACCGCCAATTGCGGGAATGGGCCGACGTGCTGGAACAGCGGGTCAAGGAACGCACTCAGGAACTCGAAGAGGCCAACCGCCAACTCGACATCACCAGCCGCCAGCTGATCCTCTCTGAGAAACTCGCCGCCATCGGTGAAATCACGGCTGGCGTTGCCCATGAAATCAACAACCCGCTTGCCGTGATCCAAGGCAATCTCGACGTGATCCATTCCGAACTCGGAGAGAATGCACGGGGCTTCAAAACCGAGTTCTCCCTGATCCAGGACCGTATTCAGGCCATACACATCCTGATCGGCAAACTCCTCCGCTTCGCCCGCCCCGAGGAATTTGCCGAAAGCGATCAGGCTATCGACGTCGCTCAAACCGTGCGGGACACGATCCCGCTCCTGCATCACCTGATCCTCAAGGCGCGCATTGAACTCGTGCTGATGCTCGAAGCGTCCCCCCTCATCACGATCAACAAAACTGAGCTCCAGCAAGTTCTCGTCAATCTTTGCTCGAACGCCATTCAAGCCATGCCCGATGGCGGCACTCTGCGGATCGAATGCCGGTCGTCCGCAGGCTCAGACGGCGCAAAGGTCGGAATCATTGTCGCGGATACGGGGCAGGGGATGGCCCCGGATATCGCCGCGAAAGTCTTCGATCCGTTCTTCACCACGAAAGGCCGGGAAGGTACGGGGCTCGGCCTTTCCATCACCCGCGACATCATCCACCGCGCGGGCGGCACCATCCATCTGGAGTCCGAGCCGGGGCAGGGCACGTCCTTTACCATTCTCCTCCCGGCACATCAGCGCCGATCATAATACATATTGTCTACCAAATTCGGGCATGAGATAAGTTGCTATCTCATGGAGTGTCACCTGTGACCCACCCTACGCATTTTGTGTTTCTGCTCATCGAGAATTTCACGCATCTCGCTTTCTCTTGCGTGATAGAGCCGCTGCGTATCGCCAATCTCGTTTCCGGGCGCGAACTCTATAGCTGGAGCCTTGCCTCTGAGGATGGCAGAACCGCAATTGCATCGAACCGCACGGTGACGCTGGTCGACCGTGGCCTGACTTCTCTTAGTCGCGGGGAGCGCCTCTATCTGATATCCGGCATCCACGTTCAGAACCACGCGAGCCCTGCTGTTTTGAGCTATCTCCGTCGCGAACGCGCGCTCGGCACAAAGATCGGCGCGATCTGTTCGGGGGCATACATTCTCGCCCGAGCCGGAATGCTCGACGGGATGGAAGCCGCCATCCACTGGGGCTTCCATGATGTCATGGAGGAGTCTTTTCCTGACGTGCGCCTTGTCCGTTCGGTTTTCGTTGCCCATGAGAAGATCGTTACCGCCTCGGGCGGAACCGCTGCCGCGGATCTCATGTTGCATCTCATTGCCAAAGAGCATGGCGAGGAGCTTGCTGTCACCGTCGCTGATCAGATGGTCTATAATGCGGTTCGCGAAGGCACGGCGGTGCAGCGCATTTCGCTCCAATCGCGGATCGGTGCGCGCAACCCTCACCTCACACGTGCGATCCGGTTGATTGAGTATCATATCGAAAGTCCGCTCAGCACCCATGAAATTGCCGAAGAAGTCGGTATTTCTGTTCGGCAGCTCGAAAGGCTTTTCGACAAGTATCTCCAGACCTCGCCGCGTAAATACATGGTCGATACGCGCCTACATCGCGCTCGAAATCTCATCGTTCAAACCGATCAATCGGTCAGCGAAATCGCCATGGCTTGTGGCTTCAACAGCCCATCGCATTTTTCCCGCCTCTTCCGCAGCGCCTTCGGCTCGTCGCCCGTCGCTCATCGGGTGCGCTTGACCTAGCGGTATTGTGAAGCCTCACCCACTGTGTCGCGTTGTCCGAGCCATCATCTCGGCCTAAGCTTCACCCGACGAGTTACAGAGGGTCATCCATGCACCGCCGCACACTTCTTCTTTCAGGTCTCGCCCTGACATTTGTCAGCACCCGCAGTTTTGCGGCCCCGGTTGCCATCGAGGTTTACAAGTCCGCCACATGCGGTTGCTGCGGCGCTTGGATCGAACACTTGCAAGCATCCGGCTTCGCGCCTTCCGCGCGAAATCTGGAACAAGAGGCGCTATACGGGCTGAAAGCCCGCGTCGGCCTCACCCCCGATCTTGCATCGTGCCACACGGCCTTGGTCGACGGGTATTTCATCGAAGGCCATGTTCCCGCTACGGATATTGCCCGCCTTCTGTCGGAAAAACCCGAGGCGCTTGGCCTTACCGTGCCGGGGATGCCCATCGGGTCGCCCGGGATGGAAATGGGCGACGAACGCGAGCCATTCGATACGCTGATCGTCTTCGCGGATGGCCGGATCGAGGTTTTCGCCTCCCACAATCAGGCCTGATACCACAGCGCGCTCTGGCTCATCCTTCGGACCAACGCCGGTTGGCCATGTGCGCCCATCCGGGCGAAAATGGCTTTGGAACAGGTGCGCGTGCTCTCTTCAGTCCAGCCCAAGGCCAGCGCCGCTTCTTTCAGGCTGAACCCGTCGCAAATCAACGCCGCCAAGCGCGCCTCGCTCTGGCTGATCCCGAAGTGCCCGGCGAGCACTTCTGCCGGAATGCCTGCCGCACTGTGCGCCATTCTCAGCGCGCCAACCACGATTTTCTCTCCCGCCGACGCCTCACGCCGCAACACAATTTCCGCAAATGGTTTTTCGCCAAGCGTCACGGGGGCAGGGGCTTCGCCTGCCAATGCCTCGGCAAAAGCCGCGCGCCAGACCTGCGCTTGTTGCCCCCCTGAGAATTCGACCCGCCGCCGCTCTTCCAGCCGCAAACCTACCGCGTCTCCCCAAGCTTTTGCCTTTGGTGTAAGCGAAAGGATTACGCCTGTTGCGTCAAACTGGATCCAGCCACCTCCCAAGGCCCCCAGCAGCCACTCCGATAATGCGGCACGATCCCGTTCCCGGATGCGCGACTGCCAAAGGTCCATAGCCTGCCCAAGGAACGGCACCAAAGCACTCAGAAGTTGCCCGTCCGTGCCGCGAAAGTCACGCTGATGGGGCGCGCGGAAAAGGTTGAGGCTGATCTGCCTGCCGCTCTCGCCCCGCACCTTCACGGCGCGGAAATGCCCGTCCACCACCCCGCCACGCGGCAGGCTGTCTTGCGCATAAACGCGGTCGAAACGCAGGTTCTGTCGCGTTTCCGCTCCGAGATCGGGGCAGGGCCCTTCTTGCCACGCCGTGCTCCGGTTCGCCTGATCCAAAACCAGAGCCACCCCATCGGCTTGAGCGACGCTCTTCAAAAGGGCCAGAAATCCGCCCCAAGCCCCCTCGCGCAGCTCCTCCTTCGCCGCAAAAAGCGCGCGCACAAGCTTTGTCTGGTCGTCAAAAGGCTCCATCTCTCGAATATACCCCCCCAAATGGGAGGTTCGTCAATAGAATTGCTGGAGTAATCCCACCGGACAGGTTCAGAACTGGTGATTCAATGATGACAACGAAAACACTGACGCACCTTCAGCGTCTTGAGGCAGAAAGCATTCAAATCCTCCGCGAAGTGGTCGCAGAGGCCGAGCGCCCCGTAATGCTCTACAGCGTCGGCAAAGATAGCGCCGTCATGTTGCACTTGGCGAAAAAGGCTTTCTACCCCGCGCCGCCGCCCTTCCCGCTGATGCACGTCGATACCACGTGGAAGTTCCGCGACATGTATGCGCTGCGCGACAAGGCCGCCAAGCAAGCCGGAATGGATCTCATCGTCTACCAGAACCCGGAAGCCAAAGAGAAAGGGATTAACCCCTTCGATCATGGCTCGCTCCATACCGACATGTGGAAGACCGAAGGGTTGAAGCAAGCACTTGATCTCCACGGTTTCGACGTGGCCTTCGGCGGCGCCCGCCGCGACGAAGAGAAGTCCCGCGCGAAAGAGCGTGTCTTCTCCTTCCGCTCCGCCAACCACCGCTGGGACCCGAAAAACCAGCGCCCCGAACTCTGGCGGCTCTATAACGCCCGTAAGTCCAAGGGCGAGAGCATCCGCGTCTTCCCGATCTCGAACTGGACCGAACTCGACATCTGGCAATACATCCATCTCGAAGGCATCGAGATCGTCCCGCTCTATTTCTCTGCCCCGCGCCCGACCGTGAAGCGCGACGGCCTTATCCTGATGGTCGATGACGAACGCTTCCCGCTCAAGCCCGGCGAGATACCAGAAATGCGCTCCGTCCGCTTCCGTACGCTTGGCTGCTACCCGCTGACGGGTGCCGTAGAAAGCACCGCCACCACGCTCCCCGAGGTCATTCAGGAGATGCTCCTGACCACCACCTCCGAGCGTCAGGGCCGCGCTATCGACCACGATCAGGCGGCCTCGATGGAGAAGAAAAAGCAGGAAGGCTACTTCTGAGCGCCCCGCGTTCGCCTTCCCCTGTTCCAGTTTCACACCCCTAGAGGTGACCGACATGACTACCAAAGACCCGATCTACAAAACAGACGCGCTGATCGCCGAAGACATCGACGCCTATCTCGAAGCGCACCAGAACAAGACCATGCTGCGCTTCATCACTTGCGGCTCCGTCGATGATGGAAAATCCACCCTCATCGGCCGCTTGCTCTATGACAGCAAGATGATCTTCGAAGACCAGCTTGCCGCCCTCGAAGCCGACAGCAAGCGCGTTGGCACCCAAGGCGGCGAGATCGACTTCGCGCTCCTTGTCGACGGTCTCGCAGCCGAACGCGAGCAGGGCATCACCATCGACGTGGCTTACCGTTTCTTCGCCACCGAGAAGCGCAAGTTCATCGTTGCCGACACCCCTGGCCACGAGCAATACACCCGCAACATGGTCACTGGCGCCTCCACTGCCGATCTCGCGGTGATCCTGATCGATGCCCGCAAAGGCGTCCTCACGCAAACCCGCCGCCACAGCTATCTCGTGAACCTCATCGGCATCCGTCATGTGGTTCTCGCAGTGAACAAGATGGACCTCGTGGGCTACAGCCAAGAGGTGTTCGACAAGATCGTCGAGGATTACGGCACCTTCGCGCGCTCCATCGGCATCACCGATTTCACCGCCATCCCGATTTCGGGCTATAAAGGCGACAATATCACGGGCCCCAGCGAGAACACGCCGTGGTACAAGGATACGGCTCTGCTGCCCTATCTTGAAACCGTGCAAGTAGATGTCACCGCGGATCAGGCCAAGCCCTTCCGCCTGCCTGTGCAATGGGTCAACCGCCCCAATCTCGACTTCCGCGGCTTCGCGGGCCTTATCGCCAGTGGCACCGTCCGCCCCGGTGATGCCGTGCGCGTGCTGCCCTCGGGCAAAACCTCCACGGTCGCGCGGATCGTTGCTCTGGAAGGCGATCGTGACATCGCCGTCGCGGGTGAATCCGTCACCATTACACTCGCCGACGAAATCGACTGCTCGCGCGGTCAGGTCATCGTCGCGTCCCAAGCTCCCCTCGAAGTGGCTGACCAATTCGAAGCCGCGCTTGTCTGGATGGACGAAGTCGAGATGGTTCCGGGCCGGGCCTATTTCCTGAAGATCGGCACGCAAACCGTCTCCGCCACGGTCCACCAGCCGAAATACGAGATCAACGTCAACACGCAGGAACACCTCGCGGCGAAGACCCTTGATCTGAACGCCATCGGCATCGCCAATATCACGACCGACCGCGAAATCCCCTTCGCCCCCTACACTGAGAACCGCGATCTCGGCGGCTTCATCCTGATCGACAAGATCACCAACCGCACCGTTGCGGCGGGCATGATCCACTTCGCGCTCCGCCGCGCCCAGAACATCCACTGGCAGGCCACAGATATCACCCGAGAAAGTCATGCGGCGATGAAGAACCAGAAGCCCGCCGTGCTCTGGCTCACGGGCCTTTCCGGTTCGGGTAAGTCGACCATCGCTAATATCGTCGAGAAGAAACTGGCGCGGATGAACCGCCACACCTTCCTCCTCGACGGCGATAACGTGCGTCACGGGCTGAACAAGGATCTGGGCTTCACCGAAGCCGACCGCGTGGAAAACATCCGCCGCGTCGGTGAAGTGGCAAAGCTGATGACGGATGCGGGCCTCATCGTGATAACCGCCTTCATCTCGCCCTTCCGCTCCGAGCGGAACATGGTCCGTTCGATGATGCAGCCCGGCGAGTTCATCGAGGTCTTCGTCGACACGCCCCTCGAAGTGGCCGAAGCCCGCGACGTCAAAGGCCTCTACGCCAAAGCGCGCTCGGGCCAGCTGAAGAACTTCACTGGCATCGACAGCCCCTACGAGGCACCGGACAACGCCGAAATCCGGATCGACACCACGGAAATGACCCCGGAAGAAGCCGCCGACCTCATCATCGCGCGCCTCATCCCCTAATCATGCTTTAGCCCCGCTGTGAAAGCGGCGGGGCTACGGGTTGCTCTGTTGGGGATTGGACACCGGGCAGCTGCTCGACGGTGTATTTATGTCGAATGCAGAATAGGCCGTGACCATTGCAAGCGCCTCTTAGCTCAGTTTGGCGGCTGTCGATTGTGCCGAGAACATGAGGCGCGCGTAGTGACGGCCAGACGCCCTCTCGTCAAAGACGTTTACGCGTTCCATGAAAATACGGTAGTGCTCTGCGCGCCGCTGTTAGAGGATAGCGGAACGTTCGCCCTCGAAATCTTGGGTGAATATGCCTCAGCGGCCGGAGTGATAAACCCCAACCTTGACGGGCCTAGTGGGGCCCACCCTCAAAAAGTCACCATCAGCCTGTAAGCATCCAATATAGCGGCATGAATATTCCGGCCCGCCACAGCATCGCCTATCCGGAACAGTTGGAACGCCCCGTCTTGGGCTTTGAGGGTTTGCGGCTGCGACTTCAGAAGAGCCGCGACGTCGACTTCTCCTCGGTTCGTAGAAGCCTCCTTCAGTTCAAAATAGAGCTCATCCAACGGCAGGGTGCCATATTCCAGCACGACCTGATCCGCCGTCTTGCGGCGCTCTTGCCCTGAGTATTCGTCAAGGAACACGGCGGCGATCTTGTTGCCCTCTTGTTCAAGCCGATCGATGCGCAGGTTGGGGGTCAGCTTGGCATCGGCCTTCGCCAGCGCCCGGAAGTAGGACGGGAAACTTGTGGCGCCGATGTCGGGGGCGAAAATCCGGTCCGGCGTAACGACTTCGAGGCTCTCGACGCGTTCGGCAAGAAACTCGGCGAGCGTCATGGCGGCGTGGCTACCTGCGGTGTCGATCATGATAACATCGCGCGCAGGTTTTGTTGTGCCGGAAAGGATGTCCCAAGAGGTGGTCGCGAGATGTTGGCCACTCTGCAAGAGATCGAGGCTTGGAAGGCCGCCGGTAGCGATCACGACACAGTCCGGTTGCTCGGCCTCCACGTCAGCGGCTTCAGCCCAGGTATTATATCTGAACTCGACGCCCAAACGTTCACACTCGGCGAGCCGCCAATCAACGATCCCGAGGATTTCGCGGCGGCGTTGGAGGCCAGCCGCCAAGAGAATTTGGCCTCCAGCCTGTGCGGCGGCCTCGAACACAAACACCTGATGCCCACGTTCCGCAGCGACCCGCGCCGCCTCAAGCCCGCCCGCCCCCGCGCCAACGATCACAACCTTCTTTTTCTCCGTGGCTTTCGGTATGTCATGCGGCAGGACAGACTCGCGCCCCGTGGCCGCATTGTGCCCGCAGGAGGCTTGGCCGCCGTAGATCGAGTCGATGCAATAACCAAGACCCACGCAAGGACGGATGCGATGCTCTTCGCCAGCACTGATTTTACGGATGATGTGCGGGTCCGCGATATGGGCGCGGGTCATCGACACCATGTCGAGCTTCCCGCTTTCGATAGCGAAGCGCGCGGTGGGAACGTCTTGGATGCGTGCGGCGTGGAAGGTTGGGAGTTGGGCGCTCGTGCGGATTTCTCCGGCAAACTCCAAATGCGGAGCGGAACGCATCCCCATCGTCGGAATGAGGCGGGAAAGGGCTTCGTCGGTTGCCGCACGCCCCCGGATCACGTTCATGAAATCGATCGTGCCGTCGGCCTTCAAGGCGCGCGCCATGGCCACGCCGTCATTCGGTGCAATTCCATGCTGCCAGTCTTCATCACAGACCATCCTGACGCCAAGGATCATCTCCGAGCCGATGCGGGTGCGGATCGCGGCGATGATCTCGCGCAGAAACCGCAAGCGGTTGTCCATAGACCCGCCGTATTCATCCTCGCGCGTGTTGGTTCCCGGCGAAAGGAATTGCGCCACGAGATGGGTGGCACATTCAAGCTCGATCCCGTCCAGTCCGGCTGCGGCCACTTTCTCGGCGGCATCGGCATAGGCATTGAGCACGCGTTTGAAATCCCAGTCTTCCATCGTTTTCGGGAAGGAGCGGTGCACGGGTTCGGGAATGGCAGAGGGAGCGATCAGGGGTAGCCACTCTCCTGTGCTCCATTTCCCGCGCGAGCCCATGTGGGTCATCTGGATCATCACGGTGCCCCCGTTCGAATGCACATCGTCGGCCAGTTCCGAAAGCCAGTGCACGCATTCATCCTTGTGAAGCTGGATATTCCCGAAGGCCTGTGGACTATCCAGATCGATCACGGACGAGCCGCCGATCATCGTGAGGGCAATCCCGCCCTTGGCCTTTTCGGAGTGGTAAAGGCGGTAACGGTTTTTCGGCAAGCCATCCTCGGTATAGGCAGGCTCATGCGCCGTTGACATCATCCGGTTCCGGAGCGCGAGATGCTTCAGTCGGTAGGGTTGCAGAAGCGGATCGGAGGAGTTCGCGGCAAGTGACATTTCGAGGCCTTCGCTTTAGGATCTCCTCACCGTGTAACGCCGGGGCGTTTGCGTAAATCCGAATAAGATTCATGGAACTATGAGCCAGAACCGCCGCAGCCTCCGCCGCTCTTTGCCGTCTCTTCAAGGCCTGATGGTTTTCGAAGCATCGGCCCGCCATCTCAATTTCTCGAAAGCGGCGGAAGAACTGCTCATTTCGCAATCGGCGGTGAGCCACGCCGTCAAACAGCTCGAAGAAAGCCTCGGCCATCCGCTTTTTCTGCGTGAAAACCGCATGCTTCGTCTGACCTCTCAGGGGCAGAAGCTTTTCGCTTCGGTCGCGGCAGGTTTCGGAACGATTGCGGAAACCATCGAAGATATCGGCGTGGTCGAACAGAAAGACACGGTGGTCCTGAGCTGTTCAACCATCATGGCAACCGAATGGTTCTTGCCGCGATCGGACCGCCTTCGCAAAGAAATGCCCGATACGCGCGTCGATGTTCTGTGCTTTGACCGTGATCCTGATCTGGCGCGCCTCGGCATCGATGTGCAGATCAGGCTTGGGGAGGGGAATTGGCCGGAATATGATGCGATCCGTCTCCGGTCCGAGGAGATTTTCCCGGTCTGTAGCCCGGCCTATTTGCAGGCCCACCCGATCGCAGGAATTTCCGATCTGCCAGGGCATGAATTGATCGCCTATGTCGATCCGCTCCGCGAACGTACGGGATGGGCGGAGTGGCTGCGGGCGAAAGACTTGGCTGTCGAAGGGCGCCTGAAGCCCAAAACGCAGGTCAATGACTCGCTTGTCGCGCTCAAGTCGGCAGAAGCCGGCGCGGGCCTTGCACTCGGCTGGAGCATGACTGCGGACCGTGCTCTTGAAGAAGGGCGCGTGGTGCGGGCATTGGCGGATACGCTCGAAACCGGGCGCGCGTTTTATGCCCTCACGCCCAAAGCCACGCCCCTGCGCCGCTCCGTGCGCAACTTTGTCGATTGGCTCGCGCGCGAGGCGGCTCAGTAAACCGCCTGTGCTCCGGTAATCTCGACCAGAGACCCGCACATATAAGCCGCTTCGTCCGAAGCAAGGAACGCAACAAGGGCCGCGATTTCTTCCGGCTGGCCAACGCGCCCGTAAGGAACGAGCTTGTCCAGATCGGCTTTCGTGCGCCCCGAGCGGGCAAGCCCTGCGGCCAGCATTGGCGTATAGACTTCTCCGGGGCAGACTGCGTTCACGCGGATTTTCTGCGGCGCGTAGTCTCGCGCGAGGTTCTGGGTGAAACTGGCCACAGCCGCCTTGGTGACGTTATAGGCGATATGCCCCGGCGCTGGGTAAAGCCCCCATTGCGACGCGGTATTGACGATAGCCGCACCGCCTTGCGCGATCATCGAGGGCAGCGCCGCGCGGCAGAGGTGGAACATCGCATCGAGGTTCACCGCGAAAGACAGATCCCAATCCTCGTCGGTGAGGGCCAGCAGCGGTCCACGGCGATTGATCCCCGCGTTGTTGCATAGAACGTCGATGCGCCCGAGTTGGGACAGGGTTTCCTCGATCAAACCAAGGCAACCGGCCTTGGTGCCGATGTCCGCGCCAATCGCAATTGCTTCCTTAAGCTCTGCAGCGATCTCTCTCGCCGCATCGGCGTTAACATCGGTCACAACAACTTTCGCGCCTTCGCTGGCGAAACGCCGGGCAATCGCGGAACCAATTCCGCCCGCACCGCCCGTCACGACAACGACTTTTCCTTCGAAACGCATATTAACTCCTATCGGGTGTAGCTCGCACCATTCACATCAAGAACCGCCCCGTTCAGAGAGCGTTGTGACGGGCGAAGGGTAAAGGCGGCGAGTTCCCCCAATTCATGGAGCGTCGCCATCTGGCGGATCGGAATTTCGGAAAGGGCGGCATCAGCCCCGTGCTGGGCGATGAATTCCTCTGCCATGCGCGTCTCCACCCAACCGGGCGCGATGGCCGAACAGAGAATGCCTTCACCGCCAAAAGACCGCGCGATGGATTTCGTGAGATTGATCAATCCGGCTTTCGAAACGCCATAGGGCAACGCGTTGCCCGAATATCCACGCTGCCCCGCGCGGCTCGCGATGTTCAGGATACGGCCACCGCCCTGCGTTCGAAAATGCAGGATCGCCGCCCTTGTCAGATCAACAGCGGCGGTGAGGTTGATCTGCATCTCTCTGTGCCAGACCGCGTGCCAGTCTTCGAGCGGATCGGTCACGCTGACTTCCGAGCGGATGCCCGCGTTATTCACCAAAGCGTAGATCGGCCCGGTCGCTTCGGCTTTCGCCCATAGCTGGGTCGGGGCCGCCGGATCGCCGAGGTCAGCGCCAATGGTAAGCGCGCCATGGCCCAACTCGGAGGCCAAAGCATCCGCTGCCGCTTGGTTCTGGCCATAATGCACCAGAACCCGCGCGCCCTCCGCCGCGAGCGCCCGCGAAATGGCCGCACCGATTTCGCCATTGGCACCCGTAACAAGAATGGTCTTGCCCGAAAGATACATCAGCCGCCCCATGTGTCGGATAAGGTGAAGCCGAGCGGGAACGGGTCTGTCGGATCAAGGCCGATCTGGCTGATGCCATAGATCCAGCATTGGCCGGAAACCCGGTTCTGAACGGCTGTGTAAGGGCCGACCTTGGTTTCCGAAACAAAGCTGGTCGTGAACTCACCGCCGATGATCGAGCGCGAAGTCACGGTGTCGCCGGGTTTTGAAAGCCCCTTGGCATGGCGCACGGCCATGTTCGAGTTTGATCCGGTGCCGCAGGGCGAACGATCCGCGCGCCCGGGGCGCAATGTGGTGCAAGTCCGGATCGCGCCATCTGGCTCGGCAGAGCGAAACATCACATAGGCCAACCCGTCGAGCGCGGGAATGAGCGGGTGCTTGGCCTCGGTCGCTTCTGCGATAATCGCACGTAGCGCCACGCCATTCATCGCGAGCGTCCGCGCGTTTTCCGGTGTGATGATCAAACCCACCTGATCGGCATCGACCAGCGCGTAAAACACACCGCCAAAGCAAAGATCAAAGGTGATGGTGCCCCACTCGGGCGTTTCAACAGTTGCGCCAAGCTGGGCCACGAAGGCGGGCGGCATGTCGAGGGTGACTTTCGTCACTTTCCCGCCTGCGCATGTTGCCACCGCGCGCACAAGGCCCGCAGCGGTATCAAGGGTGACGATGGTTTCAGGCTCCTGCATCGGCTGCATGCCGGTCTCCAGAAGCGCCGTGACCGCACACATCGCGTTTGAGCCGGACATCGCATGCGCCTGATCCGGTTGCAGCACCAAGAAGCCCACATCGGCCTCCGGCACCGTCGCGGGCACCAGCAGGCAAACAGATCCTGCAGGCGTGCCGCGCGGCTCCGAGCAGAGCAAACGCCGGATGCTGTCATCAACCGTATTCAGATGCACCAGCTTGTCGGCCATGGTCGCGCCAGGGATGTTCAGAACCCCCGCCGTCACCACCCGGCCGATTTCGCCCGCACAGTGCACATCAACGGTTTGCAGGGTTCGGGTCCACCGCATGATTTAGCCTTTCAGATACCAGCCCCAAGGCGCGGAGCGGTCATAGGTCGTGATCTGTTTGGTTTCGAGGTAGTTGTTGAGGCCCCAGATGCCCAATTCCCGCCCGATGCCGGATTGCTTGTATCCACCCCAAGGGGCTTGGGTGAACGTGGGCTGCGAACAGTTGATCCAGACGATACCCGCCCGGAACGCGCGTGCCACGCGATTGGCCCGCGCCAGATCCACTGACATCACCGCTGCCGCCAAGCCGAAGCGGGACGCATTCGCCATCCGGATTGCCTCCGCCTCTGAGGTGAAAGATTTGACGCAGACGACAGGGCCGAAGATTTCCTCGCTCCAGATGGTGGCGCTTTCCTCCATATCCGCAAAGATCGTCGGCTCAACGAAGCATCCTGCTTCCAACCCCTCGGGCACACCGCCACCCGCCACAAGACGCGCCTCGCGTTTGCCGGTTTCGATCCATTGCAACACTTTCCGGTGCTGGCTCTCGCTCACCAGCGGGCCAAGAAGCGTGCCGTCCTCCATCCCGTGACCAATCTTGATCTTGCGGGATTCCTCCGCGAGGCGCTGAAGCAGCGGCTCATAAATGGCATCCTCAACCAGCACCCGTGACGTGGCCGAGCACACCTCGCCCTGGTTCCAGAAAATTCCGAAGAGGATCCATTCCAGGGCTTCTTCGATGGGCGTATCGGCGAAGATCACCAACGGCGATTTGCCGCCCAGTTCCAGACTGACGGTTTTGATATTCTTTGCCGCCGTTTGCATGATCTTGCTGCCCGTCGGCACCGAACCCGTAAAGGCCAGCTTGTCGACGCCCGGATGTTCCGTCAGCGGTTGGCCCGCTTCAGGGCCAGTACCCGTGACGATGTTGAGAACGCCAGCGGGAAGCCCCGCGTCTTGCGCAATCACGCCCAGTTCCAGCGCCGTGAGCGGGGTCAGTTCCGACGGTTTCAAAACCATGGCGCAGCCAGCCGCCAATGCTGGCGCGACTTTCCAAGCGGCCATCAGCATCGGGAAGTTCCACGGGATAATCGCACCCGCTACACCCACTGGCTCTTTCACCACTTCCGCGATGAATGTCTCCATCGGCAAGGCAACCGCTTCGCCGGCACCTGTCAGGGTTTCCGCTAGATCGGCGTAGAAGTGGAAGCATCCCGCCGCGTCATCGATATCCCAAAGCGCCTCGGGCAATGGCTTGCCGTTATCCCTGACTTCCAATCGCGCAAGGGTCTCGCGGCGCTCCGTAATTAGATCACCCATCTTCCGCAGAATGGCGCCTCGCTCCGCTCCCGAAAGCCGTGGCCAAGGCCCGTCATCGAATGCCTTTCGCGCTCCCTTCACAGCCGCGTCGATATCCTCCGCACCGCCGCGTGCAACCTGATGGAAGACTTGCCGGTTTGCTGGATCAACCACATCGAACATGGCCCCGGACGCTGCCGGAACGAAGGCTCCATTGATGAAAAGCTTGTCTTGCATGGGGCTTCACAGGCTTCGTGTTACGCCGCCATCCACCCGAAGGCTCTGGCCGGTAATATAGCTGGAATCGTCAGTCAGAAGGAACGCCGCCACCTTTGCCTGCTCCTCGGCACGGGCCAGCCGCTTCAACGCTGCCATCTCCCCGTATTTTGCCGGAAGGTTGAGGCTGTCTGTGAAGCCCGGCAGGAGGCAATTCATGCGGATATTCGCAGGGCCGTAGCGGTCCGAATAGAGCTTGGCGAAAGAAGAAACGCCAACGCGGTAAACCGAAGAGGTCGGGAAGGAGAGGCTCGGTTCCAGTGCCGAGAAAGTGGTGATGCACACAATCGAACCCGCGCCTTGCGCTTCCATGATCGGCGTCACCAACTTCGCCATGCGGATCACTGGTTTCAGAACCATCGCATGGGCGCGGTCCCAATCCTCTTCCGGGATATCAAGTAGATCCCCTTTCGGTGGGCCACCCACATGGATCAGAACCGAGTCAATCCGGCCATAGCTTTCCATAGCCAGCGCAACGATGGCCTCGATATCCTCGGCGCTTTCCGCAACGCCCCGGCGCGCAACGCCGCCAAGTTCGGCGGCAAGCGTTTCGCAGCTTTCGGACGGTGACATCAGAGCCAGCTTGTAGCCGCGCTTATGCATCTCTCGCGCAGTCGCGGCCCCCATGCCACGTCCACCACCGACGATAAGGCAGGTTTTCTCTGTCATGTGAAGCTCCTTAAAAACGGGTCACGGAATAGGGTGCAAGATCGAGGGCAGGGGTCTCGCCACTCATCAATTGCCCCATCAGCAAGGCGGTGGTCGCGGCATAGGTCAAGCCCAGATGGCCATGGCCCGTCGCATAGAACACACCCGGCGTGCGCGAGGCCGACATCACCGGCACCGTATCCGGGAAGGCCGGGCGATGGCCCATCCACTCGGTCGCACTCACCACCTGCAGATCAGGCAGGGCCTCCTTCGCGCGTTTCACTGTGATCTTCGCGCGGTTCCAGTTTGGCGGCGCATCGAGACCCGCCATTTCCACCGTGCCGCCAATCCGCAACCCTCCCGCCGTCGGGGTAACCATAAAGGCGCGGGCAGGCCAAATGATCGAATGCGAGAGGCTCACACCCGGCTCCATGATCTGCGTGTGATAGCCGCGTTCGGTTTCCAGAGGGATCGGTTCGCCGATCTCAGCCGCCAGCCGTCCGGTGAATGCACCCGCCGCCAAGACAAGCTCGTCACACTCCAGAACCCCCGCCTGTTCCAAACGAACCCCGCTAACCCATGCGCCGCGCTCGATCCCCGTAACCGTGTCGCGAAGCACCTTGCCGCCAAGAGCTTCGAACCGCTCAACGATCCGCAGGACATAGCGGTAAGGGTCTTTCAAAGAGCGGTTTTCGGGGAAAAGCACCGCCGTCTGGATGCTGTAGGTGATAGCGGGTTCTAAAGCCCGTAGGGCCTCGGCATCCAGCACTTCATGGGCAAAGCCGAAGCGCTCAAGGATCTCGATATGGTCCCGATCCGCCCGGAAATCGGCGTCATTGGCGTAGAGGGAAAGGCATCCTGTCTGGGTGATTTCGTCGGACGCGCCCAATTCCGCCAGCAAGGCCTGCGTATCGCCGAGCGCGCGATGGCAAAGGGCGGCCCCTTGCGCTTCAAGCTCCCGCAGGGTTGACGGTTGGCTGGCCTTCAGGAAACGCCAGAACCACGGCACGAGGCGCGGCATATAGCTTGGACGCACGGCAATCGGTCCTTCCGGATCCATCAGCCAACCGGGGATTTGCTTCCAGACCGACGGGCGTGAGGCCGGCATGAACTCGGTCACGGCAATCGACGCCATATTCCCGAACGAGGCACCTCGGCCCGGGGCGTCACGGTCGATCAGGGTCACAGAACGCCCGCGTTTTTGCAGCTCAAGCGCGATAGCCGCGCCGATCACGCCTGCGCCGATAACGATGGTTCTAGAAGGGTGCAGCATGGTCGCTACTCGGCTAAAGGTTGGCCCGGGCACTTAGCTGCGCCCGAGCAATTGGCTTACCAGTTCAGGATCGTCTCCATCGCCGTGCGGAACTCGGCTTTTTCGTCATCCGTCAACGGCCCGAGTGGTGCACGGCATTGCCCTGCAGGCAACCCCAACAGCTCGCAGCCATACTTGATCTTTTGCACGAACTTGCCGGACTCGAGGATATTCATCGCGCGATACAGCACGGTCATGATCTCTTTCGCCCGTGCCAGATCGCCCGCTTTCCACGCCCGATCAAGGTCACAGCAGGGTTTCGCCATGCAGTTCGAGGGTCCGCAAATCCAGCTATCCGCGCCCCAGAACATGAAATCGAGCGCAATATCATCCGAGCCGGACACGAGCTGGATCTTGCCCTTGTAACGGGTCGCGATGTCGACCGCGCGCTGCAACACGCCCGAGCTTTCCTTGATGCCGATGACACGCGGATTGTCCGCGAAATGGTCCATCAATTCGAAGCTGATATCCGCACCATCCTTGGCCGGATAGCTGTAGAGCACGATATTCACATCCACCGCCTCAAGCACCGCCTCATAGTGGCGGGTCAATTCCTGTTGGGTGGGGCGGGTGTAGAAGGGCGGGGCAAGGAGAACGTTGTCGTAGCCGATTTCCTTCGCCATCCGCGTCTGCTTGATCACTTCGCGCGTTGCAGGTGCATTGGTGCCCGCGATCAGCGTTTCCGAAGGCAGCGCGAAATCTTTCACGAATTGCAGCACCGCGCGGCGCTCTTCGGTGGACTGGCTGAAATATTCGCCGGTCGATCCGTTCGGAACCCAGCCCGTAACGCCTGCTGCCCGCAAATGCGTAAGAATTTGCTCGAATGCCTTGAAGTCGACCCTCCCGTCCGCGCCGAAAGGCGTGACGAGGGCAGGCATGACGCCGGAAAGTTTCACATTAAAGCTCATGGGTGGCTCCTTTTCGCGCCGATTTCGATGCCATCCGCGATTCAGCAGTGGGATAAAGAAAAGCTGTCGACAAACTGCCGACAAGTCAATCATATTGATATCAGCCCGCGTGACACCTAAGGCGGGCCGAGCAATGCAGGCGAGCAGCGAAATGGAAGATCATCCCGTCCCGACCTCCTCACATGCTAGAGGCACGGGCGCCAAATATGTCTATGACGAGCTGCGCCGCGAGATCTTGGCCCTTCATCTCGCGCCCGGAACGCCGCTCGACGAAACCAGCCTCTCCAACCGCTTCGCCATGTCCCGCTCCCCCATTCGGGAAGCCCTCGTGCGCCTCTCTTCCGATGGGTTGGTCGAGATGCTTTCGAACCGGACCACACTCGTCGCCCCCATCGATCTGGCGGGATTTCCCCGCTATGTCGAAGCGCTTGATATGATGCAGCGGATCAATACTCGGCTCGCGGCGCGCAACCGTTTGCCTTCGGATCTGGAAGCCATGGCACTTCAAGCCAAGGCATTCGACCGCGCCTGCGAGGCGGGCGACTATCTGGAGATGTCGGAAACCAACCGGGCCTTTCACATGGCCATCGCCGACGCCGGCAAGAACCCCTATTTCGCAAGGCCCTACGGCCAACTCCTCGATGAAGGCAGGCGCATCCTGCATATGCATTTCGAATACATCCAGAATTCGCCAACAGACAGGCTTCTGAACCGCGACCACTACGACATGATCGACGCAATCGCCGCCCGTGACGTCGAAAAAGCAGACATGCTGGCCCACGCCCACACGCGGCAGTTCCACGACAATTTCATGCAGTTCCTCCGCGCCCGCTACGAAGCGGATTTCGACTTCGACAAGTCTTTCGATCTTGGCTGACGCGCGTGGCGGTCTGAAAGACATTGATTTTGTGGGGAGTAACTGGGCGCTGGCGGAAGCGGTGGGATTCGAACCCACGGTACGGTTCCCCGCACGCTAGTTTTCAAGACTAGAGCCTTAAACCACTCGGCCACACTTCCTTCGGGCTGCCTCGTAACCACTTCATCACGATTCTGCAAAGGGAAAGGGGATTTTCCGCCTATCCTTTGTCCTAGACTTTCCTTGCGATAGCCTTCCCGCTAGAGTGCACTCCGAACGGGCAAGATCAATGCGCTTGGGTTCGAGAACGGAAGAACCGTTCCTTCTCGCGCGGAGGCATAGGGGCATGATGATGAACGCATCGGGATTGCAGGGTAGGGCACTCGCGCGGCTGGGGATGGCCTGCGCGGTGTTGGCGCTTCTGGCAGGCTGCCAGATGGGCGAGGGCTTCCAGTTTCTGGGGCCGAAACCCGATCCCGAAGCGCCTGCGCCTTCGGATGCCACGCGCACCCGCATCGTCGAGCGCGATGTCGAAGCCCCCGATGTTTTCCAGGTGACCGAAGCCGGTCTCTGGGATGGCCGCCCCTCGCTCGGCGGCGTCTGGGTCGCGCATCCGGACACCAAGGATCCCGAACGCGTGCTGATCCGCAACACCGCCAACGGCAAATTCGTGATCGGTGCGCTTTTCCGGCGCGAGCGTGAGTTGCCCGGACCGCGCCTGCAGGTCTCCTCGGATGCCGCCGCCGCGCTGGGCGTTCTGGCTGGCGCCCCGGCGCAGTTGCAAGTCACGGCACTTCGCCGCGAAGAAGTGCCGGAAGTGCCCGCAACCGCACCGCCCGCGCCCTCTGCCGAAGCGCTTGCCAAACCCGCCGAGGTGAAAACCGCCACGCTTGATCCCGTGGCCGCAGGGGCCGCTAGCGCCATTGCCAAGGCCGAAGCCAAACCCGCCGCTAAACCCGCCGCACCGGCAACGCCCCCCGCAGCGGCTCCGACGCCGGCAACCCCTCCGGCCAAGCCTGCAAAACCCTCCGCCCTCACCAAGCCTTGGCTCCAGATCGGCATCTTCTCGGTCGAGGCAAACGCCAATGGCGCTGCTGCCACGCTCAAAGCCTCCGGCATGCTTCCGGTCGTCCGTAAACAGGAAAGCAAAGGCAAGGTCTTCTGGCGGGTTCTCGTCGGCCCGGCCTCTTCTGCCGCCGAACGCGACGCGCTCCTGAAACAAATCAAGGCCGCAGGCTTCACCGACTCCTACGCCGTTACCAACTAACGAGGCTATCTCTGCGCATGAAACACGCCCGCCACCTCTGGACCGCCGCTCTTCTCCTTGGCCTTGCCCTTCCGGCCAATGCCTTCGAAACGCGCGCAACTTCGGCCTTCGTGCTCGACCAGACCACTGGAACCGTGCTTCTCGCCAAGAACGCCGACGAGCCGCTTCCGCCCGCCTCGATGTCGAAGCTCATGACCGTCTACATGGCCTTTGAAGCGATCCGCGATGGCCGCCTCCGCCTTGACGAACGCCTGCCTGTCTCGCAGCACGCGATGGATTACACAGGCTCCACCATGTTCCTCAACACGCGCGACAAGGTGCGTGTCGAAGACCTCCTGCGTGGCATCATCATCCTCTCCGGCAACGATGCCTGCGCGGTGATCGCCGAAGCGCTCTCGCCCGATGGCACCGAGGCAGGCTTTGCCCGCCTCATGACCCAACGCGCCAAGCAACTCGGCATGACCAATTCCACCTTCGCCAATTCGAACGGCTGGCCCGCCTTGGGGCATCGCATGTCGATGCGCGATCTGGCGCTTCTGGCAAATCTCCTGATCAAGGACTTCCCCGAATTCTACGGGCTCTTTTCCGAGCGTGAATTCGGCTTCGATGGCCGCGCCCCACAAAACCGCCTCAACCGCAACCCGCTCCTCGGCGCTGTTCCGGGTGCGGATGGCTTGAAAACAGGGCACACCGAAGAAGCAGGCTACGGCCTTGTCGGTTCCGCCAAGCAAGGTGACCGTCGCGTGATCTTCGTGATTTCCGGCCTCCCTTCCGCACAAACCCGCGCCGAAGAAAGTGCATCTCTCACCAACTGGGCCTTTCGCCAGTTTGCGAAACGCTCGGTCGTCAAGGCGGGCACCCGCCTCGCCCAAGTCCCCGTCTGGATGGGAAGCGCAAAAACCGTAGGCCTCGTGCCCGTCGAAGATGTCACCGCGCTCTTCTCCTCGCTCACCGGATCGGAAGTCGAAGGCGAAATCGTCTTCAACGGCCCCGTGCCCGCACCTGTCGCCAAAGGGCAGGCCTTGGGCGAATTGGTCGTCCCTCGTGGTGATCTGCCCGAACTTCGCATTCCGCTCGTCGCGGATGCCGATGTCGAGAAGGGCGGTTTCGTAAACCGGATCGTCACCGTGTCAGGCCTCCTCCTGAACCGTCTCAACACTGACGAAAACGCGATGTGAGGGCCCAGGTGGCGGGGCTCTTTCTCTCCTTCGAAGGTATCGACGGCTCCGGCAAGTCCACACAGGCCCGCCGCTTGGCCGAAGAACTGCGCACTGAGGGCCGCGATGTTGTCCTTACCCGCGAGCCGGGCGGCAGCCCCGGTGCCGAGGAAATCCGCCGCCTAGTTCTCGAAGGCGACCCCGACCGCTGGTCCGCCGAAACCGAGCTTCTTCTCTTCACCGCCGCCCGCCGCGACCATCTCGAACGCACGATCCGCCCCGCGCTGGCTGCCGGAAAAATCGTCATCTGCGATCGTTTCGCGGATTCCACGCGCATCTATCAAGGCGTCACTCGTGGCGATCTCCGCGCCAAGGTCGACACGCTCCACAGCCTGATGATCGGTCAGGAACCCGACCTCACCTTCCTCGTCGATATCGACCCCGCCGTCGGCCTCTCCCGCGCCAAAGGCCGCCAGACCGCCGAGGAACGCTTCGAGGATATGGGCCTCGCCATGCAGGTCAAAATGCGCGCGGCCTTCTTGGCACTCGCCGCCGAACACCCCGCCCGTTTCCGCGTGATCGACGGTGTAACAGACGCAGATACCGTCGCCGCCTCCATCCGCGCAGCCCTTGCTGAAAGGCTCACCCCGTGAGCGCGCCGGACGAATTCCCGGAATCCGACCGCGCCGGCGACGCGCCGCATCCGCGCGAAACCGCCGCGCTCTTCGGGCAATCCGCAGCCGAAGCGGCCTTCCTCGATGCCTATGCCTCGGGCCGCCTGCACCACGGCTGGCTGGTTACTGGCCCGAAAGGCGTCGGCAAGGCCACGCTCGCATGGTCCATCGCCCGCTTCCTTCTCGCCACCCCGCCCGTGGAAGACGACGGCCTCTTCGGCGCGCCACCGCCGCCCACCTCGCTCGCCATCTCGCCCGATCACCCCGTCGCCCGCCGCATGCGCGCGCTCTCCGATCCCGGCCTCTTCCTCCTCCGCCGCCCGTGGGACGAGAAGGCAAGCCGTCACAAAGCCCAGATCACTGTCGATGAAGTCCGTCGCCTGCACGGCTTCTTCGCGCTCTCTTCCGCCGATGGCGGACGTCGCGTCGTCATCGTGGACGCCGCCGATGAAATGAACGTGCAGGCCGCCAACGCGCTTCTCAAGATGCTCGAAGAGCCGCCCGCACACACCACGCTCCTCCTTATCGCCCATCAGCCCGCGCGGCTCCTGCCCACCATCCGCTCGCGCTGCCGTGAACTCCGCCTGTCGCCTCTCAGCCCCGATGCGATGCGCGATGCCCTTGTCCAAGCGGGTGCCACCGTGCCCGAAGGCGCCACCGCCGCCGCTCTTGCCGAACTCGCTGGCGGCTCCGCAGGCGAAGCCCTCCGCCTTCTCGAACTCGACGGCCTCAAGCTGTACGGCATGCTCCTCGCCTTCGCCGCCCGCTTCCCCGCGATGGACCGCGCTTCGGCTCTGGCCCTTGCCGATCTCGCCTCCGCAGGCCGTGGGGCCGAAGCCCGTACCGAACTTCTCTTCCAACTCGTCGAACGCCTCATGACTCGCGCCGCAAAGGCAGGGGCCACAGGCCAGCCCCCCGTCGTCGAACTCGCGCAAGGCGAAGGCGCGATCCTCGCCCGCCTCGCCCCGTCCCCCGCCCAGGGCCGTGCATGGGCCGAAACCGCGCAACGCATCTCCGCCCGCGCCGCCCATGGCCGCGCCGTCAACATCGACGCGGGCCAATTGATGCTCGACGCCCTTCTCGCGATGCAATCCACCGCCGCCTGAGGCCCCCCTGTTTGAAAGCGTAACTCGTATGGCGAAACTCAGGATCGATGATGCCCGCCAACACGCTCGCGCCACCACCGCCAGAGGCGATTTCGCCCGCGCCTCGAGCTTCTGGCAGGCCATCCTCGCCGCCCACCCCGAAGATCCCGAAGCCACCGCCGCTCTCGCCCCCGATCCCGCCACGATCCACGCAGCCCTCGCGCTCGATAACGCGAAGGATTTCGCAGCCCTCCAAACGGCCCTCGATCCGCTCCTCGCCCGCTACCCCTCCACGGCCCTTTTCTGGACCCTGAAAGGCGTCGCCGCCCAAGCCCTCAAACTTCCCGCCGCCGCTTCCCTCGCCATCGCCGCCGCCCTTGATCCGCAAAACCCCGACGCGCATCGCAACCACGCCCAAGCGCTCCGCGACGAAGGCCAATCCGATGCCGCCATCGCCGCCTTCCGCAAAAGCCTCGCGCTCCGCCCCGATCCGCAAACCCACAGGCTCCTCGCGCGTCACCTCGAAAGCGCGGGCCACATCGCGGAAGCCATCACCGAATACCGCGCCTCCCTCGCGCTCCGCCCCGATCACGCCTCCACGCTGGCCAATCTCGCCACGCTCCTCCACCAAGAAGGCAACCCCGCCGAGGCCGAACCGCTCTACGAAAAAGCCCTCGCAGCCGATCCGGGTCACAGTCGCGCCCGCACCAATCTCGGTGCGCTGAAGCTGCAAAACCTCGATTTCGCCGCCGCATGGCCGCTTCTTGAATCCCGTAGCCGCGCCAAGGATTACATCACCCATAGCGCCGCCAACGATCTGCCGCTCTGGCAAGGCGCGCCCTGCCGCCTCCTCCTCTGGGGCGAGCAAGGCATTGGCGACGAAGCGCTTTTCGCCTCGCTCTTCACCGATCTCGCCGCCCGTAGCCAAAGCCTCACGGTCCTCTGCGATCCGCGCCTCCTGCCGCTCTTCCGCCGCAGCTTCCCCTCGATCACCTTCGAGAGCCGCAAAGCCCCACTCGATCCCACCCGCTTTGACGCGCAAATCTCAACCAGCTCCGCCCTCGCGTTCCTCCGCCCCTCACTCGCCAGCTTCTGGCCCGCCGCCCAAGGCTACCTCTGCCCCGACCCCGCCCTGCGCGACACCCTCCGCGCACGCCTCACCACCCCCATCATCGGCCTCTCGTGGTTCACCTCGCGCTCCGGCGCGCAAGAAGCCCGCAAGATCCCGCTCGCGTCTCTCGTGAACGCCCTCCCGCCCAAAGCCACGCTCCTCAACCTGCAATACGGCGAAACAGCCGCCGACATCGCAGAAGCCGAAGCCCGAACAGGCCGCCCGATCCTCACCCTTCCCGAAATCGACACCTTCAACGATCTCGACGGCTTCTCCGCCCTCATCGCCGCCTGCGATCGCGTTGTCTCCATCGACAACAGCAACGTCCATCTCGCAGGCGCCCTCGGCGTCCCCTGCGATGTGCTCCTCCCCCACACCGCGCATTACCGCTGGGGACAGAACGGCGCGTCTGAAAGCTACTGGTACCGCTCGCTTCGCCTCTTCTGGCAGCCCACCCCCGGCGAATGGGGCACGCCCCTTGCCGCGCTCGCTGCCAACCCGCCTTGACCCTTCCCGCGCATTCCCCGATACCCTAGCGCCATGAGCGACGCGATCCGGATCACCGACAGCCACTGCCACCTCGACTTCCCCGATTTCGAAGGGAAAGTCGGTGAAATCGTCACGCGCGCCGCCGATATGGGTGTGCACCGGATGGTCACGATATGCACCCGCCTCCGCCACGAGCCGCGCGTGCGCGCCATCGCGGAAGCCCATGCTGGCGTCTTCTACGCCGCAGGCACCCACCCGATGAGCGCCCATGAAGAACCCATGGCCACGGTGGACGAACTCAAAGCCCTCACCGC
>JALQUU010000180.1:499-764 GCA_023260655.1 Paracoccaceae bacterium | reverse complement strand
AATGGTGACAAAGGCCGCCAAAAAGGCGACCGACATCAAAAGCAAACGCCATTCGGCTGTCGAACGCGCCTTGTCGCGCATGGTTTCATGCCGCAGGCGCACGTTTTCGTGTTCGATGTGATCTGGGTTCTGCCCCTGAGCGCGCGCCTGAAGAATGCGCGCCAGCGGGCGCAACGGGGTGCGGATCATGGAAATGTTCCCTCGTCTGGCAATTGTCCCATGACGGTTGCCGGGTTTTCGATATCGCCCAGCAACAGGGATTCCG
>JALQUU010000180.1:0-489 GCA_023260655.1 Paracoccaceae bacterium | reverse complement strand
TCCGGGGCCATAGGCATCGGAATGGCGGTGATTTCAGAAAATTGCGTCGGTTCCAGCGGCAGCAGGCCCAGACGTTCAAAATTCAGCGAGGCCAGTTCGCGCAACCGGTCGGGGCGGTTCAGATAGGCCCATTCCGCGCGTTGCAGCGCCAGCGCTTCGCGCAGGTCGGCGATTTCGCTTTGCAGGTCCTGAACGTTGCGCAACGCCTCACGCGTGGCGTAATGTTCGCGATACGCCCAGAACCCAAGTCCAAGCACGGCAATAAAGGTCAAAACATAAATCACAGGGCGCATCAGCGGCGACCTCTCGCGGCAGGCGGTTCGGGAAGGCCAAGGTCTTCGGAGGAAATGAATTGGGCGGGGGCGTCGGTGCGGCGACCGATGCGGAGTTTTGCCGACCGGGCGCGCGCATTGTCGGCCAATTCGTCGTCATCGGGGGCCACGGCCTTGCGGGTGACCATCTCGAACCGGGCGGTGGTGTCGGCTGCGG
>JALQUU010000179.1 GCA_023260655.1 Paracoccaceae bacterium | reverse complement strand
GGGCAGACCGACAGCCCCGAGGTCTATAGCCGAGGTGTGAGCGAAGACGAGGCTTGGCGCTATCTGCGCAACAGGGCCATGGAGGGGATCGGGCTGTTCACCTTCAAGGAGCAGGCCAGCGCCCGCCCCGAGGCGATCCTTGACTATTTCCGCAGCATCTGGTGCGGGCATCTGCCAGAGGGATGGTCCTGAGGCCCCCCGCAAAGCCCTTGGCCCCGCCCTTCTCACCCGGATCGGCCCCGCCTTGGTTGCCAAGCCCTTGGGGCGCCGCTAGAGCTGAGGCGATATTTCCAAGGAGCTTTTCATGGACAAAAAGCATGTTCTGGTCACGGGGGGGGCGGGCTATATCGGCTCGCATGCCTGCAAGGCTCTGGCAAAAGCGGGCTATATCCCGGTGGCTTTCGACAATCTGACCACCGGCTGGGCCGAGGCGGTGAAATTTGGCCCCCTGTTTCAGGGCGATCTGATGGACCGCGCCAGCGTCGATGCGGCCTTTGCCCAATATGCCCCGATTGCGGTGATGCATTTCGCGGCGCTGTCGTTGGTTGGCGAAAGCATGAAGGACCCCGGGCTTTACTGGCGGGTCAATGTGACGGGGGCTGCGAACCTTTTTGACGCCGCCGCCCGGCATGGTTGCCGCAACATCGTCTTTTCCTCGACCTGCGCCACCTATGGCGATCAGGACGGGGTTCTTTTGACCGAAGAGACTGCGCAAAAGCCGATCAACGCCTATGGCGCGTCGAAAAAGGCCATTGAGGAGATGCTGGGGAA
>JALQUU010000178.1 GCA_023260655.1 Paracoccaceae bacterium | reverse complement strand
ATCGCGATTTTGGCAACCCAGTACTCGACCCAATGGGACAGTTTTGCGCATATCGGCAGCCGATTCGATGCCGACGGTGATGGGATCGCCGAGAAGGTGTTTTACAACGGCTTCAGGGCGAATGAGCACATCAAGCCAGCGCTGGAAGTCGACCCCAGCCAAGGTGACCAGTGGGCATACCGAGGGCCCAAGGCCACGGCCTTGGGGGTTGAGCATGTGGCAAGGCATGGCGCGCAAGGACGCGGCGTACTCATCAACCTGCATGCCCACTTGGGCCGGGAGCGGGTCGCCGTTGGCTACGACAAACTCATGCGCATCATGGAGGCCGATGGCGTCGCGGTTGAACGCGGCGACATGGTGTGCCTGTACACCGGCTTTGCGGACGTGGTGCTGGAGATGAATCGCGAGCCCGACGCCAAGGTGCTGCACAGCACCTGCTCTGGCCTGGATGGTGAAGATCCCAAACTCTTGCAATGGATCACGGACAGTGGTCTGTCTGCCCTGATCGCAGACAACTACGCAGTGGAGTTGATGCTGCGGCGGTGGATGGAGCCGATTCGCAAGCCCAAGTTGCCGCTGCACGAGCACTGCCTGTTCAAAAACGGGATTCACCTGGGCGAACTCTGGTACCTCACGGAGTTGGCCAATTGGTTGCGCACCCACGGCCGCTCTCGCTTCATGCTGACCGCCCCTCCTCTGCACCTGCCAGGCGCGGTGGGTTCGCCGGTCAACCCGATTGCCACGGTGTAAGGGCCACAACCCACGGCATGT
>JALQUU010000177.1 GCA_023260655.1 Paracoccaceae bacterium | reverse complement strand
GCTCGCGGGCGTCGAGAAAGGCCGGCCGGTCAGCCTGCTGGTGCGCCGTGGCGACTGGGTCCAGTATGTGCTGATCAGGCCGAATTCGCGCTGAAACCGGATTTGCCTACAATCTACCCTTGACCAAGATGGCCGGAGTTCCGGCCCGGGGCGCGTCGCGAGTCGGCGCGCCTGTTTTTTTCCTGGGCAGACTGCCCCGCCGGACCCGTCCGAACGCCCGCGATGAACCATATTCGAAACTTCTCCATCATTGCCCACATCGACCATGAGCGAGCAGGTGCTCGACTCGATGGATCTCGAGAAGGAGCGCGGCATCACCATCAAGGCCCAGACCGCTGCCTTGCACTACAAGGCCCGCGACGGTCAGGTCTACAACCTGAACCTGATCGACACCCCCGGCCACGTCGACTTCTCCTACGAGGTCAGCCGTAGCTTGAGCGCCTGCGAGGGCGCGCTGCTGGTGGTCGACGCCAGCCAGGGCGTCGAGGCGCAGACGGTGGCCAACTGCTACACCGCGCTCGACCTCGGCGTGACCGTGTTGCCGGTGCTCAACAAGATGGACCTGCCCAACGCCGATCCCGACAACGCCCGCGCCGAGATCGAGGACGTGATCGGCATCGACGCGACCGATGCGATTCCCTGCTCGGCCAAGACCGGCATGGGCATCGACGAGATCCTCGAGCTGGTCGTGGCTCAGGTGCCGCCCCCGAAGGGCAACCCGGACGGCCCGCTGCGCGCGATGATCATCGACAGCTGGTTCGACCCCTATGT
>JALQUU010000176.1 GCA_023260655.1 Paracoccaceae bacterium | reverse complement strand
GTTCCTCGACGAGATCGAGTCGATGCCGATCGCGCTGCAGATCAAGCTGCTGCGCGTGCTGCAGGAGCGCAGCCTCGAGCGGCTGGGCTCGAACCAGCCGATCCCCATCGACTGCCGCGTCGTCGCCGCGACCAAGGCCGACCTGAAGGCGCTGTCCGACCAGGGGCGCTTCCGCGCCGACCTCTACTACCGGCTCAGCGTCGTGACGCTGCCGCTGCCGCCGCTGCGCGAGCGACGCGAGGACATCCCGCTGCTGTTCGAGCATTTCCTGCTGCAGGCGGCCGCGCGCCACCAGCGCCCGCTGCCGGCCGCCGACCCGGCGCGCCAGGCCCGGCTGCTGGCCTACGACTGGCCCGGCAACGTGCGCGAGCTGCGCAACGTCGCCGACCGCTGCGTGCTGGGCATCGCCGCCGGCGCGCCGCCGTTCGAGGCCGAACCGGCCGCTGTGCCGCGCTCGCTGGCCGCGACGGTGGAGGAGTTCGAGCGCGCGCTGATCGCCGAGGCGCTGGGCCGCCATGGCGGCAGCCTGGCGCGCAGCGCCGAGGCGCTCGGCATGGCCAAGACGACGCTGCACGACAAGATCCGCAAGTACCGGCTCGGGCCATCGGGCTGAGCCACTGCCGCGGTGCTGTTCTGCCATCGCGTGCCGGCTGTTAAATTCAGGACCTGATCACGCACAGACACCATGCCAGTCGCACACTGCCTGAGCCCCGGCAAGACCGATACCGCGCGGCCGGCCACCGCACAGCGGAGCCCCGACCGATGAGGACGGC
>JALQUU010000175.1 GCA_023260655.1 Paracoccaceae bacterium | reverse complement strand
ACTTTGTAACCAACGCGAATCGTGTCGCCAGCTTTGAAATCCGGAATTTCTTTACCGAGAGCGGCGATTTGTTCCGCTTCGATCTGTGCGATCAGGTTCATCTGATCTCTCCTATGTTGCTCACGGTTGTTCCGTGACGTGAACGCGCCCCAGAGCTCTTGGCCTTCGATCAGGTCCCTATCATATTGATAAGCCTGCCAGAGTTTCGGTCGACTGTGCTTTTGTGCCGTCATCATCCTGATGTCTTGCGGATCGACCCACTCGAAGAAAGCAGGAATCACACAAGACGGAGTCCGCCCGGATCGCGGCGTAATGTCAGAATTCCCGCGAAATCGCAAGCCGTTAACGAAGGCGGAAAACCCGTTTCCGAAGCGTATGGATTGCGTATGGCAAGCGTATGGCTTGCGTCATGACGCTTGCCCGTTAACCAAGGCGCGAAGTGTTGCGCGCGCTCGGGTGTAACGCTTCTTTTACGCGAAACGGATCGCTACTTGGCCGAAGGGGCCGAAATCGGCGGAGATGGCGCTGCCCGAGGGGCATTCGACGGGGCGGATGAACGAACCCGACAGGATCACTTGCCCCGTTTCGATGCGCTGGCCGTATTGTTCCATCCGGCGCGCGAGCCAGACCACGGCTTCGACGGGATCGTTCAGAACACCTGCGCCAAGGCCGGTTTCCTCGACCTCGCCGTTTCGCGCCACGATCGCGCCGGCCCAGCGCAGATCGAAGGCATCAACGGCGTGGCGCTCTGGGCCCATAACGATGCCCGCGTTC
>JALQUU010000174.1 GCA_023260655.1 Paracoccaceae bacterium | reverse complement strand
GGGGTTTGCTCGGCCGGTTTGGCCAGCACGGGGTTGCCCGCCGCCAAGGCGGCGGCAATTTGCCCCGTGAAGATGGCCAAGGGGAAATTCCATGGGCTGATGCACACGACAGGGCCCAACGGGCGGTGGGTGGCGAGGTCGAATTGGCTTTGCGCTTGCTCGCTGTAGTAGCGCAAGAAGTCCACTGCCTCACGCACCTCTGCCAGCGCATTGGCGACCGTCTTGCCCGCCTCGAGCATCAAGATAGCGATGTACGCGTGGGTGCTTTGCTCGATGGCATCCGCGGCCTTCATCAACATGGTGGCACGCAGGACCGGATGGGTCTTGGCCCAGTTGTTGGCAGCTTTTTGGGCCGCTTGCATAGCTGAGTCGACGTCAGCAGCCAAGGCCTGTTGCACCCGCCCGATGATTTGTTGGTGTTGGGCAGGGTTGTGCACTGCAACCCATGGGCGTTTGAGTTCGGTGTCAACCGCGGCGCGTATCGGGGTATCCATTGGCCAGGCGCTGGCCTGCTGTAGCGCGACGCCTATGGCATGCAATGCCGACTCGTCGTCGAGATCAACACCCGCTGAGTTGCGGCGATGGGTGCCATAAATGTCGCTCGGCATCGCGATGTGTGGGTTCACATCTCGCAGCTGAGGGTGGCACGCGCGTGCCGCTTGAATGGAGGCAATGGGATCGCGAATCAGATCGTCGATTCGCAAATGTTTGTCCGCCACTTGGTTGATGAACGACGTGTTGGCACCGTTCTCAAGCAGGCGCCGCACCAAGTATGCC
>JALQUU010000173.1 GCA_023260655.1 Paracoccaceae bacterium | reverse complement strand
GTCGCCAAGAACGTGATCGGCCAGATCATCAGCCGCTTCGAAGGCGCCGGCCTGAAGATCGCCGCTGCCAAGCTGGTCCAGCTGTCGCGCGCCGAAGCCGAAGGCTTCTACGCCGTCCACGCCGCACGTCCCTTCTTCAACGACCTGGTCAACTTCATGATCTCGGGTCCGGTCTTCGTCCAGGTCCTCGAAGGCGAGAACGCCATCCTGAAGAACCGCGAACTGATGGGCGCCACCGATCCGAAGAAGGCCGACAAGGGCACCATCCGCGCCGATTTCGCCGAGTCGATCGACGCCAACGCCGTGCACGGCTCCGACGCTCCGGAAACCGCTGCCGTCGAGATCGCCTACTTCTTCCCGGCCCTGAACGTCTACGCACGTTGATTGAACATGACGGCCAATCTGCTCGACTACGACCTCGAGGGCTTGGCCGCCTTCTGTGAGCGGCTCGGGGAAAAGCGTTTCCGGGCCGTCCAGCTCTATCGCTGGATCCACCAGAAAGGCGTGGCCCGCTTCGAGGACATGACCGACCTGGCACGCAGCCTGCGCGAGAAGCTGCCGGGCGTGTGCGAGGTGCGCGGCCTGCCGGTTCTGGCGCAACAGATTTCTTCGGACGGCACCATCAAGTGGCTGTTCGACGTCGGCGGCGGCAATGCCGTCGAAGCCGTATTCATTCCGGAAGACGATCGCGGCACGCTGTGCGTCTCATCGCAGGCGGGCTGCGCGGTCGGCTGCCGTTTCTGCTCCACCGGCCACCAGGGTTTTTCCCGCAACCTG
>JALQUU010000172.1:359-785 GCA_023260655.1 Paracoccaceae bacterium | reverse complement strand
ATCTGCATGTCGAGCTTGGCTCCGGCCGACAGCGTGGCGATCGGATGCTCGGGATTCAGGATCTCGACGTCGTGCGGGGTCTGGATGTCGGCTGCCGTGACGACGCCGGGGCCGTCCTTGCGCAGGCTCAGCGTGACCTCGTCACGACCGTGCAGCTTGAACACCACGCCCTTGAGGTTGAGCAGGATGTTGACGACGTCTTCCTGCACGCCGTCGATCGAGGAATACTCGTGCACCACACCCGCGATCGTCACTTCCGTCGGCGCATGTCCCACCATGGAGGACAGCAGCACACGGCGCAGGGCGTTGCCCAGCGTGTGGCCGTAACCGCGCTCGAAGGGCTCGAGCACGACCTTGGCCTTGTTGGCGGTCAGTTGCTCGACGTTGATGTTCTTGGGTTTGAGCAGATTATTCAGCATTCGGACT
>JALQUU010000172.1:0-349 GCA_023260655.1 Paracoccaceae bacterium | reverse complement strand
TCGGCTCGTTACGCCGATAAGGCCGATGGAGCACAAATCCCGGATTCCGCAGCTGGGCAGAATCCGGGCACTTGGGAGACTCTCGCGATTAACGCGAGTACAGTTCGACGATCAGCGATTCGTTGATGTCGGAACCGAACTCGTCGCGGTCAGGCGACTTCTTGAACACGCCTTCAGCCTTGTCGGCAGCGACTTCGACCCAGGCGGGGAAGCCGATCTGCTTGGCCAGTTCCAGCGCCTCGATGATGCGAGCCTGCTTCTTCGACTTCTCGCGCACGGCGACGACGTCACCAGCCTTGACCGAGAAGGACGGGATGTTGACGCTCTGGCCGTTCACCAGGATGGCCTT
>JALQUU010000171.1 GCA_023260655.1 Paracoccaceae bacterium | reverse complement strand
AATATCGAAATCTAGTCGAACCCTCTATTATTGAGTATCTTGTTAGTTGGAATAACAGGCTGTAGCTTAGGTGGTAAAGCGCCTGATTTGGGATCAGGAGACCGGAAGTTCGAGTCTTCTCAGCCTGACCATTTTATGGAGCAGTTGTCGGTCTGCGTCATCAAATACCGTCAAATTGTGTTGAGACTGTCCCAACGATATACGGTGGTTCTCCTTGAATGAGATAACTTCAATAGGGTTCTAAATTGACCACAGGCAGACTAATTTATGCGGGTGTAACTCAGAGGTAGAGTGTCAGCCTTCCAAGCTGTTCGTCGTGGGTTCGATTCCCATCGCCCGCTCCAAATTACACAATGTTAGTAGTATGTAGCGAAGTAACCTCTTGTTGTATGGTTTTCGGTAGAGCCTAAACCGAGTTGTATGTGAGTGGACAATATGAAAACGATAGAAGAAAAAGAAGAATTTTACATACGATGCAGTGAAATATTGAATATAGAACATGAATTTCATGCACCAGTAAAAAGACGAACCAGATGGAATGCAAGATTTTTAGGTAATGGAAGATTTGCTTCGTTTGGATTGGTTCAATGTTTTGGGTCATCTGTAAGAGTGATAAGTAAACATGGAACGAAAGTATTCAAGACGTATGAAGAAGTTTACGAATACTTGAAAAAAATAGTTGACAATCAATAAACTATTTGTTATAAATGATAAATAACTATGTGAAGTATTGAAATGACAATATACAAAAACTTTCATTGCATTCAATGCGGTATGTTTGTTGAAA
>JALQUU010000016.1:45706-50571 GCA_023260655.1 Paracoccaceae bacterium | reverse complement strand
GCCTCGGCTTTATCGTGGGCCGTATTCGCTATGCGCTGCCGCCTCTGGTGACGGGCCTCATCGTTCTGATGATCGGCTTGGCGCTTGTTAAGGTCGGTATCCAATACGCCGCTGGTGGTGTGCCGAAGATGGGCAAGCCGGAGTTCGGGACCATGGCGATGTGGTTCCCGGCGCTCGTGGTGATCGTGGTCACCTTGGGGATCAAGTTCTTCACCCGTGGTTTCATGGCCGTCGCGGCTGTTCTGATCGGCATCATCGCAGGCTACATCGTGGCCTATCTGATGGGGCAGGTGAACTTCGGTAACGTCGGCAAGGCGGGCATGTTCGCGATGCCGGTGCCGTTCAAATACGGCTTCGAGATCAACTGGGCGATCGTGATCGGCATGTGCTTCATGGCGGTGGTTTCGGCCATTGAAACCGTGGGCGATACCTCTGGGATCACCAAGGGTGGCGCGGGCCGTGAAGCGACCGACAAGGAGGTTGCTGGCGCGACCTTCGCGGATGGTCTGGGCACGGCTGTGGCAGGTATCTTCGGTGGCCTGCCGAACACCTCGTTCAGCCAGAACGTGGGCCTCGTGGCCATGACGGGCGTCATGAGCCGCCACGTGGTGACCATCGGCGCGATCTTCCTGATCATCTGCGGCCTCATTCCGAAGATCGGTGCGATCATCAACACGGTGCCGATCAACGTGCTCGGTGGCGGTGTGATCGTCATGTTCGGCATGGTCTGTGCTTCGGGCGTGAACATGCTTTCGGAAGTGAAATGGAACCGCCGCAATATGGTGATTTTCGCCATCGCGCTTTCGGTTTCGCTGGGCCTTCAGCTTGAGCCTTCGGCGCTCCAGCACGTGGGCAAGACGCTCCAGATCCTGCTGACATCGGGCCTTCTGCCGGCGGCGTTCATCGCCATCGTGCTGAACCTGATCCTGCCGGAAGACATCGAATAATCGAGCAGAAAAAGTGCAAGTATGGCCCGGGGGGAAACCCTCGGGCCTTTTTTATGGTTCGAAGATCATGACGCCTTGGCCCAAGGCGGGCGGGAAAGGCAGGTGTTTCGGCTCGGGTGCTGCGAGGCGGAGGCCGAAGAAATGGGCGGTGTCGATAGGGGCGTTCAGGAGGGCCGATGCCTCCGGCAGGGGCCAGAATTCGATATGGCCCCGTCCGAGGGACACGTGCCAGCGGGAGTCTTGCGCATAGGCTTCGGCGCCTGCGAAGCGGGCCAAGCGGCGGGCGGCGTCTTCGGGGGTGGGAGTAGCGACGAGGAGCGCTTTGAGGGCGGTTGCGCCGTTCGCGTGAGTGAGCCAGCGCTGTTGCCAGAGGGCTTCGGGGCTGTGGTGCGTCATCACTTGGACGCGACCTTCGGGGAAGAGGCCCTTGCCGGGGCGGGCGAGGGTGAAGCGCGCGGTGATCGGTGTGGTTTCGGTTTCGACATCGCGGGCGAAGCGGGCGAGGGGGCGCATTTCCCAGCCCTCGGCGCGGCGGCTTGCGTCGAAGGTTTCGGCGTTTTCGGTGGTGAGCGAGAGGAGGTGCAGCCCTGCGCGTTCTGCGGCCTCGGCGCCAACCGTACGGCCTGCTTCGGTGTCTCCGGTGGCGAAGAGAAGCTCTAGGTAGCCCTCTTGGAACATCACGCAGAGGTTCGCCGTGCCTGCGGGGATGGCTGCACCTGTGGCTGGGTCTGTCGTGGTTTGGTGGGCGATGGGCGTCAGGGTGAAGCCCATCGCGCGAAGTGCGGAAGCCGCCGCCGGGCCATCGGGGACGAAGAGGCCGAGATGATCGAGGCGGGGCATCGGATCAGCCTGCGAAGGTGCGGGCTTTGAGGGCGCGGTCCATGTTGCGGACGGCGAATCCTTCCTGTTTCGGCCATTCGGCATAGGGATCGTCATGGCCGCCAAGCGCGAAGCGGGCGTGGAGGGGCCAGTTCGGATTGTCGAGCGCGGGGCGGCCCAAAGCGACGAGATCGGCGGCACCGGAGGTGATCACCTCTTCGGCCTCGTGGAAGTCGCCCAAGAGGCCGACAGCGGCGGTGGCGATGCCTGCGCCTTCGCGCACGGCGCGGGCGTGCTGGACTTGGTAGCCGTGGCCCACGTGGAAGCGCGCGCCATCAAAGCCGCCGGAGGAGCAGGTGATCAGGTCGACGCCGATGGCCTTGAGGGCCTTGGTGAGGGCGATGCTATCTTCGACGGTCACGCCGCCTTCGATGGCATCCACAGTGGAGATGCGGGCGAAGAGGGGCAGGTGATCGGGCCAGACCTTGCGCATGGCTTCGGCGACGGCGAGCGGCAGGTGCATGCGGTTTTCGCGCGAGCCGCCCCATTCGTCGGTGCGATGGTTCGATATGGGCGAGAGGAACTGGTTCAGGAGATAGCCGTGCGCCATGTGCAATTCGACGAGTTCGAAGCCCGCGCGAAGGGCGCGCTGGGCGGCGGCGGCGAAATGACCGGGGAGCGCGCGGATTTCATCGGCGGTGAGTTCGCGAGGCATCTTGAAGCCTGTGGGCCCCGGTTCGGCGGCGTGCATCTGTGCAGAAGGCGCGACAGGTTGCCATTCCTCGAAGGCGTTGGCGGCGCGTTCTTCAGCGGTTTCGTCGAAGACACCGCGATACCAGAGCGCGGTGGAGGCTTTGCGGCCTGCGTGGCCTAACTGGATGCCGGGCACTGCGCCTTCTTGTTTTACGAAGCGCGCGATGCGTTCGAGGGGGGCGATCTGATCATCATTCCAAAGGCCAAGGCAGCCGTAGGTAATGCGGCCCTCGGGGGTAACGCCCGTGGCTTCCAAAATCACCGCACCGAAGCCGCCCATGGCGAAGCGCGCGGCATTGGCGAAGTGCCAGTCATTGGCGACGCCGTGCTTGGCGGAATATTGGCACATCGGCGACAGCACGGTGCGGTTGCGCAGAGTGACGCCGCGAATCGTGACCTGTTCCAGAAGTTTGCTCATGGTCTTCTCCCCTCGTTTCCCGCTCTGAATTGACGCGCTTCGGCGGAAAGGGTCAACACCGCTTAATCAGGCTTTCGCACGGCTCAGGAACGCGCTATTTTTGATCAAATGCCTTCGCGGAGAAATGCGATGAAAGACGAGAACTTCCTGAAAGAGAACAATGCGCGCCACCTCTGGCACCCGATGGGCGCCCCCGGCGATTTGCAGGCGAACCCGCCGAAGATCATCAAGGGCGCGGAAGGCGTGCGGATCATCGACATTGACGGCCATTCGGTGGTGGATGCCGTGGGCGGGCTGTGGTGCGTGAACCTCGGCTATTCGAACAACGTGGTGAAAGACGCCATCGCGAAGCAGCTGTACGATCTGCCTTATTACTCGGCCTTTGCAGGCTCGACCAACCCGGCGGCGATTGAGGCCTCTTTGATGGTGCGCGAGTTCTTCGCGGAAGACGGCATCACGCGGGTGTTCTTCACCTCGGGCGGCTCGGATTCGGTGGATACCGTGATGCGCCTTGCGCGGCAGTATCACCGCCTGCGCGGTGAGCCGCAGCGGACCAAGTATATCTCGCTGAAGAAGGGCTATCACGGCACGCATTTCGGCGGCGCTTCGGTGAACGGGAACAACCGTTTCCGCATCAATTACGAGCCGCTTCTGCCGGGCTGCTTCCATCTGCCTGCGCCCTATACCTATCGTAACCCCTTCAACGAGACCGATCCGGTGCGGTTGGCGCAGTTGATTGCGCAGCAGGCGGAAGACGAGATCCAGTTCCAGGGGCCAAACTCGATTGCGGCGCTCATCATGGAGCCGATCCTTGGCGCGGGTGGGGTGATCGTGCCGCCGGCGACCTTCATGCCGCTGATGCGCGAGATCTGTGATCGCCACGGGATCCTCTTGATTTCCGACGAGGTGATCACAGGCTTTGGCCGGACGGGTGACTGGTCCGGTGCGCGGCATTGGGGCGTGAAGCCCGATCTCATGTCGACCGCGAAGGGCATCACCTCGGGCTATTTCCCCGTGGGGGCGGCGCTGATTTCCGAGAAGGTTGCGGACGTCTTCGAGAACGACAAGACGGGTGAAGCAGCGATCTGGCATGGCTATACCTATTCTGCGCATCCGGTGGGTGCAGCGGCGGTGATCGCCTGCCTTTCGGAGACGAAGCGGCTCAACACGGCGGCGAATGCAGGCCCGCGCGGAACGCAGATCTACGAGGGCGTTCTGAAGCTGGCCGAGAAGTATGACATCATCGGCGATGTGCGCGGTGGCCATGGTTTGATGACGGGCATCGAGCTTGTGTCGGACAAGGCGGCGAAAACGCCGATGGATCTGGCGACGATGAAGCGCATCCACCAGACTGCTTATGAAGCGGGCGCGATGGTGCGTTTGGGTGGCAACAACATTCTGATGTCGCCTCCGCTGACGATCACGGCCGAGGAAGTGGACGTGATCCTGAACGCGCTCGACAAGGGCTTTGCGGCGGCCTGATCTTCTGGCTGACGGTTACAAAGGTAGGGCAGGGATTTCCCCGCCCTATTCGTTTTTCGGCTCGCGGAGCCAGTCATCGGCGTAGGCGATCCGGCTCACCCCTGCGAGGCGGCTGAGGCGGGCAAGCTCGGCCTCGAGTTTGGCGAGGCGGCCTTTGCCGAATTGCACGCCGCGTTCGGGCCAGAGGGCGGTGACGTTGAGCGTATCTGCGTTGCGGTCGGCTTTCATGTCGATCCGGCCGACGAGGCGGGTGCCTTCGAGGAGCGGGAAGACGTAATAGCCGTAGACGCGCTGGGGGGCGGGGGTGAAGATCTCGATCCGGTAGTGGAAGCCGAAGAGGCGTTCGGCACGTTTGCGGTCGCGGAGCGCGGGATCGAAGGGGGAAAGCACGCGGAGGCGGGTGCAAACCTCGGGTGGGGTGTGCCAGCTGTCAGGCCGCGCGAAGG
>JALQUU010000016.1:0-45696 GCA_023260655.1 Paracoccaceae bacterium | reverse complement strand
GAGTTGAAAAAACGCCAGGATGAATATAATGCAAAAGTGGAAGAGCTAAACAGAAGGGCTCTTGAATTGCACCAGTCGGTGGCTTCGCGGGGGGTGATTATGGCGAAGAAGGCGGCGATTCCACCGGGGGTGGCGAAGCCCAAGCGATCCATCGCGGCGTTTGCGGCCCAAGCGATGGTTTCTTCGGTCGAGACTTCGGCGCGGAGAAGTTCCGAGGGGATGACGCGCTCTGGCAGGTCATAGACCTTGCGGAAGGCCTCGCGTTTGGCCACCGCGAGGCGGCCCGTGCGCCAGAGGTATTCGAGGGCGGTTTTGGAAGGATGCCAATCCCACCAGCCCGTGGATTTCTGGCCTTCAGTGTCGTCTTTGAGATCGGACGAGCACACGGAGCCGTGCTGTTCGATATGGGCCAGAATCTCGTCGAGTTTCTGGGCAAAGCCGTGCTGTTGCCAGCGTTCCCAGCGGGCGGCCATGCCTTCGGCGTCGCGGGCGAATTTGAGGCGCCAGTAGGGGTAGTATTCGATGGGGATGGCGCTGGCGTCATGTGTCCAGTGCTCGAAGACATCGGCTTTGCTGTGCAGCTTGTCGAGCATCGCCGGGCGGTAGGAGGGGCGGCGCGCCCAGAGGATCATATGATGGGCGCGTTCGACGGTGGCGATACTGTCGATCTGGACAAAGCCCAACTGCCGCAGAAGGGGCGAGGCATCCGCGCCTTGGGGTGTTTCTGCGAGGCCGTGGCGATCCAAAAAGATCGCGCGGGCGGTTTCGTTGGAGATGCGCGGCAGGCTCACGATGCCCGCAGGGTATCGCCGGGGGAAATGGTTGGGCGGAGGATGATTTCGCCTTCGGTCTCTTCGCCGCGCACTTTGGCGGCGATGATTTCAGCGGCGCGACGGCCGATTTCCTCGCGGCAGGCATCCATCGTGGCGAGGCGGCGCGGCAGGCCTTGGAGGAGTTCCACGCCGTTAAAGCCCGCGAGGCCGATACGGCCCGGAATGTCGTAGCCCTTCTCTATGAGGTAGAGGAGGCCGCCTGCGCCGATCATGTCGTTGGAATAGTAGAGGAAATCGAGGTCGGGGGTGCGTTCCAGAAGAGCGGCGGTCATTTCGCGGCCTTTGGCCAGCGCCGAGCCGCCCGAATAGAATTCTTGATCGGCAACTTCCACGCCGCCCTTGGCCAAGGCCTGCGTGAGGCCTTCGAAGCGTTTACGGGCGCGGTGATCAAGCGGCATTTTGGTGCCGAGGAAGCCGATGCGGCGGTAGCCTGCCTTGATAATCGCTTCACCCATCTCGCGCCCGGCGCGGCGGTGGCTGATGCCGACCATCGCATCCACGGGTTCGCCGTCGGTGTCCATGATTTCGACAACGGGAATGCCCGACGCCTTCAGCATGGCGCGGGAGGCTTCAGAATGCTCAAGCCCTGCAATGATGACGCCAGAGGGGCGCCACGAGAGCATCTCGTAGAGCACCTTTTCCTCTTTCTCGGGCAAGTAATCGGTGACGCCGACGACAGGCTGGAGATCGGTGGTTTCGAGAACGCGGCTGATGCCCGAGAGCACTTCGGGGAAGACCATGTTCGAGAGCGACGGGATGATGACCGCCACGAGATTGACCCGTTGGCTCGCCAAGGCACCTGCGATCTTGTTTGGCACATAGCCCAAGCGCTTCGCGGCGTTCAGAACGCGTTCGCGGGTGGCATTGGACACATCGCCTCGATTGCGGAGCACGCGGCTTACGGTCATTTCCGAGACACCGGAGGCCTCCGAGACATCGCGCAGCGTCAGCGGTCGGTGATCCTGTCGGCTCAAGGGAGACCCTCCTAAGGGATGATGAACCTATGTTAGCGCGCAGTGCGGGCGACGTTCAAGGCGGGTGACAAGGGAATGCTCCTCGGTTAAGACGGGCCTTGGCTGGTCCCGTGGCTCAACTGGATAGAGCAGTCCCCTCCTAAGGGACAGGTTGCAGGTTCGAATCCCGCCGGGATCACCAGCCAATTCCAAAGGCTTAGGCCGATCACTCCATTTCAAGGGCGCGCGAGCACCAGTAGGAGATGATGGCGTTGCCGCTCATCCCACGTTTCTTGGCCATAGCGTCGATCTTGGCGAGAAGATCGGCGTTGAAGCGGAGGGCGACGGGCACTTTTGCGGTGCTTTCGGGAAGGGTGGGCTCTGCCGGAGCTTTCGCCTTCTTGTCTTTCTTCGCCATGATGCACCTCGAACCGTTACTCCGGGGCGAGACTATCACGGTTTCCGACGATGCCTATGGTTCCTGACGCTGCCAGCTCTGGCTGCCATCCTCTGCTGTGAGGATGCGGTTTTGAGTGGCGGAGGGGGTATCGTCGGCGATCAGGAGATAGATCCAGGCCATGGAGCCATCGGAAAGCGGCACTTCCTCGCGCTGGTAGCGGATGCCGTTCTGTTCGAGGCGATCAAGGGCGGCGAGGCCTTCGGCATCCACCTCGTAGATTTCGCCCGAAATGCGCGCGCTGCCACCTTTGCGGACGGCGGGCGTTTGCTTGCTGGGGCTGGAGGAGGAGTTGAACTGTTCCATCCGGAAGGCGGCGGCATGCGTCTGCGCCGGGCCGCAAAACGCCGCGCCCTTGAGGAGCGCGGCGTTGCGGGCACCCTGCATGAGGGTGCCATAGACGAAAACGCGGGTCAGTTGATCAGGCCAGCATGGCGCATCGCGGATTTGATGCGCTCTTTGGTGCCATCGGTCAGGCCGACGAGCGGCAGGCGGACTTCATCGGAGATGAGGCCAAGGAGTGACATGCCATATTTCGCACCTGCCACCCCCGGTTCGAGGAAGACTGCTTCATGCAGCGGCATCAGGCGATCTTGGTACTCGAGCGCCTTCGCATAGTCGCCCTTGAGCGTGGCTTCCTGGAATTCGGCGCAGAGGCGCGGCGCAACGTTTGCCGTGACCGAGATGCAGCCGACGCCGCCATGAGCGTTGAAGCCAAGCGCGGTGGCATCCTCGCCCGAAAGCTGGACGAAATCCTTGCCGCAGGTGATGCGCTGCTTCGGCACGCGGCTGAGATCGCCCGTGGCATCTTTCACGCCGATGATGCGCGGAAGTTTGGCAAGCTTGCCCATGGTGTCGGGCGACATATCCACGACCGAACGGCCGGGGATATTGTAGATGATGATCGGCAGAGTGCAGCAATCATGCAGCGCGGTGAAATGCGCGATCATGCCCGCTTGCGTCGGCTTGTTGTAATAGGGCGTCACCACGAGGGCGGCATCCGCGCCCACCTTCTCGGCGTGCTGGATGAGGCCGATACCTTCGAGCGTGTTGTTCGAACCCGCGCCCGCGATCACCGGCACGCGGCCCGCAGCGGCTTTGACGACCTCTTCGATCACCATTTCATGCTCGCGGTGCGTCAGCGTGGGGCTTTCGCCCGTGGTCCCCACCGGAACGAGGCCATGAGAGCCTTCGCCGATGTGCCACTCCACGAGTTTTTTCAGCGTGTCCAAATCCAGCTCGCCGTTCTTGAACGGCGTGACGAGGGCGGGGAAGGACCCTTTGAACATGACACGCTCCATAATTTGTTTCCTGAGTTGGCTTCGTAAAGAGAACCCGCCGCCCCGTCTGCCACCCTTGTGAATTGAGGGAATACGTGCGGTCCTCTAAGGTGCGGGTGTGTAACGAAGAGGCAGAAAAAGGCAAGACATGTTGAGGCTGGTGATCGCCTTGGTGCTCGGGTTGGGCACGGCTGCAACGGCCCAGACAGGGCCGAAGCCTTTGGCGTCGGCTTTTGCTGCGGCGCGGGACGGCAATTGGGAGAACGCAGAAGCGCTGGCGGCGCGGGCCGGGGCAGGCGGGCCGGAGCTGATCGAGTGGATGCGGCTCAGGGCGGGCAAGGGCACGGCGGCGGAAGTGTTGGCCTTTCTCGAGGCGCATCCCGACTGGCCGGGGCTGAAGCTTTTGCGCCGGAAGTCGGAAGCAGCGTTCAAGGACGCGAGCGATGCCGCGATCATGCAGTTCTTCGCAGGCCAAGCGCCACAAACGGGTGCGGGCGTTCTGATCTATGCTGGTGCCTTGATGCGCGCCGGGCGCGAGGGGGAGGCGCAGGCGGGGCTCGTGGAAAGCTGGCTGACGCTCGATCTCGATGCCGAGGACCAAGCCGCGTTCCTTGCTGCCCATGAGGCGCTCCTGAAACGCCACCATGTGGGCCGAGCCGAAGAGGCAATGTGGGCCGGGCGGCGCGGTAATGTCGCGCGGATGCTGCCCTTGCTGCCCGAGGATTGGAAATCACTGGCGACGGCCTGGATCGCGCTGGAAAAGGGCCAGACCGACGGGATCAACGCACTTGTTGCGGCTGTTCCTTCGAACCTCGCGGGTCATCCCCTGCTGGCGCAGGCCCGCTTTGATTGGCGGATTGCCAAAGGCCGCAGCGAAGATGCCATCGCGCTCCTTCTGGAGCGGTCGAAAAGCGCTCAGGCGCTGGGCCGACCCGAGGCTTGGGGCGGCTGGCGGAATTACCTCGCCCATGCCGAAATGCGCGCGGGAAACCCGAAGCGCGCCTATGCGATCGCTGCCAACCACCATCTGAGCGAGGGCAGCACCTATGCCGAACTGGAATGGATGGCCGGCTATCTGGCGCTGCGGTTCCTGAACGCGCCCGAAAAGGCTCTGGCGCATTTCCAGCGTATGCAGGCGGCGGTGAATACACCGATCTCGCTTTCGCGTGCGGCCTATTGGATCGGGCGCACCGAAGAGGCGCGCGGGCGCACGGAAGCTGCCAAAGCCGCCTACGCGATTGGGGCGCAATACCAGACCGCCTTCTACGGCCTCCTTTCAGCCGAGCGCGGCGGTTTTGGCTTTGACGCCTCACTGGCGGGGCAAGAGCGCTTCCCCGACTGGCGGCAAGCGGCCTTCCGGCAAACGCCCGTCTACAAGGCAGGTGTGCTCGCTCTCAATGCTGGCGAAATCGGCCTTGCGGAAACTTTCCTCACCCATCTCGCGGAAAGCCTAGACCGCACAGGGCTTGGCCAACTCGGGGAGATGGCGGAGGCCGTGCACGAGCCGCATCTCATGGTGATGATCGGCAAAGCAGCGGCATCGCGCGGCATCACCCTGCCGCGGCCTTATTACGCGCTGCACCCGCTCGCCGATCAAAACTTGCCGATCCCTACGGAAATGGCCCTCGCCATCGCGCGGCGCGAATCAGAGTTCGACCCGCGCGTCGTGTCGGGTGCAGGCGCTCAAGGCCTCATGCAACTCATGCCGGGCACATCCGCTGAAATGGCGAAGAAACTGGGGCTCGCGCATAATCCGTCCAAAATGCTGTCGGATCCAGTCTATAACGCACGCCTCGGTTCGGCCTATCTCGCGAAACTCGCCGAGGATTATGCCGGCAATGTCGTGCTGGTCTCGGCAGGCTATAACGCAGGTCCGAGCCGCGCTCGGCGCTGGCAGGACGAACAGGGCGATCCGCGTGCCCAAGGCGTCGACATTGTCGACTGGATCGAAGCGGTGCCCTTCCGCGAAACCCGCAACTACATCATGCGCGTCTCGGAAAGCCTGCCCATCTATCGCGCGCGCCTCGGCCTCAATCCGCATCCGATACCGTTCAGTGCCGAACTGAAGGGATCAACACTGCGCAAATAACGGCTCTCGATTTTCCAAATATCCCGGGGGGCGCGAAGCGCGGGGGCAGAGCCCCCTATCAGGCAACCTTCCCGCGCATCCGTTCGCGCCAGAGCGTGAAGATCCCAGCCGCAACGATGATCGCAGCGCCTAGCACCACGTTCCATTGCAGGACCTCGCCGAACACCAGAAGGCCCACGCCTGCGGCGAAGACGAGCTGGAAATAGGCGAAGGGTTGCACGGCGCTGGCTTCGGCCACTTCGTAGCATTTGATCAAGGTGAAATGGCCTGTGGCCCCCGTGACGCAGAGAAGTGCCATCCATCCCCAGTCGGTGCTGGTCATCGGCTCCCAGAACCAGACGCCCACAGCGGTCATGCCGATCGCGCCCACGGTGCCTGTCCAGAAGAAGGAGGTGGCGGCGCTGTCTTTGCGGGCGGCGTAGCGTGTGAGGAGGCCGTAGAGTGCGAAGAGTAAGGCCGAGAGGAGCGGGATCAGGGCTTCCACGCGGAACACGCCGAAACCGGGGCGCAGGATGATGAGCACGCCGAGGAAGCCCACGCCGATTGCCGTCCAGCGCCGCCAGCCAACTTTCTCGCCAAGAACAGGCCCCGAGAGGGCGGCGACAAGCAGCGGGTAGCAGGTGAACACCGCGTGGCTTTCGACGAGGCCCAGAATGGTAAAGGCCGCGACCATGACGCAGATTTCAGTGATCAGAAGCAGCGCGCGGAAGGCTTGTAGAAGCGGTTGCTGGGTGCGCGCCGCCTGCATGAGGCCGCCGGCTTTCCGCGAGGCTACGGTAATGACGAAGGCCGCGAAGAACCAGTAGCGGATCATCACCACCATGTAGACGTTGTATTCCCCGGCGAGATGGCGCGAGATCCCGTCCTGCGCGGCGAAAACGATAGAGGTGGCGATCATCAAAAGAATGCCGAGGCGGGTGTTTTGGCCAGCAGCCATGGTCAGACCTTTCGCGCAATGGTCATGTGTTTCTTTCGCCCGTATCCTGTGGCGCGTGTCACGTCAAACCCTGCCTCTGCGAGGCTGCGGCGGACGTGGCCAGCGGCGGAATAGGTGGCTGCGGTGCCGCCAGTGGCGGTGTGCTCGTAGACGGCTCTCATCAGCGAAGGCTCCCAGAGTTCGGGGTTCTTCGCAGGCGAAAACCCGTCAAGAAACCACGCATCTGCGGCGCTTTGCCAAGCGGGGAGTTCGTGGCGGGCGTCGCCGATTTTCAGGCTGACGTGAAGATCGGGGAGCTTGTGCTCGCGCGCGCCTTGCCAGAGGGGGGCGAGAGTGGCGACTTCGGCTGCGAGATCGGGGAAGGCGGCGTGGGCTTGGGCGTATTCGGCTTCCGAGAGCGGGAAAGCCTCGAAGCTTGTGAAGTGCAACTGGCCTTCCGCCCCCGATTGCCGCCAGAGCCGGAGCGTGGCCATCAGGTTCAGCCCGGTGCCGAAGCCCAGTTCGGCGATGTGGAAGCCGCCTTGGAAACGGTCTGGCAAGCCGTTGCCACCATGAAAGACGTGGCGGGTTTCGGCGAAGCCGTCGTCGAGGCTGAAATAGGGGTCGTCGAAGCGGCGGGAAACGGGAATGCGCCCGTCGCGCCAGTCGAGACCCTGCGCCTCGTCTTGCATCGCTCGCCTCCTCAAGGCATGGGTGATCCGGTGCGCGACCGGGTTGGCGAAGTAGTGACGGGGAGGCGCGGCAATGGCAAGGATCGACGTGACAGTGCGCGGGGCCGGAATTTTCGGCCTGAGCATCGCGTGGGAATGCGCGCGGCGGGGCGCGGCGGTTCGAGTGATCGACCCGGAAGGGCCGGGTGCCGGATCAAGCGGCGGTATCGTGGGTGCCTTGGCGCCGCATGTGCCAGAGCAGTGGAACGGCAAGAAAGCGTTCCAGTTCGAGAGCCTCGTTGCGGCGGAAACCTTCTTTCGCGGGGTCGAGGCGGCGTCTGGTGTTTCGACGGGTTATGGGCGCAAGGGGCGCGTGCAACCTATCGCGGGGCCGGAGGCGCTGAAGCTAGCGGAAGCGCGTGGTGAGGGGGCGAAGGCGCTTTGGCAGGGGTATTCTTGGCGGATCGAGGCGGCCGAGCGGTTTGCGTCTTGGGGGCTGTCGGGCAGCGTGATTTTCGACGATCTGACCGCGCGGATGCATCCCCGCCACTGTGGCGCTGCCTTGGTGGCGGCGTTGCAAGGCGCTGGGGCCGAGATTGTGCGGGACGGGGCCGAGGAAGGCCGTGTTTGCCATGCCACGGGTGTGGCGGGATTGCAGGCGCTTTCAGAAGGGCGCGCGCGGAGTTTCGGGTCGGGTGTGAAGGGGCAGTCGGCGCTGTTCCGTGTGGAGGGCTTGGCGGAGTTGCCGCAGCTTTTCATCGAAACGCTGCATGTGATCCCACATGCGGATGGGACGGTGGCCGTGGGGTCAACGAGCGAGAACAGCTATGACGATCCGAGAAGTACGGACGCGCAGCTGGAGGCGATGATCGAGAAGGTGCGGGCTTTGGTGCCGCCTTTGGCGGAGGCTCCGGTGATTGACCGTTGGGCGGGGGTGCGGCCACGGGCGCGCTCGCGCGCACCGGTGTTGGGCGCGCATCCCGACAGGCCGGGCGAGTTCATCGCGAACGGCGGTTTCAAGATCGGGTTCGGAATGGCTGCTGGCGTGGCGCGGGTGATGGCGGACCTCCTACTGGATGGCGTGGATACCATACCGCCGGAGTTCCGCCCCGAGACCTGCCTTTAGGCGAGCGCTTTTTCCGCCGCTGCCGCGACGCGTAGAAGGCGCTCTTCGCTGCCGCCCAAGCCCAGAAGCATCACGCCACCCCAGTTGACGCCTGTGGGCAGGGTAACCGCGGCGGACCCCATCAGGTTGCCGACGCGGGTGTTGCGCAGTGCCAAGAGGTTGCGGGCGGTGAAATAGGAGCCGTCAGCAGCGCAATCGGCGATCTTCGGCGGCTCGATGGCGATGGTGGGCATAAGCACGGCATCGAAGCCTGCGATCCGCGCGTTCCATGCTGCGCGCTGGCGGCGGAGCGCTTGCCAGAGGGCAACGTAATCGGCGGCTTTCACTTCGGCCCCGCCACGGAAGCGGCCGAGCACTTCGGAGAACATCTTTTTGGGATGTGCTTCGATGAGGTGTTTCCATGTGCCGTAGGCTTCGGCGGTGAAGAGCGGGCCCGCGTTGCCCATGGCTTCCACGACTTCGGGCGCGGAGATTTCTTCGATGGTTGCGCCTGCCGCCTCGAAAGCTTCGAGGGCGCGGGCAAACCCTTTGGAGGGGCCATCTTCCAGCCCGTCGAGCACGATGTCTTTCAGAACGGCAAATCGCGCGCCTTTCAGAGAAGCTCCCTCCAGATCGGCGGGTTTGCCGCCTTCGAGGGCGGCGAGCATGAGGGCGGCGTCTTCGACGGTGCGGGCCAGGGGGCCGATGGTGTCGAAGGTTTCACAAAGCGGCACCACGCCTTCGAGCGAAACGCGGCCAGCGGTGGTTTTCAGGCCGACGAGGCTGTTCCAGCCCGAGGGCACGCGCACCGAACCGCCCGTGTCGGAGCCGATGCCGATGGCGGCGAGCCCATGCGCGACACTGGCCGCGGCACCGGAGGAAGAGCCGCCCGGCACGCGCTCGGGATCGTGGATGTTGGGCGGGGTGGCGGTGGAGGGGTTGTAGCCCAAGCCGGAGAAGGCCAGTTCGGTCATGTGGGTTTTGCCCAAGCAGACGAGGCCCTGCGCGGTGGCGGTGGCCAAAACGCGGGCATCTGCGGAAGGCACGCGGCCTTCGAGGAGTTTCGAGCCTGCTTCGGTGGTGACACCTGCGGTGTCGAAAAGATCCTTCCACGAGATCGGTACGCCATCGAGCGGGCCTTTCCGCAGGCCTGATTTGGCGCGGGCGCGGGCCGCTTCGGCCTCGGCGCGGGCACGCGTTTCGGTCATGCGGGCATAGATGCGCGGACCAGCCTCATGGGCGGCGGCGGCTTCAAGGAAGGCTTCGGTCAACTCGACCGGATCAATCTCACCCGCACCGATGCGCCGCCCGAGATCGGCGGCTGACAGGAAACGCCAGTTGGTCATCGTGTTACTCCCTCGCTGTTGATTGGCACGCTAGCGACACTGAGGCGCATGGACAATCCTGCTTGGGCACGCATATCTGAGGGTATGAAATACGATGCCGATGTTCTGATCGTTGGCGGTGGCCTGAATGGCCCCGCGCTTGCCCTTGCGCTCTCGCGTGCAGGCCTCACTTCTGTTGTGATTGACGCCGCGCCGCGCGCCAAACTGGCGGGCGCGGCGTTTGACGGGCGGAGTTACGCCTTGGCGCTGGCTTCGGTGCGGATGCTGCGCGCGCTGGGTGTCTGGGCGAAGGTGCAGGATCAGGCCCAGCCCATGCTGGAGATCAAGGTAACAGACGGGCGTGCGGGCGAAGGCGCACTTTCTCCGTTCCATCTGCATTTCGATTCGGGTGAGTTGGAAGAAGGTGCGATGGGACAGATGGTGGAAGATCGCCATTTGCGGGCCGCCCTTCTGGACGCAATCGAGGCCGACCCGCGCATCACCGCGCGGTATAGCGAAACCGTGGTGGCCCAAGAGGCGGGGCATAGCGCAGCGGAGATCACGCTGGCCTCGGTCGAGCGCCTGACGGGGCGGTGCCTGATCGGTGCGGATGGGCGCAAGTCCGGCACGGCGGAACGCGCGGGGATCAAGCGGCAGGGTTGGGATTACGGGCAAACGGCGCTCGTGTGTGCGATTGCCCATGAGCGCCCGCATGGTGGCGTGGCGCATCAGTTCTTCATGCCGCCGGGCCCTCTGGCGATCCTGCCGCTGAAGGGGAACCGCTCGTCGATCGTCTGGTCCGAAACCCATGCGAATGCGGCGGCGTTCCATGCGCTGGATGACGAAGCCTATATGGCGATGCTACGCCCGCGTTTCGGCGATTTTCTGGGCGAAATCCGGCTTGAGGGCGGGCGTTATACCTATCCGTTGAACCTGACGCTGGCCGAGCGTTTCATCGCGCCGCGGATGGCCTTGGTGGGGGATGCCGCGCACGGGATGCACCCGATTGCGGGGCAGGGGCTGAACGCGGGCTTCCGTGATGTGGCGGCCTTGGCGCAGGTGATGCGCGAGGCGAAGATGCGGGGCGAGGATATCGGCGCGGAAACCGTATTGCGCGCTTACGAGCAATGGCGGCGCTTCGACACCGCAAGCCTTGCCGTGACGACCGATCTGACGAACCGCCTCTTCTCGAACGACAACCCCTTCCTGCGGCTCGTGCGGGACGTGGGCATGGGCGTGGTGAATGCGGTGCCCTCGCTCCGGCGCGGGTTGATGCGGGAAGCGGCAGGGCTGACGGGCGATCTGCCCGAGCTTATGCGGGGCTAACCGCTGCGGCCGGGGCGCATTCGATAAAGAGCATCTCGGTTTCCCGCATGGTCCAATAGCGGCTGTCGCGGATGATCTCGGGGGGTAGGGCGGCGATATTGATCTCGCGGCGGTTCTGCTCCTGCACGATCACCCGCGCGGCATGGCCGGCGCGCAGGGAGGGATCATCAAGCACCAATCGGCGCAACACCGCTTCCCGGATCTTGAGGCGGCGCATCTCGTCGCGGATCAGCGCCAGTTCATCCGCAGGCGGCAGTTCGTCGAGGGCTTCGATCGACATTCAGGCAGGCTCCTTTTCGCAGAGCCTCTGAGTAGCGAGATTCGGTTAAGCGCCGATTAAGCTCAGGCGAGTGCCCGCGCCTCATCGAGCAGCATGACCGGAATGCCGTTGCGGATCGGAAATGCAAGGTTCGCGGATTTCGAAACCAGCTCTTCCTTTTCCGCATCATATTCCAGCCGCCCGCCGGTTTTGGGGCAAACGAGCGCTTCGAGCATCCGGCGGTCAAACAGGGTATCGGTCATTGCAGCTTTTCCTCTCCACCAGTGCGTAGCGCGAACTCCATGAGCGTTATCAGAGTTTCGCGGCGGGTGGAAAGGCTGGGGGCCTCAAGAAGCGCCTGTTTGTCCTCGGGCGCGAAATCGAGCATCATCGAGAGAGCATTGATCAGCAGCTCGACATCGGCGTCTTTCAAACTGTCCCAATCGGTGGAGAGCCCGCGCGATTCCAAAAAGCGGCTCAGAAGATCGAAGAAATTGCGGCGGCGGAAACCCTCGTCGGCTTCCTCGCTGCCCAGATCGCGCTCGAACCCCTCCCAAGAAACGGAGCAGCGGCGGTAGGGGGTGAAGCCTTCGACCTCTTTGAGCAGACGGAAGCGCGAGATACCTGTGAGGGTGACCATATAGCGCCCGTCCTCGGTTTCCGAGAACTGGGTCACGCGGCCTGCACAGCCGATCTTGTGCAGGGAAGGCCCGCGTGGCCCTTCGCCAAGGCTCGGTTGAATCATCCCGATGAGGCGCGACGGTGTTTTCAACGCATCTTCGAGCATCGCGAGGTAGCGCGGCTCGAAGATATGCAGAGGCAAACGCCCGCGCGGCATCAACACCGCTCCGGGGAGCGGGAAGACAGGGATGATCTCTGGAAGGAACTTCACTCTCATGGAAAAACAGCTAGCGCGGTTTCGGGGTCAGGCAAATATCATTCCCGAAAGCCGGCGGCGCCCCTTCAGAACCACCGGATCGTTGGGCTTGAGGGCCTCGAAGATGGTGAAAAGCTGGGACTTGGCCGCTCCGTCATTCCACTCGCGATCCCGCGCGAACAGGTCCAGAAGCTGATCGACCGCACCGGCGGCATCGCCCGTGGCATGCAGCGCCTGTGCCAGATCGAAACGCGCCTGATGGTTCGACGGATCGGCATCAACCGCTGCCTGCAACTCGGCCACTGGGCCCGCATTCGCGGCCTGATGCGCCAAGGCAAGCTGCGCGCGCGCGGCTTCGATGGGGGCTGCAGTGGCGATTTTCGCAGGCACGCCATTGAGCGTGGCTTCCGCCTGCTCCACATCATCGGCCGCGAGATATGTGCGGATCACACCCGACCAAGCCTCGGCGTTCTCGCCATCTTCCTCGGTGATCGCCATGAAGGTCTGCAGCGCATCCTGCAACTCGTTATTGGCGAGCATTTCCTCGGCGGCAGCTACCGCTTCGGCCAAGCCACCATCGCCGCCGCCATCTGCCACGCGCTTCACGAAAGCGTCGATCTCGGATTTCGGAACCGCGCCTTGGAACCCATCGATCGGTTGGCCCTGGAAGAAGGCGTAAACGGTGGGGATCGACTGCACACGCATCTGCGCGGCGATACGCTGGTTCTGGTCGACGTTGACCTTCACCATCTTCACGCGGCCCTTCATTGCCGCGACAGCCGCTTCAAGCTGAGGCCCGAGCGTTTTGCAGGGGCCACACCACGGCGCCCAGAAATCCACGATCACCGGAACTTCGCGGCTGGCTTCCACCACTTCCGCCATGAAGTCTGCTTCGTTGATATCCTTCACAGGGGCCGCAGCCTCGGCTTTACCGAATTCGAGCATCTTTCTCTCCCGTCTGAGGGCACATTTCTTGCCCCCTATATGCGCGTTCGAGGGGAAATCGCCAAGGGGCGCTTAAAGATCAAATGTCGCAAAGACTGGCACGTGATCCGAAGGCTGCTCCCATCCCCGCGCCGCGCGCAAGATCCGCGAGCCATGCGCGGCGTTCGAGATATCGGGCGTGGCCCAGACGTGATCGAGCCTGCGCCCCTTGTCCGCGCCATCCCAATCGGCCGCACGATAGGACCACCATGAATAGAGTAGGCCTTCAGGAATATCCTGTCGCGTCACATCCACCCAACGGCCCGCCTCCTGCGTTTCCGCCAGATGTTCCACCTCGATGGGGGTGTGGCTGACGATTTTCAGAAGTTGCTTGTGGTTCCAGACATCATCCTCGCGCGGCGCGATGTTCAGATCGCCCACCAGAATGGCCTTCTCGGGGCGAGATGCACGGAAATGGTCGCGCATCTCGGTAAGGTAATCGAGCTTCTGGCCGAACTTCTCGTTCTGGGTGCGATCCGGAATATCGCCGCCCGCCGGTACATAGAAGTTATGTACGGTCACCCCGTTTTCGAGCTTTCCAGCCACATGGCGCGCATGCCCGAGAGCGGCGAAATCCTCGGCACCTGCTTCGACCATCGGGATCTTCGACAGGATCACCACGCCATTATAGCCCTTTTGCCCGCGCGCCACGACATGCGCGTAGCCCAAGGCCTTGAACGCCTCCAAGGGCATCTTCTCGACGGGGCTTTTGCATTCCTGCAGGCACAGCACATCGGGGGCTTCTTCCTGCATCAGCCGCGACACCAGCGCTTCGCGCAGCCGCACCGAGTTGATGTTCCATGTCGCCAGTGTGAATGCCATTTCTCTCTCCTCTGTCCTCGACTGGGCTAACACGGCCCGCCATGCGTGAAAACCGCCCCTGCTCTCGCTTTTGCAAATATCCCCGGGGGAGCGCGAGGGGGCAGGCAGCCCCCTCGCTCGCCGGATCAGAGATGCTCGGTCAGGAGGGCGCGCAAGGGTAGCAAGGTTTTGAACTCGTCCAGCAAAGACGGGATCAATCCCCTCGTGCCGGGCATCCAGTCCGGGCCCAATTCGCGCATGGCGATGAGGCTTTTGCGGCGCAAAAGATCGCCCTGCGGGTGATCGGCGGTATAGGGGCGCGGCACTTTCTGGAGGCGGTCGGCCATGTGATCCGACAGCACGCCCCCTGCGGTTTCGATCGCCTCTTCCAGCGCCTCCCCGTGACGGTCGATGCAGGCGCGGTAGCGGGTGAGCGCGGGGCCGCTCAGCCCCATGATCCCGCAGCCAACGCGCGTCGCCTCGGGTTCGACGCCAAAGAAGAGCATGGGCGTCAACGGGCCGATCGGGTGGGTTTGCCACGTCATGTGCAGCCACGTCTTGTAGGGCGTTTTGTCTTTCGAGAAGCGCACATCGCGGTGGATGCGGAACACGCGCGGCGATAGCGCCGCGCCTGTGAGGCGCGAGAGGTCTTCTGCCATGAGGCTGGCCAGAAACTTGGCGGGTTTGCGGATGTTCGCGGTAAACTCCTCTTTGCGCGGCTCGAACCACTCTTTGCTGTTGTTGTCTTGCAAGGCGCGGAAGAAGGCGCGGCTTTCGGTCAGGAGTGCGTCGAACCCGTCCATCGCGGCTCAGACCTCCTCGACTTCATGCACCTCGATCACATTGCCATCGGGGTCGTAGAAAAAGATCTGCCGCCAGCCGTTCACGGCCTGATTGCGCCAATCGGCGTAGGGGATACCGTTGTCTTCGAGATGTTTGATGAAAGCCTCGATATCGTCGGTGCGGTAAGCGATGTGGCCGTGGCTCACCGGATTAACGAACTGTTTCGCGCGAAAGCCCGCTTGGATGTCCTTCTCGGCCAGATGGAACTGGATCGCGCCGTCGCTCACGAAGGCCACGTCACCTGCATAGCCCCGGTTCTTTTCCAGAACGGGCAGATCTTCAGTGCAGGTGCCAAGGCCCAGAACGCGGGTGTAGAAAGCGTTCATGCGGTCCACATTCTCGGTGGCCAGATTGACGTGGTGCAGTTTGAGTTTCATGGCGTGTCTCCCTCTCTCTGGGCGGGAGCCTGACGGGGAAACTCGCTAGGTGCAACGGACAAAAGCCCCAGCACGAAGCTGGGGCCAGTCCAACAGGGAGGTGCACAAGATAACCCGCTTGTGCGACGGGGTTGGATTACTGAATAGACTTGCGCCAAAGATACCTCTTTGATCCACATCAAGTCAGGTCAGGAATTCCGAAGGGCGAAAACAATGCCCGCGATAGCGGCTTTGCAAGCACTATGCCAAAAGGCGATATCCGCCTGATTCCGTCACCAGAAGCCGCGCATTCGAGGGGTCGGGTTCGATCTTCTGGCGCAGGCGGTAAATGTGTGTTTCGAGCGTATGCGTGGTGACGCCCGCGTTATAGCCCCAGACCTCGTGCAGAAGAACATCCCGCGCCACAACGCCATCGGGGGCGCGGTAGAGGTACTTGAGGATGTTGGTTTCCTTCTCGGTGAGGCGGATCTTTTTCTCGTCTTCCGTGAGCAGAAGCTTCATCGCGGGTTTGAAGGTGTAGGGCCCGAGCTGGAACACCGCGTCTTCGGATTGCTCATGCGTGCGCAACTGGGCGCGGAGGCGCGCGAGTAGCACGGGGAACTTGAAGGGCTTGGTGATGTAGTCATTCGCGCCCGAGTCGAGGCCGAGAATCGTGTCGGCATCCGAGTCATGGCCCGTGAGCATGACGATCGGGCACTTGACGCCTTGCTTGCGCAGGAGTTTGCACAGCTCCCGCCCGTCAGTGTCGGGTAGGCCCACATCGAGGATGACCAGATCGTAGATGCTTTCCTTGGCGCGCTTCATCGCTTCCGAACCAGAACCCGCTTCGAAAACGTCGAAGTCCTCGGTCATCACAAGCTGTTCGCCCAGGGCTTCGCGCAGGTCTTCGTCATCGTCGACGAGGAGAATTTTCTTCAGTTGCGGCATCGTTGCCTCCTTCTGGTTCCGGGGCATTGCTTTCCCGACACTTGGGGCCTGGACGCAAGCGTGACAAGTTTTGCTGCAATCCCTCACAGGGACGTGTAAAGCCCGTGGGCAATGTTACAATTTCTATGCTCCGTGTTACATCCGGAGCAAAGGATGAGACCCGAATGAGCTTCGCGCCGACAATGACAGAGCTTCTGGCCCGCGCCCGCGCCGATTTGCGCATGGGCGTGCCTGTGGTTTTGTCGGACGGGGCAGAGGGGGTGGCGCTGATCTCAGCCGAAACCGCGAGTGCGGCGCGGCTTTCCGAGATGCGGGGCTTGGGCGCAGTTTTGGCCATCACGGCGCGGCGCGCGGAAACGCTGAAGGCCCGCGCCTATGATGGCGATGTGGCGCGTATTATTCTGCCCGAGGATGCAGACGGGCGCTGGCTGCGCTCGCTGGCCGATCCGGCGGATGATTTGCGAGTGCCGATGAAGGGCCCGTTGCGGAGTGTGCGCGAAGGCTCGGCTCATTTGCACCGGATGGCGATCATGCTAACCAAAGCCGCGCATCTGTTGCCAGCGGCACTGGTTGCGCCTTTGGCCGATCCGAAGGGGTTTGCCACGGCGCATGGGTTGACCTGCTTGGGGGCGGGATTGGCCGGGCCGCTTTTGGCGGCATCGGCGAAGCACCTCTCGGTTGTTGCTGCGCGCTTGCCAGTGGAGGCCGCTGGCGCGGGGCGGTTGCACATTTTCCGGCCCGATGACGGCGGCGAGGAGCATTATGCCTTCGAAGTGGGCGCGCCTTCGCGCGAAACGCCTGTTCTGGCGCGGCTCCATTCGGCCTGCTTTACCGGCGATGTGCTCGGGTCTTTGAAATGCGACTGCGGCCCCCAATTGTGCGCGGCCTTGCGGCAGATGGGCGAAGAGGGGGCGGGCGTTCTGCTCTACCTCAATCAGGAAGGGCGGGGCATCGGTTTGGCCAACAAGATGCGGGCCTATTCCCTGCAGGATCAGGGGTTCGATACGGTCGAGGCCAATCACCGTTTGGGCTTCGAGGATGACGAGCGCGATTTCACCTTGGGCGCGCAAATTCTCGGCAAGATGGGCTTTTCGGCCGTGCGGCTGATGACGAACAACCCGAGAAAAATCGAGATGATGGAAAAGGCGGGCGTCAAAGTGACCGAGCGGGTGCCGCTGAAGGTGGGCGAAGGTGATCTCAACCGCGCCTACCTCGCAACCAAAGCCGCGAAATCGGGTCATCTGCTATGACACCGCAGGATCTGGTGGTGACGCCTACGGGCGTGCGGTTTCTGGGGCGGGTGTTTCCGAATACGGTTGGGCGCGGCGGCATCACGGATGACAAGCGCGAGGGCGACGGGGCGACGCCGCGCGGGGTGCATCGTTTGGTGGGGATGCTCTATCGCCCTGACCGGATCGCCCAGCCTGCGGATTGGGCGCTGCCTATCGGGCCTTCGGACCTCTGGTCGGATGATCCGGCGCATGAGGATTATAACCAGATGGTCCGTGCGCCTTATCCGCATAGTCATGAAAAGCTGCGCCGCGCCGATCCGATGTATGATCTGGTGATCCTGACCGACTGGAACTGGCCCTATGCCGAGGCGGGCAAGGGATCCGCGATTTTCATTCACCAATGGCGGCGGCCGGGTTTTCCCACGGCGGGATGCATCGGCTTTTCCCGCCGTGATCTGCATTGGATCGCGCCGCGCATCACCTATGAAACGCGGCTCATCGTTCTCTGATCACTCGCCGTAAGGCACCCAGACGGTTTTCACTTCTGTCGCCTGTTCGAGGAATTGGCGGCCTTCGCCTTCGCAGCCCATCCAGTCGCGCGCAAAGCCGTTGTTGACCCAAGTGCGCTTGAGGTTTCCGGCGCTTTCTTTCTCGATCACCGCCGAAAGCGGCAAGGAAGAGAAGGACCAGACCGCATCCACATCCGCATGGCCTGCGAGCTGCGGTGCAAGCTCGCTGTGGCTTCCGGCGAGGATGTTCACCACACCACCCGGCACGTCAGATGTGTCGAGCACCTGGTAGAACTCGGTGGCGGCGAGGGGGAATGGATCAGACGCCACGAGCACCGAGCGGTTGCCCATGGCGATGGCCGGAGCCATCACCGAAACGAGCCCCAGAAGCGGGGCCTCATCGGGGCAGAAAGCACCGATCACGCCCACGGGTTCGCGCATCGCCAAGGCGACGCCACGGATCGGGGCGCCTTTCACATCGCCCGTGAACTTGTCGGCCCATGCGGCATAAGTGAAGAGGCGGCGGATGGTGGCCTCCACCTCGTCTGCACCGCGCTTGCCGCCCTGCATGGCGTTCAGAATATCGGCGAAGTCGCGTTTGCGAGCCGAGAGGTTTTCCGCGATGTAATAGAGGATCTGCGCACGCAGGTGGCCTGTAGTCTTGCCCCAGCTTCCAGCGCCCCGCGCGGCTTCCACGGCGTTGCGGATATCTTTGCGGTTGGCAATCGGGGCTTGGCCAAGAAGCGCACCCTTCGGGCCATAGACGTTACGGGCATAGCCGCCATCGGGGCGGGTTTGCTTGCCGCCGATATAGAGCTTTGGTGTGCGGTCGAGGCCATCGGCCACGCCGTCACCGCTGAAGGCTTCGATGGGTTTCAGGGCTTTCGGCTTTCCGGCGGGCTTCACGTAGGCCGCGAGGCCTTCTGAGCCGCCTTCGCGGCCAAACCCGCTTTCGCGGATGCCGCCGAAGGGGGCGGCGGCGTCGAATAGGTTCGTTGCATTCACCCAGACCACACCTGCGGCTAATTTCGGGGCCACGTCTAGCGCGAGGTTCAAATTTTCCGTCCAGACGGAAGCGGCAAGGCCGTAGCGGGTGTTATTCGCCAGTTCCACGGCCTCGGACGGTGTGCGGAAGGTGGTGGAAACGAGGACAGGGCCAAAAATCTCTTCCTGCATCAGAGGGTCGGCGGCTTGGAGGCCGGTGATCAGCGTGGGCGGATAGAAGGCACCGCCTGCGGGGAGTTGCAGGGAAGGTTGGTGGCAGGTGCCTGCGCTGCCAGCGACCATGGAGGCCACGCGGTCACGATGCGAGGGGTCTACCATGGCACCGATGTCGATGCATTTGTCCAAGGGATCGCCGACACGGAGCGAGGCCATGCGGGTTTTCAGTTTGGCCAAGAAGCGTTCGGCAATGCCTTCCTGCACCAGAAGCCGCGAGCCAGCGCAGCAGACTTGGCCTTGGTTGAACCAGATCGCGTCCACCAAGCCTTCGATGGCGCTGTCGAGATCGGCATCTTCGAAAACGATGTAGGGGGATTTGCCCCCCAGTTCGAGCGTCAGGCCCTTGCCTTGCCCTGCCGTAGCGCGGCGGATGGCGCGGCCTACTTCGGTAGAGCCCGTGAAGGCGACCTTATCCGCGCCCGGATGCTTGACGAGCGCCTCGCCCGTGCGGCCATCGCCCGTGACGATGTTCAGAACCCCTTTCGGAAGCCCCGCTTGGCGGGCGATATCGGCGAAGAGGAGGGCGGTCAGCGGCGTCCATTCGGCAGGTTTCAAGACCACCGTGTTCCCTGCAGCGAGCGCGGGCGCTACTTTCCATGCGAACATCAGGAGCGGGAAGTTCCACGGGATCACGGCGGCGCAAACGCCTTGCGGTGCCATGCCGGGCATCTCGCTGTCCATCAGCTGGGCGAGGCCTGCGTGATGGTAGAAATGGCGATGCACCAGAGGAATGTCGATGTCGCGGGTTTCGCGGATGGGCTTGCCGTTATCTAGGGTTTCCATCACGGCAAACAGGCGCGCGTGCTTCTGCACCATACGGGCTAGTGCGTAGAGGTGGCGGGCACGGCCATGCCCGCCCAAAGCCGCCCATTTCGGCTGGGCTTTGCGGGCCGCGGCCATCGCTTGGTCAACGTCGGCTTCGGTGCCTTGGGTGACCAGCGCCAGCACTTCGCCCGAGGCTGGGTTCTTCACTTCGAATGTGTCACCGGGGGCGGTGAACTTGCCGTCGATGAAATGGCCAAAACGGTCGCCCTGATCGACGAGCCACGCCAAGGCTTCGGCAGCACCTTCCGGGGCGGTGCCATAATCCATGGTTTCGAAAATCTCTTTTACGGTCATGGATGCCCCCTCAGGCCATGGAATGCCGCCACGAGGCTGAATAGCGCCCCGTGAGGTGGTGTTCGAGTTGGCGTTCGATATCGCCCAGAAGCGAGGACGCGCCGAAGCGGAAGAGGTCAGGGCGGAGCCAGCGGTCGCCGAGTTCTTCCTTGATGAGCGAGAGATAAACCAGCGCGTCTTTCGCCTTGGAAATCCCGCCGGCCGGTTTGTACCCGATGCGGATGCCCGTACGCTCGTAATAGTCGCGGATGGCGCGGATCATCACGAGGGACACGGGCAGCGTAGCGTTCACGCTTTCCTTGCCCGTAGAGGTTTTGATGAAATCGGCCCCCGCCATCATGCAAACGAGCGAGGCGCGCGCCACATTGCGCAGCGTGCCCAACTCGCCCGTGGCCAGAATGGCTTTCACATGGGCATGCCCGCAGGCTTCGCGCATCGCGCGCATCTCTTCGTATAGCGCTTGCCAGTTTCCGGTGAGCACATGGCGGCGGGAAATCACGATGTCGATTTCTTCCGCCCCGTCTTTCACGCTTTCGCCTATCTCAGCCAAGCGCAAGGGCAGGGGCGAAAGGCCCGCCGGAAAGCCCGTGGAAACGGCAGCAACCGGAATGCCCGAGCCTTTCAGGGCGTCCACAGCTGTGGCGACCATATCGTGGTAAACGCAGACCGCGCCAACCGTGAGCCCCTCCATCCCGAGCGCTTCGAGAATATCGGCGCGGACGGGTTGGCGTGCTTTGGCGCAAAGGCGGCGGACGCGGCCTTCGGTGTCATCACCCGAGAGCGTGGTTAGGTCGATCACCGAGATCGCGCGGCAGAGCCATGCGGCCTGATAGTCTTTTTTCACCGAGCGCCGCCCAGGCAAAGTCGCGCAGCGCCGTTCGATAGCCGATGTGTTCGCCGTGGCTGAGAGCACCCAATCCATATCGAGTGCCGTGCCCGGATTGCGCGGCTCGGTGAGCTGCGGTAGCAACGTGTTGCTTTCGCGTAGTTTTTCCATGGTTCCCCCATGCATTTCGCGCCGAGGGTGGCATGGGTTGCCCCGACTTGTCCAGTCGGGGCCTTTGCTTACTCGGCGGCAGCTTTTCCGTTGTCGCCAAGGTAGGGGCGGGTGAGCTTCACCATCGCGTCGTATTGCGACAGGAACACCTCGCCGGAGAGCTCTTCAAGGAAGTGCGAGCGCTTGAGGCGGTCCATCACCGGGCCTTTCACTTCCGAGAAGTGCAGCTTGATCCCGGCATCCTTGAGGCGACGGTTGATCTCTTCGAGGCTTTCCAGCGCCGAGGTGTCGATCTCGTTCACCGCCGAGCACATCAGGACGATGTTCTTGATCGGCTGGTCGCAGGCGATGCGGTTCAGCACGAGATCCTCAAGGAAGCGCGCATTGGCGAAGTAGAGGCTCTCGTCGATCCGCAGCGTGACCATCGAAGGATGCGTTTGCACCTGATGGCGGTTGATGTTGCGGAAGTGCTGGGTTCCCGGCACCAAGCCCACTTCGGCCACGTGCGGGCGAGAGGTTTTGTAGAGGTGCAGGAAGATCGAGATCAGCACGCCAGCCGACACACCTGCTTCCACGCCGAGGCCGAGGGTGAGCAGGATGGTTGCGGAAACCGCCGTGAAATCAACCTTCGAATAGCCCCACGTGCGCTTGAGGATCGAGAAATCCACGAGGCTCAGAACCGCGACGATGATCGTGGCAGCAAGCGTTGCCTTGGGGAGGAAATAAAGGAGCGGGGTTAGAAGCAGGGCGGCGAACAGAATGCCCACAGAAGTGAAGGCCCCTGCCGCGGGCGTTTCGGCGCCCGCATCGAAGTTCACCACCGAACGCGCGAAACCACCCGTGACCGGATAGCCGCCCGTGAAAGACGCCGCGATATTCGCTGTGCCGAGGCCCACGAGTTCCTGATCCGGAATGATGCGCTGGCGCTTCTTTGCCGCGAGCGTTTGCGCCACCGAAACCGATTCAACGAAGCCGATGATCGAGATCAGGAGGGCGGGGATGAAAAGCTGGCTCACCAAGCTGGGCGAGAACGACGGGAAGGTGAGCGGCGGAAGACCCATTGGCACTTCGCCCACAATCGAAACGCCCTTCTTGTCGAGGCCGAAAATGACCGTTGCGAGGATCGTCACCGCCACAGCCGCAACTGGGCCAGCCTTGGCAAGAATATCCGCAAGGCGCGGCTTCAGGCCGAAGGAAATCAGGAGAGGTTTTAGCCCTTTGCGGACCCAGAAGAGGAAGGCAGTTGTAGTCAGGCCGATGAAGAGCGTGATCGGGTTGGTCATGTGCTGGTTCTCGAAGAGCGAGATGACCGTATCGATCAGGTTATGGCCTTCAGCCTTAATGCCGAAGATGTGCTTCAACTGGCTGGTTGCGATCAGGATACCGGAGGCAGTGATGAAGCCCGCGATCACTGGATGCGAGAGGAAATTGGCCAGAAAGCCGAGGCGGAGAACGCCCATCACGGTCAGGATCGCGCCGGAGATGAAGGCGAGTGTGATGGCCGCGGCGGCGTATTCGGCAGGGGTGGAAAGCTCCAGTGTGCCAATGGACGAGGCAGTCATCAGCGAAACGACCGCAACGGGGCCCACGGCCAGTGCGCGCGAGGTGCCGAAGATCCCGTAAGCGATCAGCGGCAGGATCGAGGCGTAAAGGCCCATCTCCGGCGGCAGGCCCGCAAGTAGCGCATAGGCCAGCGATTGAGGGATCAGCATGATCGTCACGATCACTGCCGCCACGAGATCGGAGGTCAGGGTGTCACGGTTATAGGTCTTGGCCCATGTGAGGATGGGCAAGTTCCGCTCAAGAGCGGCACGGGTAATCTTCAGGGGTTTCATGGCAAGCCTGTCGCGCGGAATCTGTTGCACCTTATATATTCAAAAAAATTGATATGTAAAGCGCGGTTCGAGTGGCGGGTGGCCAAAGGCGGGATCAGAGGGGATCGGTCCGCCAGAGCGTTACGCCCAACCCACCATGCGCGACCGGAGGGCCGGGGGGCAGGAACGGCAGGCCAGTGGCTTTGGCAAGGCCACCATCAGAGGTGACGATACCAACCCGCCAGCCTTTGAAGCGTGTTTTTAGCGTCTGGCCAAGTGCGCCATAGAGGGCGAAGAGGAGCTTCCTGTCACCGATCCGCGCACCATAGGGCGGGTTTACCATGACGAGGCCGGGCTTTCCGGCGGGAGGTTCGGCATCAGAGACGGCACAGCGCTTGAACTCGCAAAGCGCGGCCACGCCTGCCCGTTCGGCATTGGCGGTGGCATTGCGGATCGCGCCATCGTCGCGGTCGGAGCCCGTGAAAACGAGGCCGGTGACGGGCTTCGGCGCCTGCGCTTTCATGGCGGCAAAGGCGTCTGGGTCGAAGGTGGTCAGGTGCTCGAAGGCGAAATTGCGGGAACGGCCCGGCAGCAGCCCCATCGCAATTTCCGCCGCTTCGATCACGAATGTCCCCGAGCCGCACATCGGATCGTAAATGGGTTCCTGCCCGGTATAACCGTATTGGCGCAGGAACATCGCGGCAAGCGTTTCGCGCATCGGCGCTTTGCCCACACCGTGCTTGTGCCCGCGCTTGTGGAGGCCTTCACCGGAGGTGTCGACGCTGATGGTGCAGAGGTCATCCTCGATGCGGACCTTGATCGCAAGGGGCGCGTCGTCGGCGAGTTTCGCGCCGAACTCTTCGGTGAGCGCGCGCTCGACACGCTGCTTGGCCGCTCCTGCGTGATAGATTTTCGAAGCGCGCGTTGTCACTTCGACGCGAAGGGGAATATCCGTCTTGATGACATCCCCCCAAGGAAACTTCCGCGCCCGCTTGTCGAGTTGGGCCAGATGCATCGCACGGAAAGATCCGATCCGCGCCAAGACGCGCGAGGCCCCCCGCAGCACCAGATTGGCGCGCCAGACCTCTGGCCATCCGCCCAATACCGTCACGCCGCCAACACCCACGGACACGTCACGAAACCCCGCCTCCCGCGCCTCTTCGGCCAAGGTGGTTTCAAGCCCGGGGGCAACGGAGAGGAAGATCTCGAATTCGTTCATAGGCCTGCCTTATCCGCAGGAAAGCGAATTGGCTATATCCAAGCGCTGATCAGCGCGCCGTATCCCTCTTGTTTTCAGGGCATCGCGGGCGCGGCCTGTTCAAGACGACAGCTAGGCGCGGTTTGGCATGGCCCCCTAGGCTAAGGGCCATTGTAATTTACGAGTGTATTGGAGGCCCTCCATGTTGGCACCGCGCCCTGTTTTGATCAGAGTCTTGGCCATTCTGTTTTCGAGTTTGATCGTTGCAGGTGCCACTCCGACATCGGGCCGCGCACAGGGATGGCTTCTGCCGGGGCAGGCGCTGCCTGCCGAACCGCTTACGGTAGAGACTGCACCTGATCCACAGCGACCGGCATGGATTATCAATCCGATTGGTAAGGAGTTGCTGCGCCCGTCAAATCGTTCGCCGCGCGCATTGGATTTGCGAGGCGCTGTGGTGGTCAGCGGCTTTTCCGGTGTGACCACCCGCACGCCGCGCCTTGCCGCGGATCGGCCCGTGGTGCCCTTGGCCCATCCGCATTACGACTGGATCGACCCCGATGGGGCCAGCGCCGTGATCCTCGACGTGGACCGGATCGGGCGCGGTATAGATGCCTCCGAAATTGATCCCCTGCCGCGCGACCGGCTTCTGGCGCGCGATATCGGGCAGGTGTTCGGCGTGGCGATTGTCGATGAAGACCCGGAAGACCGGATCGGCCCGGCGCTGTTTCTGAACACCACTTCGGCCTACGGGCTGCCGCTAATTGGGCCGGATGAGAATGGCGATCGGCTGCCGGATCGAGTGGATCTGGGCAGCCGGGGGATGCGCTGGATGCCCGGCCTTTGGGGAACGGGCATCGGGGCTGGGCCGGGAACGGTTTGGCGCGTCGATCCGCAAACAAGCGCCGAGGCCTTTACCGGAGCCATGGTTCTGGAAGACCGCTTCGATGGGGCGCGCCCGACGGACGTGACTATTTCGGAAGCGAATGGCTGGGGCTGCATCCGGCCCGATGGCAGCGGAACCTCCTGCTCCAACGGCGCTCTCCGCCTCGCGCCGGGGCAAGAGGCACGGTTCGGAATGCGGTTGACGCTGCCCGGCACTGAAAGTGGCGGCACCTTCAAAAACTGTGTGCGGGTCGGAATTTCCGACAGCCGCTACCACAGGGCGTCGATCATCCAGAGCGCGTTGCAATCCATGGGCATCGACGGCGGGCCGGTTGACGGATCGCCGGGCCGCAAGACGCGCGAAGGTGTTCAGGAACTGCAAATACGCCTCAATCTCGAAGCAACGGGCGAGATCGACTACGGGCTCTTCGCCGCGCTCGGCATCCCGTTGGCCTCCGTTCAGCCGGAAGCCTGCGCCGTGGTTGACCTGCCCCCGATCCCGAGGCCGAAAGACCCCGATTGCCAGAAGGGCAGCACTTTCGTGCCGGGCAAGGGATGCGTCAAGGATCGGGTACGGGACGACAAGCCGAAGGACTGCCCGAAAGGCACGACGCGGAACAGCAGAGGCGTGTGCATCGACGCGCCGAAGGATTGCCCGCGCGGGTCCGTGCTGAACTCGAAGGGCGATTAAGTGAAACGCGAAGAGCCGCGCCTCTCCTGTGACCGTGCCACCACTGTGGCGCGGGGCGGGGAATGCCTGTGCCGCTACGACGGCATGCGCAAGACGTCCAAAACCTCCTGCGGCTGCACGCGCGGGTTGGTCTTCGTGCCGGGGGCAGGGTGCCGCAAGGTGAAGATCGACAACAAGCCTCGGGGCAATACCGATGATGGCGCGGCGGGAACGGAAAGCTGCCGTATCAAGATCAACGGCATCTGCCTCAAGTGAAGATAAGGCGCGGCCAGCATTCTGGTCGCGCCTTTCTGCTTCAGATCGCGAGCGCGGCTTTCCGGCCTGCGTGGAACGCGAAGGCGGCTTGGCCCGGGGTGGCGGCATCGCCAATCAGGGAATAGCTCTGGCCTTCGGCTTCCAGTGCATCGGAAAGCTCGGTCACCGCACGATTGCCGAGCGCCAGAACGAGGCTATCGGCTTCGATCCGCGTTTCCACGCCTGTCAGGGCGGATTGGGCAGTTGCGCCGCCGTTCCCCCATCCGGTGAGCCCGTGTTCCGTGATGAACCGGACGCCCAGTTGCGCCAAGCGTTTGCGAAGCGGATAGTCCGCCGCCACGCGCACCAATTCGCGCCCCACCATGGCGTCGGGGGTGACGAGCGTCACCTCATGGCCGTCTTCCGCCAGCTTCCACGCCGTGCCACCACCGCGCCAGCCGCCCGTTTCATCGAGCACGATCACCCGTTTGCCCAACCGCGCCGAGCGAGAAAGCACATCTTCCACAGACCACACATTGCCGCCGTCGATACCGGGCAGGGCGGGCACATGAGGAAGCGCTTTCTGGAAGCCTTGGCCTTCGGGGAGGCTGCCCGTGGCAATGATAATCTCGTCCGCGCCAAAGCCCGGAATATCTTCGGCCTCAACATAAGTGTTCAAGCGCAGGTCCACGCCGAGTTTCTGGAACTGGGTTTCGTACCACGCCATCAAGTCGAGGATCTGGGCGCGGCGCGGCTGGAGGCCCGCAAGCCGGAACTGCCCGCCGATCTGCGCGCCTGCTTCCGCGAGGATCACCTTATGCCCGCGTTCGGCGGCAGCGCGCGCCGCTTCCAATCCGGCAGGGCCAGCGCCCACCACGAGTACGGTTTTCGTGGCCTCGGCCTTGGCGAAGCGATCGCCACCCCATTCCCATTCCCGCCCGACGGACGGGTTCACCACGCAGGAAATCCAGTAATCCCGCCCTCTGCGGCCCCAGCACATCTGGTTGCAGGAGAGGCAGCCGCGGATGTCCTCCGGGTTGCCGCGCAACGCTTTGTTCACCAGATGCGGGTCGGCGATCTGGCCGCGCACGATCGAGACCATATCCGCCCCACCTGATCCGATCACCTCGTTGGCGTTGTCGGGCGTGCGGATGTGGCTTTCGGCGGTGACGAGGCAGTTTTTTACCACGCCTTTCAAGGTGCGCGACAGGTCCGCGCCCAGCTTCTCGCCATAGATGAAGGTTGGCATCAGCTTGTAGAAATCGAAATAACCGCCCGAGCCGCAGGTCACATAATCCATCAGGTTGTCGCGGTCATGGCGCTCGATGATCTCGGCCATGCTCTCGCGCTGCAGCGCGACTTCGACGTCATATTCGTCACTCACCGCGAGGCCGACGATGAAATCCTCGCCGCACACTTTGCGGATACGGGCCATGGCTTCGCGGCTGAACCGTGTGCGGTTTTCCAGCGATCCGCCCCATTGGTCGGTCCGCTGGTTCGAGAAGGGAGTCCAGAACTGGTCGGGCAGGGCATGATATGCCGCCCAGAATTCCACACCGTCAAAGCCTGCTTCCTTGCAGCGCCGCGCGGCTTCTACATAGCCCTCCATGGTCTCGTAGATTTCCCGCTCGGTCATGGCGTGCGAGCCGTCATTGTCGTGATAGCTCGGGCCGCCCGAGGGGGACCAGTTGGGATGGAACGAGAGGTCCGCATCGCCATGCGCGCCGATGTGGTAAAGCTGCTGGAGGATCACCGCGCCTTCTTCGTGCACGGCATCAGTAATCTTGCGGAAATGCGGGATCACCTCGTCCGTCGAGTGGCGGAAGTTCCCGCGTGTGAGCACAGCCGCCGCATGCACAGGCATTGGCTCCATCACGATCATCCCCGCACCGCCCATCGCGCGCTCGCGGTAATAGGCGACGTGCTGGTCCCATGGCAGGCCATCGCGGCTCATATTGGTGGTATGGGCGCCGAACACCACGCGGTTGCGAAGGGTCTTGTGGCGCAGCTGCACCGGATTGAAGACATGCGGGAAGGCGGTCATGTGTGCCCCTTATTCTTGGCTCTTATTCGTGGCCCCATGTGTCGGAAAGTTTGTAGCCTTGAGGCCACGGATCGGCGGGATCAAGCATGTGCTGATGCGTGCCCGTCACCCATGCGCGCCCCGAGATTTCTGGAAGGATCGCCCGCGTATCGCCTACAAGTGCTTCGCCAACGATCCGGCCCGTGAACTCCGAGCCGATGATCGACGTAGCAACGAAACGCTCATGCGCCGCCATCTCGCCTTTCGCCGCCAGAACCGCCATCCGCGCCGAAACGCCCGTGCCTGTGGGCGAGCGATCCACCTTGCCGGGGCGGATCGCCACGGCGGAACCTGCCTTCAACGTATCGCCTTCACGGCTGATCGGCCCTGCGAAAAGGCAGAAGGAGATGTGCCGCCAATCGGGCAGGGTGGGGTGATGAAAGCCCAGTTGCTCGGTTGCCGCATCCGAAATCCTCACACCGAGTCGCGCGATGTCGCGCGCTTCTTGCGGAGCGATCTCGAACCTCAGTGCCGCCGCATCGACGATCACGAAACTATCGCCGCCGAAAGCCGTATCCACGGTGAGCGTCCCAAGCCCCTCGACCTCGATCTTCGCGCCCAACTTAGCCGCGAAAGAGGGCAGGTTTTGCACATGGATGCGCTCGGCCTTCCCGTTCCGGCAATCGGCGCGCACCTTCACCAAGCCGCCCGGAGCTTCCAGCACAAGTTCCGTCACAGGCTCCTGCATGGGCAGGATGCCGCTATCCAGAAGCGCGGTTGCCACGCAGATCGAGTTCGAGCCTGACATCGGCGGCGTGTCTTCCGGCTCCATGATGAGAAACCCCATCTGGGCGCGCGGGTCTTTCGGGGGTACCAAAAGGTTCACATGCCGGAACACCCCGCCACGCGGTTCGTTCAGCATGAAGCGGCGCAGGTCCTGATCCTTGGCCAGAAACCGCGATTGCTCCCAAAGCGTGTCGCCGGGGGGTGGGGCTACCCCGCCCACGATCACATCCCCCACTTCGCCTTCGGCATGAACGGAAACGGTGTGGATCACCCGGTTGGAGCGCATCTTAGATATCCTTCATCAAGCGCAGCGCGTCATAAACAGCCGCATGGGTGTTGCGCGCTGAAACCGCGTCACCGATACGGAAAAGCTGGAATTTGCCACCCGGATTGGTGTGGATCTCCTGCTTTCGCCCCGCAATCAGCGCCTCGTGATCCACTTCGCCGCGGTTCACCGAAAGCTCCCTCAGCGCAAAATATAGGTCCGCATTAGGAAGCGTGCCGTGGTTAACGACGATCTGGTCATAGTGCTTGGTTTCGGTGTACTTGGAGTAATCCGTGCCCACAGTGGCCTTGAGGCGGTTGCCATCTTTCTCCGCCGCCATCAGCCGCCACGTGACGGTGAAGGTCACGTCCTTCTCTTGCAGCGTCCGCATATAGGGCACGAGGTTCATCGCCATCACATCAGGCGCGAATGTGCGATCAGGCGTCATGATTTCCAGCGTCGAACCCGCCGCCGCGATCACATCGGCAGCCTGCAAAGCGGCATGGTCGCCTGCGTCGTCATAAAGCAGCACATCGCGGCCCGGTTTTGCGTCGCCAGTGAGGATGTCCCACGTCGAGACCACCAACTCGTTGCCCGCATTCAGGATTTCCGTATTGGGCAAGCCGCCCGTCGCCACGATCACCACATCGGGGTTCAGCGCGGTCACGTCTTCGGCCTCGGCCCAAGTGTTGAAGTGGAACTCCACGTCGCGCGCCGCGCATTGCGCCATGCGCCAATCGATGATCCCGATCATTTCGGAGCGGCGCTTGGTTTGTGCGGTGAGGCGCACTTGGCCGCCGGGTTGGTCAGCCGCTTCGAATACGGTCACCGCATGGCCGCGCTCCGCCGCAACACGCGCCGCTTCAAGGCCGGCAGGCCCCGTGCCAATCACCACCACGCGCTTTTTCTCGGGCGCGGGCGCAATCGTGTGCGGCATCGTCAGTTCGCGGCCCGTCGCGGCGTTGTGCAGGCAAAGCGCGTCACCGGCCTGATAGATGCGGTCAAGGCAGTAGGTTGCGCCCACACAGGGTCGGATATCCTCTTCGCGGCCTTCCATGATCTTCCGCACAAGATGCGGATCGGCCATATGCGCGCGGGTCATCCCAACCATATCGAGCTGGCCCGAGGCCACCGCATAACGCGCGGTTGCCACATCGGGGATACGCGCGGCGTGGAAGGTGGGCAGGCCCACCTCGGCCTTCACGCGGCCCGCGAAATCGAGGTGCGGCGCGGATTTCATCCCCTGAACGGGGATCACATCGGTCATGGCCGGATCGGTATGGATGCGGCCCCGAATGATGTTGAGGAAATCGACATTACCGGAATCGCGCATGATCTTGCCAAAGGCGATGCCCTCTTCCGGCGTGATGCCGCCTTCTTCGGCCTCATCCGCCACATAGCGCACGCCCAAGAGGAAATTCGCAGGCACACGTTTGCGGATCGCCGCGATCACATCCATCGCGAAGCGGGTGCGGTTTTCCAAAGAACCGCCATAGGGGCCATCAAGCGTGTTCGTCAGAGGCGAGACGAACTGGTCCATCAGGTGGCCGTAGCATTCAAGTTCGATCCCATCGAGGCCAGCGGCGGCCATACGCTCGGCGGCATCGGCGTAATCGTTGATGATGCGGGCGATGTCCCAATCCTCAACCACCTTCGGGAAGGCGCGGTGCGAGGGTTCGCGGAAGGGGCCGGGGGCCACCGAAGGCAGCCAGTCGCCCTTGTTCCATGTCGTGCGGCGGCCCAAATGGGTGAGCTGGATCATCACCGCGCAGCCGTGGTCGTGGCATTCGTCGGCCAGCTTCTTCATCCAGCCCACAACCTCGTCCTTATAGGCGAGGATGTTGTTGAACACGGGCGGGCTGTCTTTCGACACCGCCGCAGACCCCGCCGTCATCGTCAGGGCCACACCTGCCTTGGCGCGCTCCACGTGATAGGCGCGGTAGCGATCCTTCGGCATGCCCGCTTCAGGATAGGCCGGTTCATGGCTCGTGGTCATGATCCGGTTTTTCAGGGTGAGGTGTTTCAGCTGATAGGGTTGCAGCAGCGGATCGTTCGACATGATCGGCCCTTTCCGAATTAGTACCAGGTGTCCGGCATGGACGCTTTTTTCTTGGCGATGAATTCCTTCAAGGCCTCGTCGATTCCCTCGTCGAGATGCGGAGCCTCATAGCGGTTCAGGACGTCTTTCCAGCGCTTGTTGGCGCGCGCAGCCGAATCCACCGAGCCGTTTTCAAACCACGTCTCATGGGTATCGTTGTCGTCCATTTCGCTGTCGTAATAGGCCTTCTCGTAATATTTCAGCACGTGCTGGGTCGAGAAGAGGTGCACCCCCGGCCCGCCTTCGGCCAAGGCATCAACGGCCAAAGCGTCATCCGAGAAATCGAGGCCGCGCAAGTAGCTGTGAAGCTGGCCGCAGAGGTCGGTATCGAGCACGAATTTCTCGTAGGACATCGACAGAAGCCCGTCGAGGAAGCCTGCGCAGTGCAGGATGTAGTTCGCCCCGCCCTGAACGGCGGACATGACCGACATCATGGATTGGGTCATCGCCTGCGCATCCGGCATCTTCGAGGTCGAGAAGTTGCCCGCACAGCGCAGAGGCAGTTTCAGACGGCGCGAGATTTGCCCCATCACGAGCGAACCAAGCGCAGGCTCCGGCGTGCCGAAGGTAGGCGAACCCGAGCGGAGCGACATCGACGAGAGGAACCCAGCCAGAAGGGCGGGCGCACCGGGGCGCACGATCTGTGTCAGCGCCACGCCCACAAGGCTTTCGGCCACACATTGCGCCACTTGGCCCGCCATGGTCAGGGGCGCCACCGCGCCGCCAAGGAGGAACGGCAGCAGGATCGAGCCTTGGTTTGCTTCCGCGTAGCGCGTGATGCCCTTGGTGGTCACGCCATCCCACACGAGCGGCGAGGTGGAGTTGAAGTTCCCCATCACCACGCAATGCGTCTCCAGATACTCCGAACCGAAGAGAATACGGCACATGTCCAGCGTATCGGTCACGCGGTCTTGGTGGGTGATCGAGCCGAGGAAGGGACGATCCGAATAGCGCATATGGCTGTAGACCATATCGAGGTGGCGCTTGTTCACGGGCACATCGGTCGGTTCGCAGATCGTGCCGCCCGAATGGTGCAGCCACGGCGAGGATTGCGCGAGTTTGATGAAGTTCTGGAAGTCTTCGATGGTGCCGTAGCGGCGGCCCTTATCGAGATCCATCACGAAGGGGGAGCCATAGGAGGGGGCAAACACCGTGGCCTTGCCGCCAATCTCCACCGTGTTGGCCGGGTTGCGGGCATATTGCGTGAAGCGCTCGGGCGCGGTCTTGCAGAGGTCGACGATCATCCCCGGCTCGAACTTCACGTTCCACGACTCGGGCGTCAGTTGGGTCACCTTGCCGCCCACACGGCGGAAGCGCTCCACCGTTTCGGGGTCTTCGCGGAACTCGATGCCGATTTCGTCGAGGATGCGCTCGGCAGAATGCATCACCCGGTCAAGCTGAGCCTCGCTCGCGATATCGTAGGAGGGAATACCGCGCTCGATATAGGGCACCTTGAGCCAGGCATTCGGGCCAAGCCCGCCGCCCGTGCCAGACCGCTCAGCCCGGCGCGCCCCGCGGCCTTTGCGTGCAGAGGATGAAACGGGATCTGGGGTGGCGAGACTCATAGGGGTGCTCCTTCGTGCGCTTGACATCACTGTCAACATCCTTGACACTTGCGTCAAGAGCTTTCCTTTTCCCGTCAATCTCTGCTAAATCCGCGACATGACCGAAGCCCCCAGAGCCGACAGCGCCCAAGCCGAAGCCTTTATCGATGCCGCCTACCAGCGGCTTCTCGAAGGCGGCGTGGATGCCGTGAAAGTGGCCTCGGTTTCTGAAGCGATCAGCCTCACCCGCACCGCCTTCTACTGGCACTTCAAGGATCGCGAGGCGCTTCTAGATGCGCTCCTCGCGCGTTGGGAGGCGAAGAATACCGGCAACCTGATCGCCCGCACCGAAGCTTTCGCGGCCTCAGCCAACGAAGCGGTGCTCAACGTCTTCGACGCATGGCTCCTGCCCGAGATATTCGACGCGCGTTTCGATTTCGCCGTGCGGACTTGGGCCCATTCCGACCCGACTGTTCGGGAAAAGGTGCAAGCCAACGACGCAATGCGCCTTGATGCGCTCACCCGTATGTTCTCGCGCTTCGGCTATAACGGCCTTGCCGCCGAAACGCGGGCGCGTGCGCTCTATTACACCCAGATCGGCTATATCTCGATGATGGTCATCGAAACGACGGATGTGCGTTTGGAGCGGATGCCGTCTTACGTAGAAACCTACACGGGCAAGCCGCTCTCCGAGGCGGAGTGGGCCCGCTTCCTCGCGCGCCACACCGCCTGATCCGGGGTTTAGGCCAGCCGCAGCGGTGAAACGCTCGCCGGATCGAAACCTTCCTTCGCCAATTCCTCCGGCAAGCCTGCGCCAAGGATATCGCTTGCCGCGAAAGCCGAGAGGGCAGGGGCCGACTGGATGCCATAACCACCTTGGCCCGCGAGCCAGTAGAATCCCTTCGCTTTGCCCGAGAAACCAGCCACAGGCGCCTTATCCGCCACGAAAGACCGCAGGCCCGCCCATTTGCTGTCGATCTTTGTAATCTTGAGCGTCGTCGCCTCTTCGATCCGCCAGATGCAGAGCGCCACGTCATATTCATCCGGCTGGGCGTCGCAGGGCGATTCGGGGTCTTCATTGGCAGGCGACAGCAGCAGCCGCCCCGCATCTCCCTTGATGTAGAACTCTTCGTCCACGTCGAGAATCATCGGCAGCGTTGCGGTATCCAATCCCTCGGGTGCCGCCACCGTCAGCGCCGTGCGCCGCAAAGGCTTCAACCCGATAGGTCCCGCCCCCGCCATCTGGCCGATCACATCGGCCCAAGCCCCGCCCGCATTGACCACGACCGCAGACGTGAACGTGCCCGCCGTGGTTTCCACAGTCCAACCTGCCTCAGAGGAAACCAGAGCCGTCACTTCGGCCTTCAAGACAATCTCGCCGCCCGCCGCCTTGAAGCTCTTAAGAAAACCGCGATGGATCGCATCCACATCGAGCGCGCCCGCCGCTTCGGTCAAAAGCGCGCCCTTCACCCATCCGGGCTTCATCACCTGCGCCAAGGCTTCTGCCTCTTCCACCGGAATTTCGCGCAGATCCGCATCCGGCATTGCGGCTTTTTCCTCAGCAATCCGCTCCAGCCGCTCCTGAGGCGCAAGGGTGAGAATCGCCAATGGCTTGATCAGGGGCACCTCGGCAAACCCTGCCGGAGGGGCTTGGAAGAACCCTAACGACGCCCGCGTCAGTTGGCGGATCGCCAAAGGGCCATAGGCAGGCTCCCACACAGCAGCCGAACGCCCCGTCGAATGGTAGCCGGGCTGGGATTCCCGCTCCAGAAGGGTCACGCGCTTTCCGGCCTCCGCCAGTCGCGCCGCAACCGAAGCCCCTACCATGCCGCCCCCGATGACGATGATGTCTTGTGTCTCAGCCATCCCGACCCCCTTTATTTTGAGGGTAATCGGTGGCAGGTTCACCGCGCTGCGTCAATGCCATGCGCATTCCGCTTGCATGAGCACGGATCGTCCCCGTCTGCTCTTGACGCCCGCAGCGATTCCGCCTAAACGGCCCGAACGGAATTCGGGGCACCGCTGTTTGTGGTGCCTATTTATGTTGAAGGGGCCCGCGCGGCCCCTCTGATCCAGACGAGGTGAAAGAGATGTCGCGCCGTTGCGAACTGACCGGAAAAGGCCCGATGACTGGCAACAATGTCAGCCACGCAAACAACAAAACTCGCCGTCGCTGGCTGCCGAACCTTAATGAGGTTTCGCTGCAGTCCGAAACGCTCGGCCGCCCTGTGAAGCTGCGCATCTCCGCTGCTGCACTGCGTTCGGTCGACCACCGTGGCGGCATCGACGCGTTCCTGGCAAAGGCCAAGGACGACGAGCTTTCGGCAAACGCGCTGAAGATCAAAAAAGAAATCGCGAAGGCACAGGCAACCGCCTGATCCTTTGACGAGGGACAGCAGAGCAGCCTTCGGCCCGTGCCGGAGGCTGTTTCTTTTTGTCGCGCGGATCGCTTGGGCCTTACATTCAAACCCTCGCAGGTCTATCTCGTTTCCCATGAAGCTGATGCGTTCGCCCCTTTTGAGCCTTCTGATGGTGCTGGTCCTTGCGTTGACCGGCCACAGCATGGCTGCGGCGCGCGCGATGTCCTCGCTGGCGGGCTATAACGAGCTCTGCACGGGAACAGGGCCGTTGATGGTCGCCGTGGATGAGAACGGCGAGCCTGTTGGCCCGCCGCACATCTGCCCGGACTTCGCGTTGCACGGCTTCGATCTTGGCGTCCAAATCGCCAGCCTGCCGGAAGCGCCCACGGCCCTCGCCCGCCTCGATTTCGTCTCTTCGGTCGAAGCCGGGCTGAGCTCGCTTGGTGTACCGCCGCAGGCACGTGGCCCGCCGGTTTCCCTTTGATCCCTTCCTAAGCATCAAAGTCGAAAACCAGACGCGAAGCCCCCTGCTTTGCGCTCAAAGGATACCGAAATGAACCTCCCTCTTTCCATTGCAGCCGCCCTCGCTGCCCTCGCTGCTCTTCCGGCCTTCGCAGGCGAAATCTCCGTCATGGACCCCTATGCCCGTACTTCGATGGCGAATGCGCCTACCGGCGCGGCCTTCATGATGATCCACAACGTGGGCGATGCGGATCGCTTGATCGGCGTTTCGTCCCCTGTGGCCGAAAAAGTCGAACTGCACACCCATCGGGAAAATGCACAAGGCGTGATGCAGATGGTCCATGTCGAAGAGGGCTTCGAACTGCCCGCAGATGGTGAGATCGCCATGGTGCGCGGTGGCCATCACGTGATGTTCCTTGGTCTCAATCAGGAGATGAAACAGGGCGATATCCTGCCCGTTACCCTCGTTTTCGAGAAGGCAGGCGAAGTGCAGGTCGATATTCCTGTCGATCTCGAGCGTAAGCCCGAGCATGGCGGCCAGATGCAGCACCAGCACGGCCAGATGAAGACCGGTGGCTAACACCAATGGCCCGCGCCGCAGCCTCATTAGGCATTCGGCGCGGGCCTTATTTGCCGAGAACCTCTTCTACCCAAGCCGGAACGATCTCCGACGCCGGGCCGAAACGCGCATCGTCGAAATCCGAGATCACCGCTGAGGCTTCAAGGTTCAATTCCAAGGTTTCAGCGCCCGCGCGCGAAGCATCCTGCACGAAAGCCGCTGCCGGATAGACATTGCCCGAAGTGCCGATCGCCACGAAGAGATCGGCCATCCGCAACTCCTCCCAGATCCTCTCCATGTGATAGGGGAATTCCCCGAACCAGACGATATCGGGCCGCGTGGCTGCCTTCCCGCACTCGGGGTAAAGGCTCGCGGGCGACATCACCAAAGGCGCGTTCCACCGTGCGTCACAACCGGCACAAAGGGCGCGCGATAGCTCGCCATGCATATGGATCGCCTCTGCGCCCGCCGCTTCGTGCAACCCGTCTACGTTCTGCGTCACGATCACCACGCCCGCCGCATGTTCGCGCTGCAATCGCGCCAAAGCGTGATGCGCGGGATTGGGGTTGGCCCCCGTCGCATTGGCGCGGCGCGCGTTGTAGAACTCGTGCACAAGGGCGGGGTTGCGGGCGAAGCCCTCGGGTGTGGCCACATCTTCCAAGGGGTAGCGCGTCCAAAGCCCGTCCTTGTCGCGAAAGGTGCCCAGCCCGATTTCGGCGGAAATGCCCGCGCCTGTCAGAATAACGATCCGGCCGGTCATCTGCCCCTCCTTGCCTCGCTCGGGAAACCAGTTGCGCCAAGCCTGTCTGCCTGTCAAACCCGCGTATGACCCACCCTATCCTCTTCGTCTGTCTCGGCAACATCTGCCGCTCTCCGGCTGCGGAAGGCGTCCTACGCGCGCTCCGGCCCGATTGGCGCATCGACAGCGCCGGCACGTCCAACTGGCATGTCGGTGAACCGCCCTACGGCCCGATGAAGGCGGCAGCCAAAGCGCGGGGGTATGACCTTTCCAGCCTGCGCGCCCGCCAGTTCACGGCAGCCGATTTCACCACGTTCTCCCTCATCCTCTGTATGGATGCCGAGAACCTCGCGAACGTCGAACGTCTCCGCCCGAAGGGCAACGCAACGCCCGTGCGCCTCTTCACCGATTACGCGCCTAAGGCGGGGGCAGACCATGTGCCAGACCCCTATTACACCCGTGATTTCGACGGCTGCCTCGATCTGATCGAAGCCTGCGCCAAGGGCTTGGTGGAAACGGCCTGAAACAGGCCCGAAACCCCGGCGATTCGGGGTTTCCATCCTTCCCGAAACCCGCTATAGGCCCGGCTTCATGCGGGCATACAGCCTTGGAGGATGCCCGCCTCATGCAACAAAAGGATTTGTGATATGGCTGGAGAAATTCCTGACCTGCACGCCGAGATCCGGACGGGGACTGGCAAGGGCGCCGCTCGTCAGGCTCGCCGCGACGGTATGGTTCCCGGGATCGTTTATGGCGGCGGCGTTGATCCGATCGCGATCAACATTCCGTTTAACGCGCTTCTGACGCGCCTCAAGAAGGGCCGCTTCCTCTCGACCCTCTTCAACCTCAAGGTTGAAGGTCAGGAAGACGTCCGCGTGATCTGCCGTAACGTGCAGCGCGATGTGGTGAAGGATCTCCCGACCCACCTCGACCTGATGCGTCTGCGCCGCACCAGCCGTATCAACCTGTTCATCCACGTGACCTTCATCAACCACGAAGCGGCCCCCGGCCTCAAGCGTGGTGGTGTTCTCACCGTGGTGCGCCCGGAAGTCGAGCTTGAAGTGCTCGCAGGCGATATCCCGGATCACGTGACGGTCGACCTGACTGGCCGCCAGATCGGCGACGTGATCCACATCGGTGATATCCAGCTGCCGGAAGGCGCGAAGCCGACCATCCAGCGTAACTTCGTCATCGCGAACATCTCGGCTCCGTCGGGCCTGCGTTCGGAAGACAACGCTGAAGAAGCCGCTGAAGAGTAATCTTCACCGGATTGAGACTGGGAAGGCGTGGCACTCCGGTGCCACGCCTTTTCTTTTGCCGCAGCGCAGCTAAACTAGTGGCGCGACAGGGAGAAACGCATGCAGCTTTGGGTCGGTCTGGGCAATCCGGGGGCGAAATACGCGGGCAACCGCCACAACATCGGTTTCATGGCGATCGACAGGATCGCCGCCGATCACGGCTTCCCTCCGTTCAAGTCGAAGTTCCAAGGGCAGGTGAGCGAAGGCCGCATCGGCTCGGAACGCATCGTGCTTCTGAAACCCGAGACCTTCATGAACCTCTCCGGCCAGTCTGTCGGCGAAGCGATGCGCTTTTACAAACTGGAAGCGGGCGATGTGACCGTCTTCCACGACGAGCTTGATCTCGCCCCTTTCCGCGTGCGCCTCAAGCAGGGCGGCGGACACGCAGGGCATAATGGCCTCCGCTCCATTCACCAGCATATCGGCGAAGCCTATCCGCGCGTCCGCTTGGGCGTGGGCCATCCCGGTCATAAGGACAAGGTGGCGTCTTACGTGCTCGCGGATTTCTACAAGGCCGAGGAATCCGGCCTCGACGATCTGATGCGCGGCATTTCTGATGGTGCTCCGGCTCTGGCGCGGGGCGATGGCCCCGCCTTCCAGAACGCCATTGCACTGCGCACCACACCGCCCCGCAATTCCGGTACCGCGAAACCCGAAACAGGCGCGGCGCCAGCGGCAAAACCTGCAACTTCAGGCCAGCCCGAGGAAACAGGCGATGCCCGTTCCCCGATGGAGAAGCTTCTCGATAAATTCAGGTAAAGAGGTCTAGGTTATGAGTGCGATTTCCGACGTTTTCCGCGAACAAGCCCCCCACTGCCTCGCCTTGGGCTCGCCCTTCATGCATCGCCTGATGGGGTTGGCCGCCGATCACTGGCCGCTCGACGAAGCCCTTGCCAAGCGCTTCGCCGCGTTCTCTGGCGATATCGGACCGAAAGGCGCATCGCTGCCGTTGCGCTTCGCAGGTGCCCTGCATGCGCTCGTGCTCACAGGCCGCGCGCCCTATCTGGCCTATGCCTATCCGCCCCACACAGTGAACGATGCGGCCCTCCTCGCCGCGATCAAACGCGCGCTTTCCGAAGAACAAGCCTTTGTTCTCGATTGGATCGAAAGTCCGCCTCAGACCAACGAGGTCCGCCGAAGCGCGACGCTCCTTGCGGCCGCAAGCTATGTGGCCGCGCAATTCCCCGGCCTGCCCTTCCGGCTCTCCGAACTGGGCGCGAGTGCGGGCCTCAACCTCATGTTCGAGCAATTCGCGCTGGAAACACCCGCCGGCGTGATCGGACAACCGGAATCCTCCGTCCGGCTCACGCCGGAATGGTCGGGCGATGCACCCGAAATCGCACCCGTTCGCGTTACTGAGCGTCGGGGCGTCGATCTCATTCCCATCAATCCCAATAGCCCCGAAGGCGCGCTCCGCCTCTTGGCCTACCTCTGGCCCGACCAACCTGACCGCCTCTCACGCACCCGCGCCGCTATCGATCTGGCCGAAGCGCCAGTGGATGCGGGCGATGCCACCGCATGGATCGCCGACCGCGTCGCCGCGCCCATGCCGGGCCAGATCCACCTGATCTATCACACCATCGCTTGGCAATATTTCCCCGCTGAAAACCAAGCCACCGCACGGGCCGCCATCGAAGCCGCAGGCGCGCGGGCCACACCGGATGCGCCGCTTGCATGGTTCGCTATGGAAGCCGATACCGAAAGCCCCGGAGCAGCACTCACCTTGCGGCTCTGGCCCGGCGATTGCACACTCCAACTTGGCCGCGTGGATTTCCACGGCCGCTGGTTGGACTGGCGCGCTCCCTCCGCTAGCTAAGCCGCAAAAGGACAAACCCGATGCCGATCAAACCCGATCCTGCGATCAACGTTCTCGGTGGCCCGCTGAACCCCTGTTCCAGCGCGCCGCTCACGGGCTTCTTCCGCGATGCCCATTGCAACACTTGCGCTCAGGATACCGGCAGCCACACGGTATGCGCCGTAATGACCGCCGAGTTCCTCGCCTTCTCAAAATATGTCGGCAATGACCTGTCCACGCCGCGGCCCGAATACCAGTTCGCGGGCCTCAAACCCGGCGACAAATGGTGCCTTTGCGCCTCGCGCTTCCTGCAAGCCTATGAAGAGGGCTGCGCGCCGAAAGTCGACGTCTCCGCGACCCATATCCGCGCGCTCGACGTTGTTCCTCTGGAAGCCTTGATGGCGCAAGCCGACTAAAGCGCAGCGCGCCGTGGTTCTTCGATCGCTTCTGGCTCCGGTGCGGGCGCTTGGCCCGTTGGCTCCATCAGATCTTCGATGAAGAGCGACAAAAGCTGCGGCCGCCCGCTTACCCCTGCCTTGCGATAGATCGCGGCAGTCTGCGCCTTGATCGTGCCTTCGGAGGTGCCGCGCAGGCTGGCGATCTCGCTCGTGGTCATGCCTTTGATTGCGAAAAGCGCCACGTCCCGCTCCGCCGCCGTGAGGCCCCATTCGGCAAAGCGCTCCTCCATCAGGTCCATGAAGGCGGAAGACGCGCGGCGGAGCTTCTCTTCCGCAGCCCGCCCCGCGCGCGCCATGCGGCGGAACTGGAGCCAGCCCAGAGCCATCCCCAGCACCAAGCCAAGCGCTGCACCGATTTCCAGAAGCTCCCGCATTTGCCAATTGATGGGCGAAGAGCGCACGCCGACCAGCGTCATCAGGATATCGGACACGAAAAAGAACGCGCAGATCGCTTGGACCGTCACTAAGGCTACAGTGAAATACTTCCGCCAGTTCACGTGCGTTTCCCGTTCGGCTCAATCATCGTCCCCGCCATCGTCACCATCACCACTGTTGCCGTGGCCGCTATTGTCGCTGTCCCCGTCATCATCCCCGTCGTCGCTTCCCGAGCCGCTATTCCCGCTAGACCCACTCGATCCGCTAGACCCACTCGATCCGCTGGAGGATCCGCTCGATGAGCCGCTCGTTTCGGACGAGCTGCCATCGCCGCCGCGATTGCGCGTCCGTGTTTTCGAACTGCCACTCTGCTGGATGATGCCGCCACTGCTGGCGCGATTGGCCGAGCCCGAGCGCGGTTCCCAGTAATCGCGCAGGATCTCGCCTGTGCGCGGGTTGACGATCACCTCGCGCTCCCAGTCTCGGCTCTTGGCTTCGATACGGGTCCGCCCGAGGATCGTTTCGCTCACCTCGACCCGCGAATATCCCTGCGCGCGAAGTTGGCTCGTGATCTGGTCAATGATCGACTGCGCCTGCGCCGGCAAAGCACAGAGCGCAAAGAGGATGTAGAGTACCCCCCAGAAACGTCGTATTGCAGCCCTCAAATCAAACTTGGTTGAAGCTCTTAAAGTCAGGTGGCGTCGGTCCGAAGAGGAACCGACGCACCCATTGTGGCCTGCCGATAGGCTGTCAGGCAAGTGAAGTCTCAATCGTCGCGGCCACGCCCGCGACCGCCGCGATCGCCACCATGATCGTCTGCACCGTCGTCATCACCACCACGCGAGCGGCCCGAGTCGTCGGAACCACGCGAACGGCTGGACGCTTCCGAGCTGCGCGAGCGGCTAGAGTCATCGGCACCGCGCGAACGGCTGCGGCTGGACGCCGGATTGTCGTCGCTGCTGCGTTTGGCGCGGGTGAAGTCGCGGTTCGAGCGATCACGCACCGAAATGCCCACGCGGGCCTGATCCCGTGCACTGGCCACACCCACCTCGGTGCTGAGAACGGCGCCCGATGCGCGGTCGATCACGATCTCGACCTGCTCGGTGCCGCGCACCGCTTCAACCTTGGACTGCGTCGCGCCATTCTTCACTTCGAACGACGTGAACCCCTGCGCCTGCAGGTCGGAGATGATGCCTTCCACGCTGGATTGTGCGGTGGCCATACCGCCCAGAAGCACGAGTGCGGCAACGGTAGAGAAAAAGCGAATAGTCATGGGTCTCCTCCTTCATGAGTACCAAACTGGGTTGTGTTGCGCCTCGGTTCCGGGGTGGTCGAGGACAACCCGAGAAGGCCAGCCGGAGCAGGAGCCGTCCATTCAACTGGGGGTTAAATCGGCCGCGTAACCCGCCAGTTGAGGGTCATGAACTTGGGTTTATGCGCACATTTCGCGCTTAACACTCTGATATAAAAGAAAAAGGCGGCACTGATGCCGCCTTTTGAAATCCTTTGGTGAGAGACTGGAAAGAGTGGTCAGGCCCGCTCGATCAAACCTTCATGTCGAATCCGAGGTGCTTTGCCACGGTGAAGATGTCTTTGTCGCCACGGCCACACATGTTCATCACGATGATATGGTCCTTCGGCAGCGTCGGCGCGATCTTCATCACATGCGCCAGCGCATGGCTCGGCTCCAGCGCGGGGATGATTCCCTCCAGCTTGCAGGAAAGCTGGAACGCTTCGAGCGCTTCCTTATCGGTGATCGAGACATACTCCGCACGGCCGATATCGTGCAGCCAAGCGTGCTCGGGGCCGATGCCAGGGTAGTCGAGACCTGCGGAGATCGAGAAGCCTTCGAGGATCTGGCCGTCATTATCCTGCAAGAGGTAGGTGCGGTTGCCGTGCAGAACGCCGGGGCGTCCGCCCGTCAGTGAAGCGCAGTGCTCCATCTTCTCGTCCACGCCTTTGCCGCCCGCTTCCACGCCGATGATCCGCACCGAAGGATCGTCGAGGAAGGGGTAGAAAAGCCCCATCGCGTTCGAGCCACCACCGATCGCCGCGATCACGGTATCGGGCAGGCGGCCTTCGCCTTCCTGCTCGGCGAGCTGCCAGCGGACTTCCTTGCCGATGATCGACTGGAAGTCGCGCACCATCGCCGGATAAGGGTGCGGGCCTGCCACGGTGCCGATGCAGTAGAAGGTATCGCGCACATTGGTCACCCAGTCGCGCAGCGCATCGTTCATCGCGTCTTTCAGCGTGCCGCGGCCCGAGGTCACCGGAACCACTTTCGCGCCCAGAAGGCGCATACGGAACACGTTCGGCGCTTGGCGCTCCACGTCATGCGCGCCCATGTAAACCACGCATTCGAGGCCGAACTTCGCGCAAACCGTTGCTGTCGCCACGCCATGCTGGCCCGCACCCGTCTCGGCGATGATCCGCGTCTTGCCCATGCGGCGGGCCAGGAGGATCTGGCCCAGCGCGTTGTTGATCTTGTGCGCGCCCGTGTGGTTGAGCTCGTCACGCTTCATATAGATCTTGGCGCCGCCCAGATGCTCGGTCAGCCGCTCGGCATGATACAAGGGGCTCGGACGACCCACATAATTGGCCCAGAGATCGTCCATCTCCGCCCAAAATCTTGCGTCGGTCTTGGCCTTCTCGTATTCCGCTTCCAAGGAAAGGATGAGCGGCATCAGCGTTTCCGACACGAAGCGCCCGCCGAATTCGCCGAAGCGACCCTTTTCGTCCGGTCCGGTAATGAAGCTGTTGAAGAGATCGTTGGACATGGCGTGCTCGCTCCCGAATTCGTCTAAAGTGTCCTAGAGAAGCCTGCGGTCAAGAGCAAGCGCTCGCCTATTTTTATGGGGCTTAGCGGGCGGTCTGCGCGTTGCGAATAAACGCCTTCACAAGGCCCGCATCCTTTTCCCCCGGCGCGCATTCGACACCGGAAGAAACATCCACTTGCTGCGTGCCCGTCAGCCGGATCGCCTCGGCTACATTCGCGGGCGTCAGCCCGCCTGCTAGCATCCAGGGCTTGGCCCAGGTGCGCCCGGCAATCAGGCGCCAATCGAACGCCAGCCCGTTCCCGCCCGGCAGGTCCGCACCCTTCGGCGGCTTCGCGTCCACAAGGATCTGGTCCGCTACCGCCTCGTAAAGTGGCAGTTTTTCAAGGTCCGCGGCCTCCGCGATCCCTACGGCCTTCATCACCGGCAAGCCATAGCGCGCCCGGATTTCGCGCACGCGCTCGGGGCTTTCCTTGCCATGAAGCTGGATCATATCCAAAGGCACGCGCGCCGTGATCGCATCCAGCGTGCCATTATCCGCATCCACCACCAGCGCCACTTTGGCGACACCCACAGGCACCTCGACGGCCAAAGCCTGAGCCACCTCTACCGTCACATTGCGCGGAGATTTCGGGAAGAACACGAAGCCCACATAGGCCGCACCCGCCTCGATAGCTGCGGTAAGATGCTCCGGCTTCGATAGTCCGCAAACTTTGACGCGCACGGGCAAAACCCCCTGCGGCCGTTCGACCATAACGCCCATGTCAGCCCTCAGCGGCCATCGTCGAGAAGCGCGAGAACCTCATCACGGCCATCGCCCGTGCGGCGCTTGACCCGATGCAGTTCCTTTTCGAGCCGCGCGGCCTCGGCCGTCTTGGTCGCGGCCTCGGCGCGGTGCTTGTATTCGCGCAGCCATTCCCAGACGAAGCCGATCAGAAGCCCCGCGAGGATACCCGCGAAAATCACAAGGAACAGCGGCATCTCGATGGAATGGTTGAGGCCCACGATCTCCGCCAAGCCCTCCGGCAGAAGCTTCAATGCCACGACCTGTCGGTTGGCCAAAGCAACAGCAATGAGGCAGAGCGCCAAGGCACCCATGAAGGCATAGCGGATATAGCGCATCGGTTACTTCCCGTTCAGGCGGTCGCGCAGAAGTTTCCCGGTCTTGAAGAAAGGCACGTTCTTCTCTTCCACATCCACCGGATCACCGGTGCGCGGATTGCGGCCTGTGCGAGCATCCCGGCTTTTCACCGAGAAGGCTCCGAAGCCGCGAAGCTCAACGCGGTCGCCCCGCGCCATTGCTTCCGTGATTTCTTCGAAAATCGTGTTCACAATCTTCTCAACGTCACGTTGAAAAAGATGCGGGTTCTCGTCTGCAATCTTCTGGATCAATTCGGACCGGATCATCCGATACCTCCCCCAAGGTACAATTAACTCGGGCCATTTTGGCCTCTCTTCCCTCAAGACTATAGGCACTAAATTTCGTGTGGGGGAAGCAAAAGCAGCAGTTTGATGGAAAGTTCTTGGGGCTAAAGCCCTGAAAACTAGAGAGTATGCGCAGAAACCGGGCCCGGAGGCGGTCATTCGCCTCACAGTCCCGCCACCACCCATGCCGATTCGGCATGAAAAAGCCCCGCGCGGAAGGGTCCGCGCGGGGCAATTTTCTGGCCGTCAGGCCGAAAGGCTTAGTTGCCCTTCAGAGCCGCGCCAAGGATATCGCCGAGCGATGCGCCGGAGTCGGACGAACCGTACTGTTCCACGGCTTCCTTCTCTTCCGCGATCTCGCGTGCCTTGATCGACAGGCCCAGCTTGCGGGTCTTGGCGTCGATGTTGGTGACGCGCACGTCGATCTTGTCGCCCACGCCGAAACGCTCGGGGCGCTGGTCGGCACGGTCACGCGACAGATCGGAGCGGCGGATGAAGGACTTCATGCCTTCGTATTCCACTTCTATGCCGCCGTCTTCGATCGCGGTCACGTTGACGGTGATCACCGAGCCACGCTTCACGCCGCCCACGGCATCCGCGAAGCGGTCGCCGCCAACAGCTTTGATCGAGAGCGAGATACGCTCTTTCTCAACGTCGACTTCGGAGACAACGGCCTTGACCATGTCGCCCTTGCGGTAGTTCTGGATCGCATCTTCACCGCGCTCGTCCCACGACAGGTCGGAGAGGTGAACCATGCCGTCGATGTCGCCCGGCAGGCCAACGAACAGACCGAATTCGGTGATGTTCTTGAC
>JALQUU010000170.1 GCA_023260655.1 Paracoccaceae bacterium | reverse complement strand
AGCTGGAGGGAGATCTTCTCGTCGATGATCCGGCCAATGACTTGCCCCGCCGCGACCTTGTCGCCTTCAACCACGTTGAGGCTCATCAGGGTGCCGCCGATGCGGGCGCGGGCGGGAATTTTGTCTTTGGTTTCAATGCGTCCGTAGACCGACTTCCATTCCGTGACAGTGCGCGGAGCCAAGGGTTCGGCGGAGAGCGTGAGCGGCATGAGGGCAGCGACAGCGGCCAGAAGGAAGCGGGACATGAGGAGACCTTTCGCGCAGGTTTGCTTGGCTCCCTTATATATTCCAATATTGGAATGTAAATAGAGAATCGTGCGGAAAGCCTCGATGGGTAAACGCGGCGCACGGGCGGGGTTAATGCCCGGAACCCCGTTTCCGAAGGGTATGGATTGCGTATGGCATGTGTATGGCTTGCGTCATGACGTTGGAGCCATACGCCAGACCTTAACAGAGGGGCTGTGGCGCAAGAAAAAAGGCGGGGTTGCCCCCGCCTTTCCAGTGTTCTGTGCCGATCGTTATTCAGCGGCCATTTTATAGTCGGCGGCAATTTCGACATCAGGTTCGGATGGCCTCGGAGCCTCTTTGGAATCGAGGTGGAAGTAGCCGATGGTTTCGCGCACTTGTTCGGCTCGGGCCGAGAGCTGCACGGCGCTGGACGAGAGGCTTTCGGATGCAGCCATGTTCTGCTGCGTGACCGTGTCGAGGCTTTGGACTGCCGTGGAAATCTGCTGCGTATCGATCGACAGTTCGCGGGCGCTGACGGACATGCCCGAGACGAGTTCCGA
>JALQUU010000169.1 GCA_023260655.1 Paracoccaceae bacterium | reverse complement strand
GATGTTGCAAGTGCACGCGTTTTACGCTGAGCGTGGCATCGGTTTGGCCACTGCAGCTTTGGCAGGAGCCCGTGACTTCGTCAGATGGCAACACTATCCTAAAAGCGATGCCACCGATGCAGTCAATCACACGCGCTTTTTTTATCACGCCCATGACCAAGATGACGGGCCGCTCCAAGCCAGGCTTTGCGCGTGGGCTCTGTCTGGGTCTGGACTGGCGAGGCCGTGCGTGTCGACGGGCCAGCCGGAGTACTGCCGCTTGGGGCATCTGAAGGCCATGCCGATCTCCATGCCCGCGCTGCCCTGAGTGTTCGTCGCCTCCTGCGGATGGTCGATGCCGAGGCGGGACGGAAAGACAGCGCTGCCGACAGCGATCCCCTCTTCGACAAATCCTTCCGCGTGACCGAGGGCCGGGCGACATGGACCATCACCGTTATCGAGACAGGCATCGGACGGCATCCTCTCTTGAAGTTTGTGGGAGAGATCCCGCCGCGCCATCAGGATCTCTGGGTTGTCTCTCATGATCTGGCCGAAGACGCCTCACAGCGTACGCCGGATGTTTCTGGCGCGGTTCTCTGTTTCACCCCCGGCACGTCGATCCTCACAATCGAGTTGAAGAATGACCAGTGGTTGACAACTCACCGTAGCGTTAAAAAGTCTTATATATGGGACATTTATAGCTATTATCCAAAACTTTTTCTTCTTTAACAGGACATATTCTAATTAAAATTTTTACTCAATATAAGGAATTTTTTAGTAAAACTAATTTGGATCTTGCTCATTGATTACTCCA
>JALQUU010000168.1 GCA_023260655.1 Paracoccaceae bacterium | reverse complement strand
CGCTTGGCCATCCGCTCGGCCTGCTCGGCCTCAAAAGTCTCGCGCGCCTTTTCCACCAGCGCGACAATATCCCCCATCCCCAGGATACGCCCCGCCACCCGCTCGGCCTCAAAGGTCTCGATGGCGTCCATCTTCTCGCCGAGGCCGACGAAGCGGATGGGTTTGCCGGTCACGGCCCGCATCGACAGCGCCGCACCACCGCGGCCATCGCCGTCCATCCGCGTGAGGACAACGCCGGTCACACCGATCTTGGCGTCAAACTCGGTCGCCACGTTCACCGCGTCTTGGCCGGTCAGGCCGTCAGCCACGAGAAGCGTCTCGCGCGGCTTGACCACGTCACGCACATCGGCGGCCTGCTGAATGAGCTCGGCGTCGATATGCAAACGGCCCGCGGTGTCGAGCATATAGACGTCATAGCCGCCAAGGCTCGCTTGGGTCTTGGCGCGTTTGGCGATCTGCACCGGGCTCTCGCCCTTGACGATCGGCAGGGTATCGACACCGATCTGCGCGCCGAGGATCTGCAGCTGCTCCATAGCGGCGGGACGGTTGGTGTCGAGCGAGGCCATCAAAACGCGCTTGCCCTCGCGCTCCTTGAGGCGCTTGGCGAGTTTAGCGGTGGTGGTCGTCTTGCCCGAACCCTGCAGGCCGACCATCAGGATCGGCGCAGGTGGGTTGTCGATCTTGAGCGCGCCGGGGTCTTCCGCACCGGTCAGGACAGAGACAAGCTCGTCATGGACGATCTTAACGACCTGCTGGCCCGGCGTGATCGACTTGGTCACAGCTTGACCGGTGG
>JALQUU010000167.1 GCA_023260655.1 Paracoccaceae bacterium | reverse complement strand
CGCCAGTCGAGCCGGGTCCGAAGGCTGCGCCTGGGCGCAGCGCTGTCCTGCCAGATCAGATCCGGTCTTCCTCCATCCGCTTCGCCATCGTTTTCGGCTTGATGCCGACGATCTCGATTTCCTCGCCGACCTTGATGATGCCGCGCTCGATACGGCCGGTCACCACGGTGCCGCGACCCGAGATCGAGAACACGTCTTCGACCGGCATCAGGAAGGAGCCGTCGACAGCGCGCTCAGGCGTCGGGATGTAGGAGTCCAGCGCGTCGGCCAGCTTCATGATGGCTTCTTCGCCCAGCGGACCCTTGTCGCCTTCGAGGGCCAGCTTGGCCGAACCCTTGACGATGGGGGTGTCGTCACCGGGGAAGTCGTACTTGGACAGCAGCTCGCGCACTTCCATTTCGACCAGCTCGAGCAGCTCTTCGTCGTCGACCATGTCAGCCTTGTTCAGGAAGACGATGATGTAGGGCACACCGACCTGACGCGACAGCAGGATGTGCTCGCGGGTCTGGGGCATCGGGCCGTCAGCGGCCGACACGACCAGGATCGCGCCGTCCATCTGGGCGGCACCGGTGATCATGTTCTTGACGTAGTCGGCGTGGCCGGGGCAGTCAACGTGAGCGTAGTGACGGTTGGCGGTCTCGTACTCGACGTGGGCGGTGTTGATGGTGATGCCGCGAGCCTTCTCTTCCGGAGCCGCGTCGATCTGGTCGTAGGCCTTGGCAGCGCCGCCGAACTTGGCAGCCAGCACGGTGGTGATGGCGGCGGTCAGCGTGGTCTTGCCGTGGTCAACGTGACC
>JALQUU010000166.1:362-819 GCA_023260655.1 Paracoccaceae bacterium | reverse complement strand
CAGAGAAGCGCTTGCACAAAAAAACGCGGGCTAAGCGCCCGCGTTTGTTGTTGCTCAAAAGCAATCGATATCAGTTGACGGCCTTGGCCTCGACGAGATCGCGCTTGACCGGCGCGGCGCCGGAGATCTCGATCCGGCGCGGCTTGAGCGCTTCGGGCACTTCGCGCTGCAGGTCGATGTTAAGCATCCCGTTCTCGTGGCTCGCGCCTTTCACATGGACGTGGTCGGCAAGATGAAAGCGGCGCTCGAAGGCGCGGGTGGCGATGCCGCGATGCAGGAACACGCGGGCCTCGTCCTCGTTGGCCTTGCGGCCGGAGACAAAGAGCGTGTTCTCGCGGACCTCGACGGCGAGGTCTTCATCGGCAAAACCGGCGACGGCAATCGAGATGCGCCAGCCGTCCTCGGCGGTCTTCTCGATGTTATAGGGTGGGTAGCTCTGGCCGGGGGTTTCGCTGGC
>JALQUU010000166.1:0-352 GCA_023260655.1 Paracoccaceae bacterium | reverse complement strand
TGGCGAAAGCGCGGTCCATCAGGTCGGCGATCTGGTCGAAACCAACGGTGGAACGGTAAAGGGGAGTGAGATCAAATGTGCGCATGGGTTATCCTCCAGTGAGCGACAACGTTGGGCCTTCCCGAGGGGACAGGCAGTGATCCGAGGCCCGTTTGGCACCTCGGTTTCCTAGATTTGGGGGCGGCTCTCGCCCCTTTCAAGAGCCTAGGGCTGGACGAATTTCGCGCCCGTGTCGGTGCGCTCGCCGGGCGTGATGACCCGTTGCCCACCGCCCGACCACGCGAATCCACGCAGAGCCTGTATAGAAACGAGAATCAAATGCGTTATTGCGCAACAATATCATTACATTGAA
>JALQUU010000165.1 GCA_023260655.1 Paracoccaceae bacterium | reverse complement strand
TCGGCACCATGGATATCGTGTTTGGAGAAATTGACCGATGAGCTCCCACAACAAAGGCGTGCAGGCCCAGTCCTTCTCCGAAGCGACGCTGGCCCGTTTCGCACGCGAAGTGGCCAAGTACCCGGCCGAACAGAAGCAGTCGGCCGTGATGGCCATCCTGTCCATCGTGCAGCAGGAGCAGGGCTGGGTCAGCCCCGAGGCCGAGCAGGGCATCGCCGACTACCTCGGCATGGCCGCGATGGCCGTGCACGAGGTCACGACCTTCTACAACATGTACAACCAGCAGCCGGTGGGCAAGTACAAGCTCAACGTCTGCACCAACCTGCCCTGCGTGCTGCGCGACGGCCAGAAGGCGCTGGCCCACCTCGAGCAGAAGCTGGGCATCAAGATGGGCATGACCACGGCCGACGGCCTGTTCACGCTGCAGCAGACCGAGTGCCTAGGCGCCTGCGCCGACTCGCCGGTGATGCTGGTCAACGACCGCCACATGTGCAGCTTCATGAACAACAGCCGCCTCGACCAGCTGATCGACGAACTGCGCGCCGCGGAGGGCAAGGCATGAACGCCATTCAAGTGCTGGACAAATTCGCCGCCTCCGGCGTCGAGACCTGCTTCCACGACCGCCACATCAACCCGCAGATCTACGCGGGCCTTGATGGCAGCAACTGGTCGATCAGGGACTACGAGGCGCGCGGCGGCTATGCCGCGCTGCGCAAGATCCTCGGCAAGGACGGCGGCGAAGGCCTGAGCCAGGACCAGGTCATCGCGACCGTCAAGGAATCCGGACTGCGCGGCCGTGGCGGCGCGGGTTTCCCGACC
>JALQUU010000164.1 GCA_023260655.1 Paracoccaceae bacterium | reverse complement strand
GTCCTGAATGCCGTCTTGTCGTCCAATGTTTAACAATACAGATTGCCGAAAAGGCGATCCGCTGTCAGCCATGACAATACCCGATATATGGGTGAATTTTGGATCAAGGCGCAGATTATTCAAATCTAGCAAACGCGCATTTTCTTGTTCAAGCTGAAGCGCAGCTTCGCGCCAACTTTTCATCTGTTGCAGTTCGCGACGCAGTTCTTGGTTTTGTTCATACAGCGCGGCGTAGCTTTGGAAATCACGCAACAAATTCGCAGCGCCTGTCACGGGGGCCATCGCCCATGCAAAACTGGGCAGGTATTGATCAATCACATGTGATCGGAAACGTTCAACCCGTGGGCTGTCAATACGCCATACAATAAAAATCGCGAACAAAACCATCACCAGGACAGCCGTAACAAGGCGTCTTATTGGCGTTGCATAATCTTCTTGCTTTCCACGATGTTGGGCCAAGTCTACCTCTTATCAGAGTGCACTTGCCTTAGCTGTCATAATCTATGGCGTGGCGCAGTTGTTTTTCATACTCTAACGCTTTGCCCGTTCCCATGGCAACGCAGTTTAGGCTTTCATCGGCAATCGAAACCGCCAGACCGGTTTGTTCGCGCAACGCAAGGTCAAGATCGCCCAACAATGCACCGCCACCGGTTAGCATTACGCCGCGATCAACGATGTCAGCCGCCAAGTCGGGTGGCGTGACCTCGAGTGCGGTCATAACCGCTTCGCAAATCTGCTGAACGGGTTCAGATAAGGCTTCGGCAATTTGCGCTTGGGTGATTTCGATTTCCTTCGGAACGCCATTTAACAAATCGCGCCCGC
>JALQUU010000163.1 GCA_023260655.1 Paracoccaceae bacterium | reverse complement strand
GCCTCGACCTATCGCGGCTCGGATCACCGGGGCGGCGCCAACGGCGCGCGCATCCGGCTTGAGCCGCAGGCGAGCTGGGAAGCCAACGAGCCGGAGAAGCTGGCAAAGGTGCTTGCCGCCCTCGAAGGCGTCCGCAAGGGCACCAATGCCTCGATGGCCGATACCATCGTGATCGCCGGCGCTGCCGCGATCGAGAAGGCCGCCAAGGCTGCGGGCCACGACATCACCGTTCCGGTCACCACCGGCCGCGGCGATGCGACGGCTGAGCAGACGGACGCCGAGAGCTTCGCGGTTCTCGAGCCGCAAGCCGATGGCTTCCGCAACTTCCAGAAGGCCGAATTCACCATCTCGACCGAAGAGCTTCTTCTCGACAAGGCGCAGCTTCTGGGCCTCACCTCCCCCGAGATGACCGTTCTCGTCGGCGGGATGCGGGTTCTCGGTACCAACCACGGCGGCACTGCGCATGGAGTGTTCACCGACAAGGTCGGGGCGCTGACGAACGATTTCTTCGTCAACCTTCTCGATATGTCAATGGCCTGGTCGGACAAGGGCGATGGCACTTTCGACGGCCGCGACCGCAAGAGCGGCAAGGTCGTCCGAACCGCGACCCGCGCCGATCTGGTGTTCGGTTCGAACTCGCAGCTGCGGGCGCTGGCCGAGGTCTATGGCCAGAGCGACGCCAGCGGCAAATTCGTCCGCGATTTCGTTGCTGCATGGACCAAGGTGATGAACGCCGACCGCTTCGATCTCTGCGCGGACCAGATCTGAAAACGAAAAGAGGGTGCAGCTATCTGCGCCCTCTTCTTTTGTCTCGCTATCAGGCGAC
>JALQUU010000162.1 GCA_023260655.1 Paracoccaceae bacterium | reverse complement strand
GAACGCGCTGGCCTCTGTGGCTTCTGACGGATACGGCGGCGATAGCCCCGGCGACTTTGCGCGCGCCTTTGCGCGGCTGGAGAACCACTATTTCACCCATCGGGCTTTCCTCGATTTCGACGGGCAGATCCTCGCGAATATGGGGCGGATCGGGCATATTCCGGGTTTCATCGTGCAGGGCCGATACGACATGATCTGCCCACCGGAATCCGCTTGGAACCTCGCGAAAGCTTGGCCGAACTGCGAAATGCGGATGGTCCGGAATGCCGGACATGCGCTTTCGGAGCCGGGGATCAGCTCGGAACTCGTGCGGATCATGGATCAGATCGCGGAAGCGGCGATCCTCTCGGAATAGCCTAAATTTATATATGGATTGCGTATGGCTTGTGTATGGCAAGCGTCATGACGTTGGTACGGCTGCATTGAGCGTGCGCCGGCTTACGTGAAAATTCACGATTTCTTCGTGCGGAACACCAGACTGTCAGCGCGGCCCTTGACCAGCCATGAGCACCCGAAGGCCCAGATGCCGATAGCTTCGGCCCAAAGCACGAGCGAGTAATCGTGCACGGTGGCGCGTTGGGCCTCGGAGCCGAAAACCTTGTAATACGACGCGGTGCTGGCAAGGCAGCCCATCGCGATGATGACCCATCCGCAGGTGCGATAGATGCGGCGGCGCGGGAGGGACTCTGTGCGCGCGAATTTCACGAGGCACATATAGGCCAGAGAGAAGAGGAAGAGCTGCGCGGCGAGGTAATGGACGCGCACCGTCCAGCCCATGCCGAGCATTGATTGGGTGAAGCTTTCGGGGTCGGGTTGGGGCGCTTCGTTGGGAAAGAGCGCGAGGAGCAC
>JALQUU010000161.1:284-850 GCA_023260655.1 Paracoccaceae bacterium | reverse complement strand
TCTTGGAATTTATGACACTATGCAATATATAAAACCTGATATTTCAACTCTTTGTATTGGTCAGGCTGCATCAATGGGATCTTTTTTATTAGCAGCTGGCACAAAAGGAAAAAGATTCTCATTACCAAATTCAAGAGTAATGGTTCATCAACCTTCAGCGGGTTATCAAGGTCAAGCTACAGACATTGAAATTCACGCTAATGAAGTGCTAGCATTAAAAAAAAGATTAAATGAAATTTATTCAAAACATACTGGTAAATCTGTTGATGAAATTAAAACTGCTCTTGAAAGAGATAATTTCATGACTGCCGAAGTTGCAAAAGATTTCGGATTAATCGACGCTGTAGTAGAAAAAAGAACCTAACCTACTATATATAGAAACAACCTGTAATCGAACTTGATTACCATGACTCATATATAATAAAGTAAGTTAATTGATTCGTTATAAAAATTATGAACACAAGTAATAAAAATATCCTTTACTGTTCTTTCTGCGGAAAAAGCCAGCATGAAGTTAGAAAACTTATAGCCGGACCTACAGTATTTATTTGCGATGAATGTGTCGA
>JALQUU010000161.1:0-274 GCA_023260655.1 Paracoccaceae bacterium | reverse complement strand
GATATCATTAAAGAAGAAAGCAAAGATACATTTGTTAAACATCAAGATGGTTTACCATCACCAAAAGAAATTTGTGCAGTTTTAGATGATTATGTAATTGGCCAAGATCATGCAAAAAAAGTTTTATCTGTTGCAGTTCATAATCATTACAAAAGATTAAACTATGAAAATAAAACTAGCAAAAATGTAGAACTTTCAAAATCTAATATTTTGTTAGTTGGACCAACTGGCTGTGGTAAAACTTTATTAGCCCAAACATTAGCAAGAATTTTAG
>JALQUU010000015.1 GCA_023260655.1 Paracoccaceae bacterium | reverse complement strand
GACCGCGTGGCCTTCGTGCGCTTGGCTTCGGGCCACTTCCAGCGCGGCATGAAGATGTTCCATGTGCGCTCGAAAAAGCCGATGGCGGTGTCGAACCCCGTGATGTTCCTCGCCGCTGACCGCGAACTGGCCGAAGAGGCCTGGGCGGGTGACATCATCGGCATCCCGAACCACGGCCAGCTGCGCATCGGTGACACGCTGACCGAGGGCGAGAGCCTCCGCGTCACGGGCATCCCCTCCTTCGCGCCGGAGCTTCTGCAAGGCATCCGTGCAGGCGATCCGATGAAGGCCAAGCATCTGGAAAAAGCCCTGATGCAGTTCGCCGAGGAAGGGGCCGCGAAGGTGTTCAAACCGATGATCGGCTCGGGCTTCATCGTCGGCGTCGTCGGCGCGCTGCAGTTCGAGGTATTGGCCTCGCGCATCGAGTTGGAATACGGCCTGCCTGTGCGCTTCGAGCAGTCGCAATTCACTTCCGCGCGCTGGATTTCCGGCGAAAAGGAGGCGGTGGAGAAATTCACCAATATCAACAAGCAGCACATCAGCTACGACCATGACGGCGATCCGGTCTACCTGACGCGCCTCCAGTGGGATATCGACCGCGTCATCCGCGACCATCCCGAGATAAAACTGAGCGCCACCAAAGAGATGATGGTGTAACCTCATGTTGGCGAACCGGATCGATCCCCTCGGCCAGTTCGCCACAACACCCCGTCGCGGCGGCTTCATGGGCAACCGGGGCCGCCTCCACTCGGCGGAAGGCGAGATCACGCGGCGCTGGCAAACGAAGGCGTGGATCACCTGCACACTCCGCGAAAAGCCGGGCCGCCCGGGCATCGGCGTGACGCCCCCCATAGCTACACCCGCCTCTTCTTCCTCGACGAGGCCGTTGCCTCCGCCACAGGCCATCGCCCCTGTGCCGAATGTCGCCGCGCGCATTATCGCGCCTTCCGCGCCGCTTGGGAGGCCGCCTATAGCCCCGTGCAATCCGTGAAGGAAATCGACGCAGTCCTCCACACCGCCCGCCTCCAAGGCCCACACCAATGCGAGGCGCGAGAGCTGCCCGAAGGCGCCTTCCTCCTCCATGAGGGCAGGCCGCACCTCCTCACCTAAGACCGTACTCTCCCCTATACCTCAGGCACTTACGGCCCACCCCTCAAGCGCCCTGAAGGCACCATTCAGGCCCTCACCCCCGCCCCCATGCTCGCCGCGATGCGCGCAGGCTGGCAGCCCTGCCTCACCCCGGAAAACGATCACCCCAACTGGTAGGCTCTGGCCATTTCCCGCGTTCCCCGCCAATCTCCGCCCAAAGAGGAGGAGCAAGCGCATGACCATTCCCACCCCGTTCGTCTCGTCTTTCATGGGCGTCGAGCCCCAGTGGATCGACTACAACGGCCACATGAACATGGCCTATTACAACGTCCTCTTCGATCGCGCCGCCGATGAGGTCTACCCACTTCTGGGCTTCGGGCCGGACTATATCTCCACCCGCAAACACACCACCTACACCGCCGAATTCCACATCTGCTACGTCCGCGAATTGCACCTCACCGACCGTGTGCACTGCAAATTCATCCTGCTCGACCATGACGAGAAACGCTTCCACACCTATCAGGAACTCTGGCACGAAGACGGCTGGCTCGCCGCCACAGGCGAGGCGCTCGGCCTCCACATCGACACCTCCGGCCCCCGCGTCGCCCCCTTCCCGCCCGATATCAAAGCCAATCTCGAAGCGATGCAGGCTGCCCACGACACCCTCCCCCGCCCCGAACGCGCAGGGCGCAAAATCGGGATACGACGGAAGTGACTGGACACGACGCTTCCCCCTGCTAGGCTCTCCCCGTTTTCCGGAGCGTTTCGACATGACATACGAATATCAGGTGATCCCCGCCCCCACGCGTGGCCTCAAGATCAAAGGGCTGAAAGCCCCCGAAGCCCGCTTCGCTTATGCCATGCAGGAAGTGCTGAACGAGATGGCCGCCGACGGCTGGGAGTTCCTGCGCGCCGAGACCCTGCCCTCCACCGAACGCTCGGGCCTCACCTCCAGCACCACGGTCTTCCGCAACCTCCTCGTTTTCCGCCGCCCCGCAACGGGCGAAGAGGTGGTGCCCGCCGAAGAGCTTTACGAGGAACCGGAAGAGCCCGAAGCGGAACCCGAGCCGGAAACCGCCGAGGAAGAACCGCGTCAGACCTCCTGAGGTTTTTCGGCAAGCCGCCGCTTTCGAAAAGAAATTTCTCCACCGCCCCTTTCCCTCGGCGACAGGGAGTCTAAACTATCGCCTCCGACTCGACAGGTGGTAAAATGGCCAAAGCTGATCCCTTCGGTTTCGACCTCTCCGTTTCTTCTGCGAAGAAGAAAAATCCGCGTGGGCGCAAGTCCATGTCCGGCGCTGTGGAAACGTCCCAGCGCGGCTGTGACCATGAGGGTTGCACCGAATCCGGCCAGTATCGCGCCCCAAAGGCGCGCGATGTCACGGATGAATACTACTGGTTCTGCAAGGACCACGTCCGCGAATATAACCTGAAGTGGAACTTCTTCGACGGCACCACCGAAGCCGAACTCAACGCGCAAATGAGCCGTGACAAGGTTTGGGATCGCCCGACGAAGCCTTTGAACGATCCCGAAGCCCGCGCATGGGCGCGCCTCGGCATCGAAGACCCCCATCAGGTTCTTGGCCAGAACGCCACCCGCAATCCGGGCCGCAACCCTGCCGCAACCTCGGGTGCCACCCGCAAACTGCCCCCCACGGAGCGCCGCGCCATCGAGGTTCTCGAAGTGCGCGACACCGCCACCAAGGCCGAGGTCCGCTCGGCCTACAAAGCGCTCATCAAAGTGCTCCACCCCGATATGAACGGCGGTGACCGCAGTCAGGAAGAGCAGCTCCAACTCGTCGTCTGGGCGTGGGACCAGCTCAAAGACAGCCGCAACTTCAAATAAGCGTCACGCTAGCCTGAACACCAGCGAGACGCCGTTGAGGCAATGCCGCTTGCCCGTAGGCTTCGGCCCGTCATCGAAAACATGCCCCAGATGCGAGCCGCAACGGCGGCAATGCACCTCCGTGCGGCGCAAGAAGAAGCTACGGTCGTCTTTCGTCCCCACAGCCCCCGGCAAGGATTGCCAGAACGAAGGCCAGCCCGTGCCGCTCTCGTATTTCGTGTCTGACGGATAGAGCGCCAAGTCACAGCCCCGGCAATGGAACACACCCTTGCGTTTCTCACCGTTCAACGGCGAGCTTCCCGCCCGCTCCGTCCCTTCCTTGCGCATCACCTCGTATTCGGGCTTCGTCAGCATCGCGCGCCATTCCGCATCGCTGCGCGTCACTTCGAAAACTTCAGCCAAAGCCCCGCGCCCCAAAAGCGCCGCTGCCACACCCGTCAGGGCAAGCACCCGTCTGTTCATCACATCCTCCATCACTCCGGCCACCCTAGCCCGAAACGCTTTGCCCCAAAGGCCTGCGTCACAGTTCGCACCAAGTCGTGACCGGAGGTGAACCTCCGTGTTCCCGCCATACTCCGCGCCTCTTTCGCCACCGATAATCCGGAAGGTCGTAGCGTCGAGATGTAATTGGGCGGGCTTGCCCTTGCGGCTTCCCTCGTTATGTTGCACCAACAGGGCCGAAGCGGGAAAACCCTTCGCCAAACCTATTCAACGATCAGCACGGACGGCGGCACAATGGAACTGAACGCGAAACCCACCGAGGAAATCTCCGTCCGCGAGGTCTTCGGCATCGACACGGACATGACCGTCAAAGGTTTCGCCGACCGCACAGATCGCGTGCCGGAAGTCGACAGCACCTATAAATTCGACCCCGATACCACGCTCGCCATCCTCGCCGGTTTCCGCAACAACCGCCGCGTGATGATCCAGGGCTACCACGGCACCGGTAAGTCGACCCACATCGAACAGGTCGCCGCCCGCCTCAACTGGCCCGCCGTGCGCGTCAACCTCGACAGCCACATCTCCCGTATCGACCTCATCGGTAAGGACGCGATCAAGCTGAAGGATGGCAAGCAGGTCACCGAATTCCACGAAGGCATCCTGCCTTGGGCCCTTCGCAACCCCGTCGCGATCGTGTTCGATGAATACGACGCAGGCCGCGCCGACGTGATGTTCGTGATCCAGCGCGTTCTCGAACATGACGGCAAGCTCACGCTGCTTGACCAGAACGAGATCATCACCCCCCACCCGTCCTTCCGCCTTTTCGCCACGGCCAACACCGTCGGCCTCGGCGATACCACGGGCCTCTACCACGGCACCCAGCAGATCAACCAAGCCCAGATGGACCGTTGGTCGCTCGTCGCCACGCTGAACTACCTCAGCCACGACGCCGAAACTAACATCGTTCTGGCCAAGAACCCCCATTACAACACCGAGAAAGGCCGCAAGACCGTCAGCCAGATGGTCCACCTCGCCGACCTCACCCGCACCGCCTTCATGAACGGTGATCTTTCCACCGTCATGTCGCCGCGGACCGTGATCACCTGGGCGCAAAACGCCGAGATCTTCCGCAACGTGGGCTATGCCTTCCGCCTGACCTTCCTCAACAAGTGCGACGAGCTTGAGCGCCAGACGGTTGCCGAATTCTACCAGCGTTGCTTCGGCGAAGAACTCCCCGAAAGCGCCGCCAGCCAAGCGATGAAATAAGCGCTTCAAGCACCAAACAAAAACGGCGGCCCCCAAGGCCGCCGTTTTCATTTCTGCGGAGCCCCGGCTTTGAACCGGGGCTAAAACTCAAGCAGCCTTCGGAGCTTCAGCCGCGCGTGCCGCCATCGTGGCTTTCGCCCACCACGCCATATCGTCCAAGAGTGCCGCCGACGAAGGCGCGATCTGCGCTTCGATATCGCCAAGGTTGCCCGAACCGCCAAAGCCCGGATGCACCTGCCAGAAGGCACCGCCACCGATGTGAACCGCATTGCGCACCGGCACCATCTGCAACTCGACCGCGATGCCGCGCAGATGCTCCAGCGCCCGCGCGCCACCCATCGAACCATAGGCAATCGCGCCCATCGGCTTCTTCGCCCATTCCACATAGGCCTGATCCAGCGCGTTCTTCAGCGCGCCCATGATCGAGTGGTTATACTCGGCAACCACGAAGATATAGCCGTCGAACTCCGCCAGCTTCTTCTGCCACTTCACTGCAACCGCATCCTGCGTCGGCGCATAGGCGTTCGACGCCATTTCGTCGAAGAGCGGCATCGGGAAATCGCGCAGATCCACGATCTCCGCGTCCATGTCGCCGCGCGCATCCACTTGCGCTTTCATCCACTGTGCAGGGATGTCCGCAAAGCGCACTTTACGGGTCGAACCTACGATAATCGCAATCTTGGCCTTGGTCATTTGCTCGTCTCCTAACGGCTGAATTCCTTGCCCTTAGAAGTGGCCACGCGCCGAAAAACCGCAATTCTCAACTCTTGCAAGGCTTCTGTGCACAAACGCACCGAACGCCGCATTGCAGCGCCAAAACGCTGCATTTGCAGCCGTTGCAGAGAATCCGCTCCGCCACAATTCTTCTATAAAGTTCTCAAAATGCCCGTTTTTTTAATGCGTAAATCGGGCGCAAAGTTCGCATCATGGGCAGCTTGAGAACTCTCCTCGCAGCACTCCTCCTCCCCCTCGCGACAGGGCAAGCCCTTGCGCTCGAAACCCGCCTTGCCCCCGAAGACCCGACCCGCCAATTCGCCACCTGCGCAGGTCGCCTCTACGCGCTCCTCGAATACCAGTGGACAACCGACCCCGACGCCGCCGATGCCACCGCTGAAAGCCGTGCCCGCATGGTCGAACTTATCGCCGCCACCGCCCGCCCCGGCGATCCCGCGCCGCTGAACTGGCAGATCGAGGCCCGCGCCGCGCAAGCCCGCCTCCTCGCGCTCTCCGATCAGGCCAAGGATCCGCGCCTGCGCGCCCATGCCAAACGCCGCGCCATGGCCGAAACCGCGGCCTGCCACGCCCTCCTTCTCGACTGATCCGGCCCCGCCCGGAAAATCCCTGCCGCGCGCTACCCTTCCCCGCCATTTCCCCTATACTCTCAGGAAGAAATTCGCAGCGTCGGGGCTTTTCATTCCCCCTGAATCTGGGCAAGGATCGCGGCATGAAAGCACCGAACGAAAATCCCGCGGATCCCTTTAAGAAGGCGCTCGCCGAGGCCACTAAGGTCATGGCGGACGACCCCGACCTGACCATTGCCTATTCGGTCGATCCGTCGGGCCTCTCCGGCGACACCATGCGCCTGCCGCAGGTCTCCCGCCGCATGACCCGCGACGAGGTGCTTCTCGCCCGCGGCACCGCCGATGCGCTGGCGCTCTACCGCCGCTACCACAACACCGAGACCCACGCGAAATACCGCCCCCAAGGCCAGATGGCGCGCGACCTCTACGAGGTGATGGAAACCGCCCGCTGCGAAGCCATGGGCGCCCGCGACCTCCCCGGCACAGCCGTCAATATCGACGCCAAGATCGGCCATGAAGCCACCCGCGCAGGCTACGAGCAGATCACCAACGCCTCTGACGCCCCTCTCGCCACCGCAGCAGGCTACATGATCCGCCACCTCGCCACCGGGCGCGACCTGCCGCGCGGCGCACAGAACGTCATGGAGCTTTGGCGCGGCTTCATCGAGGATCAGGCGGGCGGCACGCTCGACGATCTGCAAACCAAACTCTCGGACCAGACCGAATTTGCCCGCTTCGCCCGCCAGATCATCGAGGATCTCGGCTACGGCGACCAATTGGGCGACGACCCCGATGAACCCGATCCCGAGGATGATGCCGCCGACGAGGCGCAGGAAGACGACAACCCCGAGTCGGAAGGTCAGGAAGACAGCGACGACGATCAGGCCGAAGCCGATCCCGAGCGCTCTCAGGAACAGACCCAAGACAGCTCCGAAGCCGAAGTCTCCATGGATGACATGGCCGATCAGGAGTTCGACGAAGAAGCCGAAATGCCCGAAGGCGACGCGCCCCTTGAGCCGCCGCCCCCCGCCCCGCATTCCGACGCGGATCCGAACTACGCCGCCTTCACCACCGAATTCGACGAAGAAATCGGTGCCGAAGAACTGGCCGATCCGGTCGAACTCGAACGCCTCCGCGCCTATCTCGACCAACAGCTCGAACCCCTGAAAGGCGCGGTCTCCCGCCTCGCCAACAAGCTGCAACGCCGCCTACAGGCCCAGCAGAACCGCTCGTGGCTCTTCGACATGGAAGAAGGCATCCTCGACGCAGGCCGCCTCGCCCGCGTCGTCGCCAACCCCACCACGCCCCTCTCGTTCAAAGTCGAGAAAGACACCGAGTTCCGCGACACTGTCGTCACCCTTCTGCTCGACAATTCGGGCTCCATGCGCGGTCGCCCCATCTCCATCGCCGCCATCTGCGCCGATGTGCTCGCCCGCACGCTCGAACGCTGCTCGGTCAAGGTCGAGATCCTCGGCTTCACCACCCGCGCGTGGAAAGGTGGCCTCAGCCGCGAGAAATGGCTCGCAGGCGGTCGCGAAGCCGGCCCCGGCCGCCTGAACGACCTCCGCCACATCATCTACAAACAGGCCGACGCCCCATGGCGCCGCACCCGCCCCAATCTCGGGCTGATGATGAAAGAGGGCCTCCTGAAAGAAAACATCGACGGCGAAGCCCTCGAATGGGCACACCGCCGCTCGCTGGCGCGCCGCGAACAGCGCAAGATCCTGATGGTGATCTCCGACGGCGCTCCGGTCGACGATTCCACTCTCTCGGTGAACCCCGCGAACTATCTCGAAAAGCACCTGCGCGACGTCATCACCATGATCGAACGCAAGAAAGCGGTCGAGCTTCTCGCCATCGGCATCGGCCATGACGTCACCCGCTACTACAGCCGCGCCGTCACCATCACCGATGTCGAACAACTCGCCGGCGCCATGACCGAACAGCTTGCCGCACTCTTCGACAGCGACCCCCGCAAACGCGCCCGCGTCCTTGGGATGCGCAAAGTCGGCTAACTCTGATGCCCCGGCCTCGCGCCGGGGTTTTCGTTTCCCCGTTTCATATTGGCTGAAATATCCCGGGGTCCGGGGCAGAGCCCCGGCGTGCGCCGCCTCTCCATGGGCCCGGCCCCGCGCGCCCGCTTAACGCCCGAAATCCTGCACCAACGTCATGATGCAAGCCATAAACAAGCCAGACGCAATCCATACACCGGATTTTCGCCCCTCCCGCCCCGATTAACCAAGTTTTCCAGCCCTTTATCCGCCTACCTCTTGCTCTTCACAGGTCCTCGCGCCTTACTGCTGCCATACCCCAAGGAGTCGCCCGATGTTCCAGTCCTTTTCCGATGCCGCCCGCCGCGATCAGGGGCCCGCGCGCCTCAAATCCCTCCGCGACCTCATGGCCCGCGAGCATCTCTCGGGCTTCCTCATCCCTCGCGCTGACGCCCATCAAGGGGAATACGTCGCCCCGCGCGACGAGCGTTTGCAATGGCTTACAGGCTTCACAGGCTCCGCAGGCTTCTGCGCCGCGCTGCAAGACCGCGTCGGCGTCTTCATCGACGGTCGCTACCGCACCCAAGTGAAATCCCAAGTCGATACCGCCCATTTTACCCCCGTGCCTTGGCCCGAAACCAAGCTCGGCCCTTGGCTCCGCGAGGCGCTCCCCGAAGGTGGCACCGTCGCCTATGATCCGTGGCTCCACACGCCCGACCAGATTTCCGAAGCCGAAACCGCCCTCCAAGGCTCCGGCGTCAGCCTCCAGCCCACCCGCAATCTCGTGGATCGCATCTGGCCCGATCAGCCCGCCCCGCCTTGCGGCAAGGTCATCGCCTATCCCGATGATCTGGCTGGCGAAACCCATGCCTCGAAACGCACCCGCCTCGCCGCAATGCTGCGCACGCTGGGCCAGAAATCCGCTGTCATCACCCTGCCCGACTGCCTCGCGTGGCTCCTCAATATCCGAGGATCGGACATCGCCAAGAACCCCCTCCCGCACGGCTTCGCGATCCTCCATGACACGGGCTACCTCACCCTCTTCATGGCACCAGAAAAACTCACGCCCGAGGTCAAAGCCCATCTCGGCCCCGAGATCACACCGCGCCCTGTCGAGGCCTTCATTCCGGCCCTCCACACCCTCCAAGGCCCCGTCCGCGTGGATCGTGGCAGCGCCCCCATTCTCGTGGTGCAGGAGCTGGAAGAGGCCGGCATCGCATGGGTCGCAGGTCAGGATCCCTGCCTCCTCCCCAAAGCCGCCAAGAACCCCGCCGAAATCGCCGCCACCCGCGAAGCCCACCTCCGCGACGGTGCCGCGATGTGCGAGTTTCTCACATGGTTCGATGCGCAACCCGTTGGAAGCCTGACGGAAATCGACGTCGTCACCGCCCTCGAAGGTTACCGCCGCGCCACCAACGCGCTCCTCGACATCTCCTTCGATACCATCGCCGGCACCGGCGAACACGGCGCGATCATGCATTACCGCGTCACCGAAACCACCAACAAACGCTTGGAAGACGGGCATCTGATCGTCGTCGACTCGGGCGGCCAGTACATCGACGGTACCACCGACATCACCCGCACCCTGCCTGTCGGCCAACCATCTGACGAGGCGCGCACCCAGTTCACCCGCGTGCTCCAAGGCATGATCGGCATCTCCCGCCTGCGCTTCCCGAAAGGCCTCGCGGGCCGCGACCTCGACGCCATCGCCCGTTTCCCGCTCTGGGTCGCGGGGCAGGATTTCGACCACGGTACAGGCCATGGCGTCGGCGTTTATCTCTGCGTTCACGAAGGCCCGCAGCGCATCAGCCGCGTCTCGGAAATCCCGCTGCAACCGGGCATGATCCTCTCCAACGAACCGGGCTATTACCGCGAAGGCGCCTTCGGGATCCGCATCGAAAACCTGATCGTCGTCGAAGAGGCCCCCGCCCTCGAAGGGGCAGACAACCGCGCCCAATACACCTTTGAAACCCTCACTTGGGTGCCCATCGACCTTCGCTTGATCCGTCCGGAAATGCTCTCACCGGACGAGAAACTTTGGATTAACCAATATCACCGAACCTGCCGCGACAGAATCGGCCCTCGTCTCAGTGACGCTGCACGTGTATGGCTAGAGCAATCGACCCGCGCAGTCTGACGCGGGCATGTCATAAACGCATGGCATCACGCCGCGACAGAACAGGGAATCATCATGTCTGACCATATCCGCATCCGCAAAGCCGAAGGCACGTGGGTCGTCCGCGCTGGCGGTGCCGTCCTTGGCGAAAGCACCAACGCGCTCGAACTCACCGAAGGCGAGATGCCCTTCGTGATCTACTTCCCCCGCGAAGATATCGCCACGATCTTCCTCGACGAAACCGCGCACAAAACCACCTGCGTGCATAAAGGCGAGGCCCGCTATTTCTCCATCGTCACCAAAAGCACCACGCTCGAAAACGCGGCTTGGTCCTACGAGAACCCGAAAGCTGGCATGGAACGCATCAAAGGCCACATCGCCTTCTACGCCACCGATAAAGTCACGATCGAACGCGTCTGATTGAATTGAGCGCGGTTCAGGGCCACGCCTTGCTCCGTAATCTTGAAAAGATCAGGGCGCGCGCCGATCCAACGCGCCCAGTTCTTTTCCGGAGTTCCGGATATCTTGAAGCGCTGCCCAAGTGCTTGATTGAGTTGAGAAGTCGTTAACGGCCCGCTTCGAAGGGTTTCAATCACAGCGCTTTCCAAAGGGCTGACCTTCCGCAGCTCGACCTTCTGGGGCGGCACAAGCTTCACCCATTGCGAACAGGCATGGCGCAGCGCAGCGAGTGCCTTCTCTTCTCCAAGCCCCAGAACAAACGCACCCCGCTCTCGCAGCCAATGCGCTAAATGGCTGAAATCCCTATCAGAAGTCGCAATCACAACCCGGTCAAAACACCCGGAATGCCACGCATCCACTGCGTCGATACAAAGAAGCATGTCCGCCGCATTCTTCCCCGAACCCGCATGCACCTTGCGAAAGCCCGTCGCCTCGGCCCAGACCTTCAGCTCCATATTCCCGTAGACCCGGGCAAGGCCCACCCCGCGCCCCGCCGCGCGCAAAACGCGGCCGGCATGGGCCACTGGCAGATTATCACTATCCACGAACAGGGCCGTCCGCAATGCGGTGTCTGAAACGGGAACGGAAATCGGCTCTGAAATCGTCACGGCAAACTCGCAAGGCAATTGAAAACATTACCTGTTTTGCCAGAGGATATTGGCACAACTATGGCGCGTTAAGAATGCTCTTCCGCCGCCGTCGCCGCCAAGGCCTTGTTGTAGGTCTTCAACGCGTCCACATGGAAAAGCGCCCCCAAAATCACGCGCTCGCCCTCCACCAATCCGGTCACAGGCAAGAAAGGCGTACCCGCCCGCTCGAACATCGGCATCGCCTCTTCCAAGGTGGCATTGAAATCCACCGCGATCCCGTCCTCGACCATTTCCGCCAACCGCTCTTCTGGCGCAGCCCCCGGATCACCGGATTTCCGTAGGATCGTGCCCGCGCGGAACATCGCCAGCAGATAGGCCTGCGGCCCCGCTGCCACATGCACGCCCCGCCGCTCCAACTGCGTAAGGAAGAACGACCGATCCACCAGCCGCGAAGCCAAAGCGGTTGAAAGCGAAACCGCCACCATCACCGCAAGGCCCGTTTGCCAGTCGCCCGTCATCTCGAAAACGATCAGCGTGGTCGAAATCGGAGCCCCCAGAACAGCCGCCGCAACAGCCCCCATACCCGCCAAAGCGTAAAGCGTGTAAGAGCCTGACATATTGGGGAAAACCCCGGTAGCGATAAACCCGAACGCAAGTCCCGTCAGCGCCCCCATCATCAGCGACGGAGAGAAAATGCCGCCCCCCATGCGCCCCCCGAAAGTGATCGCCACGGCCACGGCTTTCAGCACAGCAAAAACAATCGCTTCATGCCACAAAAGCCGCCCCGTCAGCGCCGCCGAGGTGGTCTCGTAACCCACCCCGATGATATGGGGAAAGAACACCGCCAGCCCGCCCAAGAGAAGCCCAGCAAACCCGGGTCGCAACCAGCGTGGCAAACCCGTCTTGGCCTGCAACCAGTTCCCCACGTCCTCCGCGAAGAAGATCCCTTTCATCAAGGCAGTAGCAACCAAACCGCAGGTCAGCCCGAGAGCCAGAAACGCCGGAAGCTCGATGTAGAACCGGAGCGCCGTGGTCGATGTCAGGACGAATTCCGTCACATCCCCGAAGGCCAAGCGGTTGATCACCGTGCCCGCCACCGCCGCAATCACGATTGGGGCGAAGGCATGCACCGCGAAGTGCCGTAACACCACTTCCAGCGCAAAGAGCGCGCCTGCGATCGGCGCGTTGAAGCTCGCCGAAACTGCCGCCGCCACGGCACAGCCCAGCAAATCACGTCCTGTGATCCCGTCGGCATGGATACGCTCGCTTACCCAAGAGGAAATGATCGACGCGAGGTGCACCACCGGCCCTTCCCGGCCGCTCGATCCCCCTGTCCCAAGCGTGATGAGAGAGGCCAGTGCCGACGCGATGCCCGCCTTCACCTCCACACGCCCGTTATTCGTGGCAGCCCCTTCAATCACATCCGCAACGGCGCGCGCGCGCCCATCCGGCGTGAACCGGTGCAGGATGATCCCCACCAAAAGTCCGCCAAGTGCCGGGATAGCCACCAGCCAATACCATGGCAGGCTTTCCGCAAAAGAGTGCAGCCGCAGAGGGTCGCGTGCGCCATAGGTCAGCATTTCCAGCGCATGAATGCCCTTCCGGAACAGAAGCGCGGCCATGCCAGCGGCAATACCGATCAGAAGCGCAATCAACCAGAACTGGACCTGCGTCGGCCCTTTCCGGCGGATCGTCCGCAAGACGTGCAGCACCCACACCCAAGCCGCAGCTGCGCCCGCTTTCAGGTTGTCACGGATGCTCTCTGGCATCGCGTCAGCCTCCCCTTCTCCACCGTTCAGGCGTGTTGTCCCCATGGTTTCTCTAGGACAATTCGAGGCTTAGTCCAAGAGAGGGATTAAAGCGAAGCCGCCAGCAAGGCCCGTGCCGCGCCGCGTGCTTCTTCTGTGATACGGTCACCCGCCACCATACGCGCAATCTCGTCCACACGTGCATCGTCCGAGAGGGGTGTTACAGTCGAGAGCGTCATCTCGCCCTCCACACGCTTCTCCACCCGCCAATGGTGCGCCCCGAGCGCCGCCACCTGCGGGCTATGGGTCACCACAAGTACCTGCCCGCTTTCGGCCAAAGCCGCCAAGCGCCGCCCCACGGCGTCAGCCGTCGCGCCGCCTACGCCACGGTCGATCTCGTCAAAGATCATCGTGCGCGCCGCATTGCGGTTCTCGCTGAGGCATACTTTCAACGCGAGCATGAAGCGGCTCAATTCGCCGCCCGACGCGATCTTGCCCAAGGGCCCCGGAGGCGCGCCGGGATTGGTGGCCACGGTGAATTCCACCGCGTCAACACCCTCGCTCGAAGCCGCTTCGGCAGTGATAACGGTGCTGAATTGCGCGCGTTCCATTTTCAGCGGTGCCAGTTCCAAAGCCACTGCCACATCTAGCCGCGCCGAGGCCTCTTGCCGCGACGCCGTCAGTGCCCACGCTGCCGCGTCATAGGCCGCATCGGCTTCCGCCATGCGCTTCTTCAGCGCCGCAATATTCCCCGCGCCTGCATCCAAAGCCGCCAGCCGCTCCCTGAGCGTATCGGCAAAACTTGCGAGATCGTCCGGCGCAACGCCATGCTTGCGCGCCAAGCCACGAATGGCGAACAAGCGCTCTTCGGCTTGCTCCAGATCCCGCGGATCGAATTCCATGCCCTCCAGCGCGGCCTCAACGCCTGCCTGCGCCTCCGAAAGCGCGTCGAAGGCACGTGCGAGGGCTTCGATTGGCGCATCGAGCGCGCCATCGGCCTGATCAGCCACCCCCTCCAGCCAGCGGTTCGCATCCCCCAAAGCGCCCTCTGCCGCTTCCGGCCCCAACAAGGCGAAAGCCCGCGCCACGTCTTCGCGGATCTTGACGCCCGCCTGCATCCGGCGGCGCTTCGCATCAAGCTCGGCCTCTTCACCCGGCTCTGGCGAAAGCTTGTCGAGTTCCGCGACTGCGTGACGGAGATAATCCTCCTCCGCCTGCGCCTTGGCCAGCGCCGCTTCTTCTTGCGTCAGCGACCGCCGGGCAGCTTGCCGCGCGCTCCAGGCCGCAGAAACAGCCTCTAGGAGCGGCGAATGGCCTGCGTAGCTGTCCAGAATGGCGCGATGGCCTTTGGGATCAAGGAAGCCCCGGTCATCAAGCTGGCCGTGCAGCTCCACAAGCGTTTCCGAAACCGCCCGCAAAACCTCGCCAGAGGCCCGGCGATCATTGATCCATGCGGTCTTACGCCCGTCCTTGGAATTCACACGGCGTAGTATCAGATCGTCTTCAACAGGCATACCGGCTTCTTCTAGAATGCCGTAAGCGGGATGGCCTGCGGGCAATTCGAACACCGCCACCACTTCCCCCTGCTCCGCCCCTTGGCGCACCAGCTCGGCCCGGCCGCGCCAGCCCAGCACAAAGCCCAGAGTGTCGAGCAGGATCGACTTGCCCGCGCCAGTTTCCCCCGTGAGCACGTTCAGCCCCGGCTGGAACTCCAGATCAAGCTTGTCGATCAGCAGCATGTCGCGGATTTCGAACGCGCGCAGCATATCCGTTACCTTTCGGCCCCAAGCACCGGTTTGGCCCTTAGAGCCATTGGCCCTTGATGGTCTGACGGTAGATCTGGCGCAACCAGCTGTCGCCCGCGGCTTCGAGTTCCAGCCCACGCCCCGTCAGGAGCTTGTAGCTGTCCTCGTACCAGTCAGACGAACGGAAGTTATGCCCCAGAATCGCCCCGGCCGTTTGCGCTTCGTCCGTCAGGCCGAGCGAAAGGTAGGCCTCCACCAAACGGTGCAGGGCTTCAGCGGTATGGCTCGTGGTCTGGAAATCCTCGACCACAGCGCGGAAACGGTTGATCGCGGCGCTGTAGTGCTTTTTCTTCAGGTAGTAACGGCCGATTTCCATTTCCTTCGACGCGAGGTGGCCGAAGGCGAGATCGAATTTCAACAGGGCGGAACGCGAATATTCGCTATCCGGATAACGCTCGATCACAGTGCGGAGCGCTTGCAAAGCCTGGAAGGTAAGGCCCTGATCCCTGCCCACTTCGTCGATCTGGTCATAGTAGCTCAGCGCCAGCAAATACTGGGCATAAGCCGCATCGTCATCCAGTGGATAGAAGTCGATGAAGCGCTGCGCAGCCGCACGGCTGTTCGGGTAATCCTTAGCCTGATGGAAGGCGAAAGCTTGCATGATGAGAGCGCGCTTGGTCCAGTCGGAATAGGGGTAAAGCCGTTCGATTTCGCTGAAATAGAAAGCCGCATCCTCGGCTTTGCCGCGATCCAGTTCGAACTCGCCCCGCCCGAAAATCTGCTCGGCGGTGTAGGTTTCCATCGGAACGCCAGCCTGACGCGGATCACTACTGTTTCCGCAACCAAGAAGCAGAAGCATCACCAGACCGCCTGCGACCAGCAGCGCCGTGGATCCTTTGCCCGCCATGCCTGTTCCCACCCTAGTTTCTAAGCTTCGTTCGCCATGCGATACGACCCAATTGTAGAGCGGTCTAGCACATAAAAATGCGAGGCAAAACGCCTTTGGCACAAATTGTTGCGGTTGAGTTATCGCAAAGGATTAAGCGACACGCGGCAACTCGCCTGCGTGCACTCCAGCACCCGGCAAAAGCGCCGCTTGCGCTTCGGTGCATTCGATCAGGCGGTAGATGGTCGGGTCCGCGAAAAGAGCGCGAAGCAGGTCATTCGTGAGGGCATGGCCCGCACGGTGACCGACGTAATGGCCAATGATCGGAGCGCCTGCCAAAGCCAGATCGCCTAATGCATCCAACATCTTATGGCGCACGGCCTCGTCACTATGGCGCAGGCCACCCGGCGAGAGAACAGCGTCACCATCGACAACAACGGCGTTTTCCATCGTGCCGCCAAGTGCCAGCCCTTGGGCGCGCATCGCTTCTACGTCGGACTTGCGGCAGAAGGTGCGGCTATCGGACAACTCACGCACGAAGCTGCCGTTCGACATGTTCATGCGCTTGAACTGGGTGCCGATGGCCTTGTCTTCGAAATCGATGCGGAAATCGATCTGCAGCCCCTCGCCCGGCACGAGGCGGGCAAAGGCCTCACCACGGCGCGCTTCGACAGGCTTGAGGACTTCGATCGCCACCACAGGGGCGTCGAGCGAGCGCAAGCCCGCTGCGAGCAGGGCACGGACGTATTCGATAGAGGAGCCATCAAGGATTGGCGCTTCGGGGCCGTCCAATTCGATCAGCGCGTTATGCACGCCACAGCCCACGAGGGCTGCCATCACGTGTTCGATGGTCGAGACCGAAACACCGTTGGCATTCTCGATACGGGTGCAGAGCGGCGACTGGTTGACCGCGTTCCAGATCGCGGGAACGCGGGCGTCGGTCGGGTGCAGGTCTACGCGCGAGAACTGGATGCCGAACCCGGAGGTGGCTGGACGGATGACCATCGTGACCGGCGCTCCGCTATGGAGGCCGACGCCGGAGAAGGTGATCGCGTTCTGAACGGTGGTCTGCAAGGAATCCTCACGCAGTGCTGCCCTGAGGCGAAGTTGCGTCAGAGGTAAAGTTTCGTTCGGGAAGGCTCAACTCACTCTTTGCAACGCAATGTTACATGCACTGAAACGGTCGGCGCCGCATTGCCAACGGCTTGGTATTCTCTTGATAAATAACGAAAAAGGCCGCCCAAAAGGCGGCCTTTTCCAGAAAAAATGTGAGCCGGATCAGTTCGCCTGACGACGCAGGAAGGCGGGAATCTCGATCCGTTCCTGCTCGTTCGTGGGCTCGGTGCGCGGCTTCGGCGCCATTTGCGGCTGGGCCGCTTGCGCGCGAACGGCGGGCTGCTGGCGCTGCGGCTGGGGCGCAGTCTCGGCGGCGTTGCCGGTCATCCGGTTGATCAGCGAATTGATGCCGAAACGCGAGCCGCGCTCGGGTTCGGGCTGCGGCGCAGGGCGTTGTTGAGCGACCGGCTGAGCCGCAGGTGCAGTGCGCTGAACAGCCGCTTGAAGGCGCTGAAGCGCTTCCGGCGAGGGCGTTCCGGCGACGGGGCGCTGCGGAGCGGTGAACTCTTCGGGGCGGTGCCGCATCTGCTGCGGTGCGGGCTGGTAGGCCGGCGGCGGCAGCATGTCTGCGGCTTCATCTTCATACTCGTCTTCGAAGATGTCCTCGGCTTGCTCTTCGGCTGCAGCTCGGTGCGCATCGAACTGGTCGTCAAAAAGCGACGGTTCTTTCGCGGGGGCCGGTGCCGGAGCGGGTGCTGCCGAAACGGAGGTGACCGAAAGCGTTGCGGCCTGTACCGGTGCTGCAATCGGCTCTGCGCGCGGGGCTTCTGCCGAAACAGCCTGGGTCAGCGGCTTTGCCATCGGACGGCGCGGAACCGGAAGCTCTTGCTTCACTTCAGCGGCATCGATGCCCGTTGCCACGACGGAGACGCGCATTGCGCCCTGCATCGAGTCGTCGAGGGTGGAACCAACGATGATGTTCGCGTCGGGATCGACCTCTTCGCGGATGCGGTTCGCCGCTTCGTCGAGTTCGAAGAGGGTAAGATCGTGGCCGCCGGTGATGTTGATGAGAACACCCTTCGCGCCCTTGAGCGAGATCTCGTCGAGGAGCGGGTTAGCGATGGCTTTTTCCGCCGCCTGGATCGCGCGATCCTCGCCGGTGGCTTCGCCGGTGCCCATCATGGCTTTGCCCATCTCGTCCATCACGGAGCGGACGTCCGCGAAGTCGAGGTTGATCATGCCGGGGCGGACCATAAGGTCAGTCACACCCTTAACACCTTGATAAAGCACATCATCCGCCATGGCGAAGGCTTCGGTGAAGGTGGTTTTCTCGTTGGCGAGACGGAAGAGGTTCTGGTTCGGGATGATGATCAGCGTATCGACGACCTTCTGGAGCGCCTCGACGCCCTCTTCGGCCTGACGCATGCGCTTCGCACCTTCGAACTGGAAGGGCTTGGTGACCACGCCCACCGTCAGAACGCCAAGCTCACGTGCCGCTTGCGCGATGATGGGAGCAGCGCCCGTGCCCGTGCCGCCGCCCATGCCAGCGGTGATGAAGCACATGTGTGCGCCCGCCAGATGATCGACGATCTGTTCGATGCTTTCCTCTGCCGCGGCTGCACCGACCGATGCCTTGGCACCTGCGCCGAGACCTTCGGTGACCTTCACGCCGAGCTGGATCCGGCTCTCGGCGCTGCTTTGAGCGAGCGCCTGAGCGTCGGTGTTGGCGACGACGAAATCGCAACCAGACAGCTCTTGCTGGATCATGTTGTTTACGGCGTTACCGCCTGCACCGCCTACACCGAAAACGATGATACGGGGCTTGAGCTCCGTTTGACCGGGCATGGAAAGATTTAGTGCCATCGCTCTGTCCGCCTGAGTTTTGATCCGCCGCCGCGGAATTTTTTGCCTATTAAGGGCTATTATTACCCATAGAAGGGCGCTACGTCACGCGAAAAACGCGTGACGACCACAAAATATGGCAGAAAAATAAGGGGAACGCGCGGGATTTCGCCAGTTTCGCCAGATGTAGCGGTTACCAGTTATCCTTGAACCACTTTATGGCCCGCTTGAGCGACCGCGCCGGATAACGCTCGACCGGAATTTCGAAGTCCCACCATTCGTCCTGGGGGTTTGCCGCGAAGAGGCAAAGCCCGACGGCAGAGGCAAAGCCCGGTCCGGTTGCCGCTTGCGGCAACCCGTTGACGCGGAGCGGGCGGCCAAGGCGGACCTGATGGCCGAGGATCTTGCTGGCCAAACCATCGAGGCCGGGGATCTGGCTGCCGCCACCTGTCAGCACGATCTGCTGCGAGGGAAGGTGTTCGAAACCAGCAGCATCGAGGCGCGCGCGGACTTCTTCGAGGATTTCTTCGACGCGCGGGCGCATGATGCCGATGAGTTCGGCGCGGCTTACTGTGCGGCGATCATGTTCCCAATCGCCAGTGTCGCCACCGATCTCGATCATCTCGCGGTCATCCATGCCGGTGGCATAGACGCCGCCGTAGAAGGTCTTGATCCGCTCGGCGGTGGTGGTGGGAACCGAAAGGCCCATGGAGATGTCGGAGGTCACGTGTTCGCCGCCCATGCGCACGGCATCGGCGTAGATCATGTGGCGCTTCATGAAGACGGAAAGGCTCGTGGAGCCGCCACCGAAGTCGATGCAGGCGGCGCCCAGTTCCTGTTCGTCTTCCACGAGGGAAGCGATGCCCGAAACATAGGCGGACGAAGCGATGCCCGCGAGTTCGAGATCACAGCGCTTCACGCAATGCGCGAGGTTCTGGATCGCGGCGGCATCGACGGTGAGCATATGCATATCGGTCGAAAGCGTTTGACCCATCTGGCCGCGTGGATCGGAGAGGCCCGAGCGGTGATCCAGAGCGAAATTGACGGGCTGGGCGTGCAGCACTTCGCGACCTTCGCCGAAATCAGGCACATCACAGGAGGAAAGCACGCGGCTCACATCCTGTTCGGTGACCACATGGCCTTCCACATCCACCGCTCCTGCCAACCCGTAGCTGCGCGGCTCGGCACCGGAGAAGCTGGCGATCACGTGATCGACGCGGATATTGGCCATCTTTTGCGCGGCTTGCAGCGCGGTGCGAATGGCGCGTTCGGTTTCCTGCATGGCGTGGATTTCACCGAAGCGAACCCCGCGCGAGCGTGTGGTTGCGGCCCCGATCACGCGGAACCCCACCTGCCCTGCCAGCGAACCGATGCCGTCGGCTTCGAGCGCCGCGCCACCGTCGAACCGCAGGACGAGGCAAGAGATCTTCGAGGAACCCACGTCCAGAATGGCGACGACACCGCGTTGCAAAGCTGCGCGGCGCATGTTCCGCATTGCGCGCTGAGAGTGATAAAGCTCGATCATCCGCGTCCGTTCCCCATCAGAATGTCCCGCACCCGCCACCATTCATCCGCCGCAGGTGCACCGAGGCGCACAGTGGGGCGTTGAGGGAGACGGAAATCCACAACCGCGATATCGCGGCCCATCAGGTCTTGTGCCTGATCCATAGCAATGGCGCGTTCGAGCGCCTGAACCGGTTGATCTTCCGGCAAAAGAATGCGTTGGCCGCGGTTCAAGACTACGTCCCAGCGGCGCTCGCCCACCCGCACGAGGCCACGCAGGCGTGGCGAAAGCGGACCTGCGGCGCGCAGAAGAAGAAGCGCTTGCGGCACGGCCTTGTCTGCCCCCTCGCCCGCGATCAGGGGCAGGTGGGCGTAGTCTTCGCGGAAGGCCGGTTCGCGCACGGAAACGCCTTCGTCGTCAAGGAGTTCGAGCCCCTCACGGGTGCGCCAGAGCACGACAGGCGTGCGTTCGATCACGTCGACTTGCAGGACGCCGCCGGAGCGCACGCGCATGCTGGCGTCTTTCACGGCAGAAAGCTCGGAGATCGTGGCGAGCATCGCCGCGAGGTCCATGTGGAAGGACGAGAGCGGCAGATCGAGGGCGAGGATTTCGCGGATATCGTCGGCCACGTCGGGCGAGGCACCGTCGATAGCCATCGCACCCACCATGAACTCGGGGCGGGTTTCGATTTGCTGGCGAATGTCGGCGAAGTGCGCGGAGAGCGCTTCGCGGCGATCGGGGCTGGCAAGGAAGGCCCCGCCGATCGCGGTAACGAGGAACACCGGAAGGCCCACGCGGAGCGCACGGCGGAAGACCGGCGTGAGCATGAGGCGCTGGAGGCGGTAGTTCAGGCGCGAGGGTGCGGGATCGGCGCGGTTCACCGGTTGCATGACGCGTCCTCCACCATCCAGCGGCACAATTGGCCGAAGGTCATGCCACAGGCGCCCGCCTGTTCAGGGCTGAGCGATGTGGGGGTCATGCCTGGTTGCGTGTTGGTTTCCAGCAGGATGAGGCCCGCGAGGCCACGGCTTTCGTCCCAGCGGAAATCGGTGCGGCTCACGCCACGGCAGCCGAGGGCAACGTGGGCGCGAAGGGCGTAATCGAGGCAGGCGTCGAAAATCTCTGTGGGGATTTCGGCGGGAACGACGTGACGCGATCCGCCGGTTTTGTATTTGGCGTCATAGTCATACCAGCCATCGGTGATGATGTCGGTGACGGTGAGGGCGCGGTCGCCCATGACGGTGGTCGTCATCTCGCGGCCCGGCGCGTAGGCTTCCACCATCACCACATCCGGCATGCCAGCAGCGAGGCGGGGCGTATTGCCCCCTTCCCGCACGATGCTGACACCGACGGATGAGCCTTCGTTATAGGGCTTCACCACATAGGGAGGCGGCAACACATGGCCCGCCTCGACCTCGTCGCGCGTCGCCAGAACGCTATCGACGATCGGCAGGCCTGCAGCGCGGTACACATCCTTGGTTTTCTGCTTGTCCATCGCGAGCGCGGAGGCCAGCACACCGGAATGGGTGTAGGGAATGCGGAGCCATTCGAGAATGCCCTGCACGCAACCGTCTTCACCCCAGCGGCCATGAAGCGTGTTGAAACAGACATCAGGAGCGATCTCGGCAAGACGCAAAGCGAGGTCGGGGCCGGCATCGACCTCCACAACCTCGAAACCTTCCCCTCTCAGCGCGCGGGCGCATTCACGACCCGACACGAGCGAGACTTCACGCTCGGCGGACGGGCCACCCATTAACACCGCGACTTTGAGGGATGCCCTGCTCGACATACCCACACCGTGCCTCGTTTTTGCCGGGGATTGTGCCCGGTCATTTTGATTATTCTATATCTAGCAATTCAGGAGGCTGCCTCACCTACCCTCATGATTTCCCATTCTAGCGTGATCCCGGCGGTTTCGTAAACCCTCTTCCGCACAAGTTCGCCAAGGTTTTCAAGGTCTGCTGCCGTTGCGCCGCCCGCATTGATCATGAAATTCGAGTGCTTTTCGCTCATTTGCGCCCCACCGATGCGCGCGCCGCGCAAACCCGCGTCATCGATGAGTTTCCATGCTTTCAATTCATGCGTGTCATCGGCGCGCCCCGTGGAGGAAAACCCGGCAGGGTTACGAAAGGTTGATCCCGCCGAACGGTCCTTCACGGGCTGGGTTTCGTCGCGTTTCTGAAGCTGTGCGTCCATGCGGGCGATGAGAGCATCCGGCTCGGCCTTTTCGGCGCGAAAGCGGGCCGAGAGGAGCACCATGCCTTCGGGGATCTGGCTGGAGCGATAGGCGAGATGCAGATCCTCGCGCGAGAGCGTCACGAATTCCCCCTGCCGCGTCAGAGCCTTAACATCGATCAGGTGATCGGCCACGTAGGAGCCGTAGCAGCCTGCGTTCATCCGCGCGGCCCCGCCGATCGCGCCGGGAATGGTGCGCAGGAAGGTGAGGTCTAACCCTGCATCGGCGGCTTTGCGGGCGACATGGGCGTCGAGCGCGGCGGTGCCTGCGATCACTGTATCACCCTCGATTTCGATGCCGTTGAAGCTACGCCCCAAGCGGATCACCACGCCGCGAATGCCTCCGTCGCGCACGATGAGGTTCGAGCCGACTCCCATCGGAAAAACAGGCACATCAACGGGCAATGTCTTGAGAAACGCGGACAAATCCTCGGCATCGGCGGGCTGGAACAGCCAGTCGGCAGGCCCGCCGACGCGGAGCCATGTCAGATCCGAAAGGGGCTTGCCTGCAGTTAGCGTTCCCCGGACAGCGGGCATATCCATCCTAATACCTCACAGAATTTGCCCCTTCGTAATGGAGGGGAGGCGAGGTGAAAAGGGAGGTCTGGCATCGGCACAGGAAAATACACCGGGGGTGTGCGGACGAGCGTCAGGATTTTGCTGGGATGTCGGGGCGTTAACGGGTTTAGCAGGGCATTTCCGAAGCGTATGGATTGCGTCTGCCTTGTGTATGGCTTGCGTCATGACATTGGCGGCGAAAATGCCTCTAACCCGCGCGTGCGGAGGCCATTAGCAGTTTAGCAAGGTTTCCCTGCCAGTATCGCTGAAACGGCCCTATTTCGGATCGCTTCGATGACCATGAGCATGCCATTACCAATGCTGCTTGGAGCCCTGACGGGGCTCTTGGCGCTTTGGCTTATGGGCGCGGATCAGAGGAACCAGCGGAAGAGGAGTGCGCGGAGCGGGCTTGCCATCAAGAGGCCACCACCAAGCGCCGCCCCTGCCGTGGCCGCCTCTGCCGGATTGGCCTGGAAATGCACGAAGAGAAGCGCGCCAAACGCCAGTGCGAAGGCCCAGACGAGGCGGCGCAGAAGCTTCGAGACCGCGAAGAAGCCACTCAGGACAATCACGGCGATCACGGCCCAAGCGAGCGTCATAGTGTCAGACCTTCAGCTTTTCCGGAAGTCCGTGCGCCCATGTCGAGATCGTGCCGGCCCCGAGGCAAACCACCATATCGCCGGGGCGGGCCTGCTCTTTGACAAGCCGCGCGAGATCGTTTTCATCGAGGATCGCGCGGGCGTGGCGGTGGCCATGGCGAATGAGGCCCGCCACCAGATCGTCGCGCGAGGCCCCCGGAATGGGCTCTTCGCCTGCCGAGTAGACTTCGGCGATTGCGACCACGTCGGCTTCGTTGAAGCAGGCGCAGAAATCGTCGAAGAGGTTCGAGAGGCGGGTGTAGCGGTGCGGTTGGTGCACAGCAATCACGCAGCCTTCGGAGGCTTGGCGCGCGGCTTGCAGTACGGCGGCGATCTCGACGGGGTGGTGGCCGTAATCGTCGATGATGGTCACGCCATTCACTTCGGCCACCTTGGTGAAGCGGCGGTTCACGCCGCCGAAATTCGCCAGCGCCTGCCGGATTTCCTCGGTTTTCATCCCGAGATGGCGGGCAACCGCCACGGCGGAAAGCGCGTTCGAGACGTTATGGTCGCCCGGCATCGGCAAGCTGCAGCCTTCGATCACCTTGTCTTCGGCCTGCAGGCGGATGTCGAAATGCGCGACGCCCTTTTTGTAGGTGAGGTTCACCGCACGCACATCGGCCTGCGCGTTGAAGCCGTAAGTGGTGACGCGGCGATCGGTGATGCGGCCCACCAGCGCCTGCACTTCCGGATGATCGGTGCAGCAGACCGCGAGGCCGTAAAAGGGAATATTCGAAACGAATTGCGTGAACCCGTCGCGCAGGTTCTCGATGGAGCCCCAATGCTCCATATGCTCGGGGTCGATATTGGTGACGATGGCGATGGTGGCGGGAAGGCGATTAAAGGTGCCGTCCGACTCGTCGGCCTCCACCACCATCCATTCCCCCTGCCCCATTCGCGCGTTCGATCCATAGGCATGGATGATGCCGCCGTTCACGACAGTCGGATCGAAATTGCCCGCATCAAGGAGTGTCGCGACCATGGTGGTGGTCGTGGTTTTGCCATGCGTGCCGGCGATGGCGACATTCGACTTGAGGCGCATGAGTTCGGCAAGCATTTCGGCGCGGCGCACGATGGGCAATTTGCGGCGGCGCGCCTCGTCCAGCTCGGGGTTGCCACGTTTGATGGCAGAAGAAATCACCACGACAGCCGCGCCTTCGATGTTCTCGGCACGCTGGCCTTCGAAGATTTTCGCGCCGAACCCTGCGAGGCGGTCGGTGATCTTAGAGGTTTTCGCATCCGACCCCTGCACGGTGTAACCGAGGTTCAGGAGCACTTCGGCGATGCCGGACATGCCGATGCCGCCGATACCGACGAAATGGATCGGGCCCACATCGGTGGGCAGCTTCGTTGCGGCAGCGGCGTTCATTTTTGTCCTTTCTGTGCGGCAAGCGCCTCGACGAGATCGGCCAGAGTGGCGGCCGCATCGGGTTTGCCAAGGGCCAGAGCGGCGCGTGCCATGGCCTCGGCGCCCTCGGACTGGGTGAGAATGGTGGTGATCTGCTCGGCCAACGCTTCAGCCGTGAGCAGGCTTTCGGGGATCACGATGGCCGCGCCGGTTTCCGCGAGGCCGCGGGCATTGGCGGTCTGGTGGTCGTCCATAGCAGCGGCGAAGGGGACGAGGATGGAGGGGCGGCCGATCACCGTGAGATCGGCGACGGACGACGCGCCTGCACGGGAAATCACCAGTTGGGATTCCGACATGCGGCGAGGAATGTCGTGGAAGAAGGACTCAACTTCGGCGTCGATCCTATGCGCGGCGTAGAACTCGGCCACGCGCTCGCCATCCTCGTCGCGCGCCTGATGGGCTATGCGCAGATGTTGGCGGATATCTTCGGGCAGCATGGCGATCGCGGCCGGCACGGTATCGGAAAGGATGCGCGCGCCTTGGCTGCCGCCGATCACCAGAAGCGACATCGGGTAATCGCCCGGCGGGATATAGCCCGCGCTTGCACGGTCTTTCACCGTAGCGCGCACCGGATTGCCGGTGTGCTGGGCGTTGACGCCATCGGGGAGCGAAATGGGCCAGGTACCGCAAGCCACGGCCCCGACGCGGGGGGCGAAGCGGCGGTTGACACGCCCCAGAACGCCGTTCTGTTCGTGGATGCCGCGCGGCAGGCCAAGAAGGGTTGCGGCGCCGAGCGCGGGAATGGAGGGGTAGCCGCCGAAGCCCATGACCACAGCGGGGCAATCACGAAGCATCGAGACGGTTGCGCCGAGAATGCCACCAAGGATGCGGAACGGGACCAGAGCGCGCGCGAGAAGCCCGCCACGCGCGAAGGTGGCCGAGGAGACCTCGCTGATTTCGACGCCTGCAGGAAAGTTCTGGGTGTAACGCGCGCCCCGCGCATCGGTGGAGAGCTTCACGCGCCAGCCGCGCGCGAGCATTTCTTCAGCGAGCGACTGGGCGGGGAACATATGCCCGCCTGTGCCACCGGCTGCGATCACCAAAAGGGGTGCGTTTACATGCACCGAAACCTCCCGCGCAGGATTTCACCGATCTCGCCCTGCGGTCGGCTGCGGGTAAACGCCAGAAGCATCCCGACTGCAATACCAGAAGCAATCACAGAGGAGCCGCCATAGGAGACAAATGGAAGCGTCATGCCTTTCGCGGGGAGCAGACGCACAGCGACGCCCATGTTGATCATCGCCTGAACGCCCACGACGCAAGCGAGGCCAGTTCCGGCGAGGCGGATGAAGGGGTCGCGTTCGCGCGAGAGGCGGAGGAGCGAGCGGATCACCACGGTGGCGTAAAGGCCGATGACGAGAAGGACGAGGATCAGCCCGTATTCTTCGGCGGCCACAGCGATGATGAAATCGGTATGCGCGTCGGGCAGCGACCACTTCACTTGCCCCTCGCCGATGCCCACGCCGAAGAAGCCGCCTTCCTGAATGGCGTTGGTGGCATAGCCGAGTTGCGTACGGGGATCGACATCGGGGGAGAGGAAGCCGTCGATGCGGCGGGCGAAGTGTTCGGAGGAATTATAGGCGGTGAAGCCGCCAACGATGACGAGCCCGGCCAAAGCGAGGATCAGGATCATCGGCGCTCCGCCCACGAACCACATGACGCCCCAACCGAAGAGGATAAGCGCGGCCTGCCCGAAGTCGGGTTGCATCGCGAGGGTGAGCACGATGGCGGTGCAGAGGAAGAAGGACCAGAGCCGCCCAGGCGGGCCGCCGATATCTTGCGCCGCCGCCATCATCCAGGCCGCGACGACAATGAAGCCCGGCTTGAGGAATTCGGAGGGTTGGAAGCTGGCAAAGCCCAGCGAATACCAGCGTACGGCACCTTTGCCGAAATCGGTGCCGAAAACCGGCAGCCCGACGAGCGCCACGAAGGCTGCGAGAAAGCCCAGAACCGCAATGCGGCGCACGAGTTGCGGCCCCATCATCGAGACCAAGAACATCATGCCGAGCGCAAGGCTGCCGAACATCGCCTGGCGCTGCACGTAGTGGAAGGGCGCGAGGCCGTTCTTTTCGGCCAGAGGCACCGAAGCCGCGAGGCCCAGAACAATGCCGATGGAGAAGAGTAGCAGCACAGCGGACAAAGCCCATCTGTCGATCGTACGCCACCATTTGGGGAGAACCGGTTCGCCACCCGCCACGGGTGCCGCGCCATAGACCATGTCCGTCATAGGATACCGCCGTTGACTGCCTCTGTTCGCCCCTTTGCGGGGTCTAGGTGCAAGTGTAGCGGTTTGGAGGCTCAACTGCTAGAGAAAATACCAATTCTGGTGGCGGGAAGCGGGGTTTCGCCTGCTCATTGTGGTGTAGCCCGAAAGAGGCGCTGCCCCCTCGGCCTCCGGCATCCTCCCTCGAGCTATCGCCAAGTGGGAAAAACGTCCGCATGTTGAGAGGCACAATTCGCTGTCGCAATCGCTGCCCTGATTTAACCTAGAACATTGCGCTTGCGCAAACTCGGCCGAACTTTCGCCTGCTAAGTCCCGATCCGGCACGGACAAAGGGATTGAGACATGCTGGGTGTACTGCGCATTCTCGCGGCAATGCTGTTGCTGGTGACGGCCGCAGCTGCGGAACAAGTGCTGCCCGAATTGATCGACCAATTCGATCTGACCGATGTTGCGCCGAACGCAGACAGGATCGGCGACATCCGCGAGGATGGTTTGGCGCCTGTCTACAAAAGCGAGCAACAGACTGGCTGGATCTTCATTACATCGGATTTCGTACCGACCACGGGGTATTCAGGCAAACCGATCCATATCGCCAAAGGAATTTCTAACGAGGGTGTCATCACCGGAGCAGCTCTGGTCAAACACTCGGAACCTATCGTTCTGGTTGGCATTCCCGAGCAAGACATCAAGGACGTCATCGCGCACTATACCGGCCTTGACCTGCGATCATTGGATCAGACCCGTGACGCCAGTGAACTGGAGATCGTTTCGGGTGCGACGGTTACGATCATGGTGATCGACGACTCGATCATTCGCGCGGGCCTACGGGCTGCGCGGGCCGCCGGGATCGCTGGCTTTGCTGTAGCCGAGAGGCCGACACGGGCCATCAATCGAGACGCAGGCGAGATAACAGATTGGGAACCGCTCGCCGGTATCGGCGCGATCCGCAGGCTGACGCTGGACGTGGCGACGATCAACAGTGACTTTGCCGGTTTTGGCGATCCACGCACTGACAAACACATCGAAGCCGGGCCGAACGAAGAAGCCTATGTCGATGTTTGGGCCGCACTGGTCAGCCAGCCTTCAATCGGCCGCAGCCTGTTGGGCGAGGATATGTACGCCAACCTTCAGGGCATGATGTCCGAAGGCGACGAAGCCATTGCAATTTTTGGCGCTGGGCGTTGGTCGTTCAAAGGGTCTGGCTATGTGCGCGGCGGGATTTTTGACCGCTTCCAGCTTATTCAGGGCGAGATGTCCTACCGGTTCCGCGACCGTAACAACCGCCGTCTGGTGCAGGTTGCTGCTGAAGGTGCGCCTGCTTTCACCGTGCGCCCCCCGGCGACGATGCTTTTTGTTCGGCCGGGTCAACGCAATTGGCCGACTTCAGGGCTCTGCGTAACCTGCAGATCTTTTCGCGGAGAGCTTGGTACCTAAAGCGCTACTCACCCTCGAGATATTTCCAAAAGCGAAAGCATGGCTTGCAGGCCATCCGGGAACGGGGCATTCGAATGCTATGGAATTTGATACGGTCATCTTGGGAGCCGGGGCCGCGGGCCTCATGTGTGCGGGGCGGCTTCAGGGCCGGACGCTGGTGGTGGATCACGCGCGCGCGCCGGGGGAGAAGATCCGGATCTCCGGTGGAGGGCGGTGCAATTTCACCAATCTCGGCACCGGAGCGCAGAATTTCCTGAGCGCGAATCCGCATTTCGCCAAATCGGCTTTGGCACGTTATAGCCCGCGGGATTTTCTGGCGCTGGTCGAGAAGTACAAGATCGCGTGGCACGAGAAGACGTTGGGGCAGCTTTTCTGCGACGGCAAGGCCACGCAGATCGTCGATATGCTTTTGGCGGAGATGGCGGGGGCGGAGCTGTGGCTTTCCACCTCTGTGATCGAGATCGGCGAAGGATTCCGGCTGGTTCTGGAGCGCGAAGGGCAGCGGCAGGAGGTTCGGGCGAAGAGCCTTGTGGTGGCGACCGGAGGGAAGTCCATCCCGAAGATGGGGGCCACGGGGATTGCCTACGAGATTGCCGCGCAGTTCGGCCATCAGGTGACCGAGACGCGGGCGGGGTTGGTGCCGTTCACCTTTCCGGAGGGGCGGTTTGCGGCTTTGGCGGGGATTGCCTTGCCTTCGGTGGTCTCGGCGGGTGGCAAGAGTTTCGAAGAGGCGCTGCTTTTCACCCATCGCGGGCTTTCGGGGCCGTCGGTGTTGCAGGCGTCTTCCTATTGGCGCGAAGGCGAGGAGATTGCGGTGAACCTTTTTCCGGGGTTCGACGCAGGCGCGTGGCTTCTCGGCGAAAAGAAGACATCGGGCAAGAAGATGGTGGGCACGGTGCTGGGGCAGCGATTGCCGTCGCGGTTTGTCGAGACGCTCGATATGCCGAAAGGGCCGATGGCGGAGCAGCGCGATAGCGACTTGCGAGGTCTTGTCGCGGGTTTGGGGGCGTGGCGGCTGAAACCGTCGGGCACAGAAGGCTACCGGACGGCGGAGGTGACTGTGGGGGGAGTGGATACCAAAGGGATCGACGGCCGGACCATGATGTCGAAATCGGTGCCGGGGCTTTATTTCATTGGCGAATGCGTGGATGTGACGGGCTGGCTTGGCGGGTATAACTTCCAATGGGCCTGGGCCTCGGCGGTGGCGGCGGCAGACGGGATCAACGCAAGCGCTTTTTGACGCGCGTTGACGGATTTTTCATAGGTTGTGCTTAGGGTTCTTCGTGAATGTCACGGGGATCGGCATGGCGTTTTTGGTTTGGTTATGGCGTTTGATATGCGCGGAATTCTTCCGCCAGCCGCCAGAGCGCTGCGCCCCATTGGCCGAAATCTGGGGTGCGGAAGAGGCGGACCAAGGGGTAGAGGGCGGTTTCGAAGAGCCGCGTACCCCACCGCCATTCCGAACCTTTCGGCAGGAGGAGCCAGGTTTTGACGCCAAGCGCCCCTGCGAGATGGGCCGTGGCATTGTCGATGGTGATGACGAGATCGAGGGCGGCGATTTGCGCGGCCTGTTCGGTGAGCGAGGCCAGCGGATCGACAGACGGATCCGACAGGAGCGGTGCACCGAAAGCTTGCGAGAAGGCGGTGAGGTCGGGCTGGCCATATTGCAGCGAGTAGAAGCGCGTTTTAGGGCGAGCGGAGAGCGGGGCCAAGGCCTCGGGCGTTATGGAGCGGAGCGCGCCTGTGGCTTCGGCGCGGCTATGCCACGAGAGGCCCACGTTCAGCGCCGTGCCCATCTTGGCCCATGCGTTGCGGTAGCGTTTGGAGAGTTTGGGGTCGGCGTGAAGGCACTGGCCGGCTGCGGTCGGGTTTTCGACGAAGCGCCAAGCGGAGAAGAGCGAGGATTGCCAGTCGAAACGCGCGTTTTGCAGCGCGGGGCTGGCCGGAACGGTTTGGGGAACACAGGTAATCCGGGCGGCGAGCGGGCCGAGGAGCGGGAAAAGGCGCGGATCGGCTTCGAGCGTGATCTCGGCCCCTTCTGCCAACAGGCGGGAAAGAATGCGGGCTTGCATGATCTGGTCGCCGATCCCCTGCTCGGCCCAGAGAAGGAGGCGGCGGCCTTTCACGGCTTCGCCCTTCCAATAGGGCGCGCTGAACGGGCGGCGGTATTTGCCGTGGCTTTCAAGCTGCCAGCGTCCTTGATCGTAAAGCGTGAGCCCCTCGGTGACTTGGCCCGTGCGGAACAGTTCGAGCCCGAGGGAGCGTTGGATCTGGGAATGGTCGGATGCCTCGATGCGGGCGGTTTCGAGCGCTTCGCGGGTGGCTTGGAACGCGCCCAACTGGCGCAGCGCGCGGGCGGCGAGGAGGCGCAATTCGGCGCGGCGGATGGGGTCGCCCTCGGCGGCAATGGCGCGATGGAGCGCGGCCAGAGTAGTGTCCGAGGGCGTCGGGATCATGGGCCGAGAGCCGCTTTCACGCGGGCCACGAAATCGTCGCCGCGTTTTTCGAAGTTGTCATATTGGTCGAAGGAGGCGGCGGCGGGGGCTAGAAGGACCACATCGCCTGCTTCCGCCTCGGCGATTGCTTGGGCAACGGCGCGTTCCATCGTGGTACATACTTCCACTTCGGTGCCGTCAAGCTGGAGGGCGAATTTCGCGGCTTCGCGGCCGATCACATAGGCTTTCCTGACATTGGGAAGGCCCGGTTTCAGGCCCGAAAGCCCGCCTTCCTTCTCTAGCCCGCCGCAGATCCAGCGGATATTCTGGAAGGCCTCCAAGGCTTTCAAGGCGCTATCGACATTGGTGGCTTTCGAGTCGTTCACGAAGCGGATGCCGCGCGCCTCGGCGATGGTTTGCGAGCGGTGCGGCAGGCCGGGGTAGCTTGCGAGGCCCGCTTCGATGGCGCGGGGCGAGAGGCCAAGGGCGCGGCAGGCGGCATAGGCGGCGCAGGCGTTCTGGTGATTATGCGCACCGGGGAGGCCCTTCATCTCGCGCAGGTCGATCGCGGCAACTTGCCGGCCTTTGCGCCATTCGGTGAGGAAGCCCTTGCGGGCGAAGACGAGCCAGCCGGGGCCTGCGAGTTTGCGGGCGGAGGAAACGCGGATAACGCGGTCGTCCCCTGCCCCTTCGGAGAGTTGGTTCGCGAGGCACTGGCCTTCGCGCTCGTCGACGCCGATCACGGCGCGGTCTGGCCCGCCTTCGGCGAAAAGGCGGCGCTTGGCTGCGAAATAGCCGCCCATGCCTGCGTGGCGGTCCAGATGGTCGGGCGAGAGATTGGAAAACACGGCCACATCGGGAGTGAGCGCGCGGGCCAGATCGGTCTGGTATGAGGAAAGTTCGAGCACCACGACGCCGCCGTCGCCGGGCGGGTCGATATCAAGAACGCCACGGCCGATATTGCCAGCCAACTGGCTCTCGCGCCCGTCCTCGGAAAGGATGTGGTGGATGAGGGCGGAGGTGGTGGATTTGCCGTTCGATCCGGTGACGGTGACGACTTTCGGCGGCTGGTCGAAATCGTCCCATCCTTGATGGCCAAGGGAACGGAAGAAGAGGCCGATGTCGTTATCGACAGGCACTTCGGCTTCCCACGCGGCGGCGATCACGCGGTTCGGTTCGGGGTAGAGATGCGGAATGCCGGGCGAGGTGACGAGGCAGGCGATGCCATCGAATGCGCCTTGGCGGGAGAGGTCGCGGGTTTCGAAGCCTTCGGCTTCGGCTTTCTCACGGGCGGCGGGGTTATCGTCCCAGAGCACGGGATGCGCGCCGCCGGCTTTCAAGGCGCGTGCGGCGGCAAGGCCGGAGCGGCCAAGGCCCAGAACAGCCACTGATTTACCCTCGAAACCCTGAACCGGGATCATGCGCGCCTCCGTTTGTGGTAGGGGAAGGGATAAAGGGGGATGGGGGAAAGGGGAAGAGGGTGCGCGATGCGCAACACTCTCCGAGGGACCGTCCGCGGGCGGAAACAGCGCGAAGCGCCCGCCCGGGGGCGGACGGGCGCTCGGAGAGACGCCATGCGGCCTTCGCTCTGCTCAGGCGGCGTCGCTCCGGAGTGAATGGCTTTGGGGAAGTCCCCGCCTTTTGTTGTTACCGGACTTTCAGCGTGGCAAGGCCGATCATCGCGAGGATGAGCGAGATGATCCAGAAGCGGATCACGATCTGCGGCTCTTTCCAGCCCTTCTTTTCATAGTGGTGATGGATCGGCGCCATGAGGAAAACACGTTTTCCGGTGCGCTTGAAATAGGCTACCTGAATGATCACCGAGAGGGCTTCGACCACGAAAACACCGCCGACGATGGCGAGAACGATCTCGTGCTTGATGCAGACCGCGATGGCACCGAGTGCGCCGCCGAGAGCGAGCGAGCCTGTGTCGCCCATGAACACAGCAGCGGGCGGCGCGTTATACCACAGGAACCCGAGGCCACCGCCGATGAGCGCCATAACGAAGATCAGGATTTCACCGGTGCCCGGCACGTAATGCACGTCGAGATAGGAGGTAAAGTCGACGCGGCCCACGGCATAGGCGATGATGCCTAGCGTTCCCGCCGCGATCATCACGGGCATTATGGCGAGGCCGTCGAGCCCGTCGGTGAGGTTCACAGCATTTGCGGCACCAACGATCACGATCATGGCGAAGGGCACGAAGAGGAAACCGAGGTTCAGAAGCACATCCTTGAAGATCGGGAGCGCGAGCTGGTTCGTCAGGTCGGCGGGGTGCAGATGCGCGGCCCAGTAGCCTGCGATGGCAGCGATCAGGAGGCCCAGGCCAAAGCGCACACGGCCCGGTGCGCCTTTGGTGTTTTGCTTCGAGACCTTGGCGTAATCGTCCCAGAAGCCGATGAGGCCGAAGGACATAGTGACGAAGAGGATGAGCCAGACGAAGGCGATATCGAGACGCGCCCAGAGGAGAGTGGAGAAGAGGAGCGCAGTGAGGATCAGGAGGCCGCCCATCGTGGGGGTACCTGCCTTGACGAAATGGCCTTCGGGGCCGTCGGTGCGGATCGGCTGGCCTTTGCCCTGCTTGCGGCGCAGCACATTGATCAGCGGCTGGCCGAAGATGAAGCCGAAGAGGAGCGCAGTGAGGAAGGCTCCGCCCGCGCGGAACGTGATGTAGCGAAAGAGGTTGAAGAGGTCGCCCCCGTCGGAAAGTGCGGTCAACCAGTAAAGCATTCGTTACGTCCTTCTTGCATCCCCAGTGAGTGAGGCGGGGTTATTCAGCTTGAGGGGCCGATTGGCCGAGTTTGCGGAGCGCGTCAACCACTAGGCTGACTTTGGAGCCTTTAGAGCCTTTCACCAGCACAACATCGCCTGCGTCAATAAGGCGGTGGGCGCGAGCGGCCATTTCGGGGGCCGTTTCGGACCAGTCGCCGCGCTTTTCCTTGGGCAGGATTTCCCATAGGCGCTGCATGCGGGGGCCGACGCAGTGGATCTTGTCGATGCCGTCGAGGAAGGGAAGATTGGCGAGGCCACGGTGCAGCGCGATTTCTTCAGGGCCGAGTTCAAGCATATCGCCCAGAACCGCGATGCGGCGGCCTTTGGCGACGCGGCCAACGCCATCTTCGGGATGGGCGGCGGCGAGAACTTCAAGCGAGGCCCCCATCGAGGTGGGGTTGGCGTTGAAGGCGTCGTCGATCAGGTGGAAGGCTTGGTCGTCTTGCACGAGGTCAAGCTGGATGCGTTCGCGGGTTCCGCGCCCTGCGGGCGGGAGCCAGAGCGCCAGATCGCGAGCGGCGAGCGTGGTGTCGAGGCCGAAGGCATCGGCTGCGGCCAGCACGCCGAGGCCATTGGCGGCGAAATGGCGACCGGGGATCGAGAGCTTGAATATCTGCGGGCCAGAGAGAAGCTCGGCTTGCACGATGGTGGCTTCATCGGTGAGGCGCACATCGAGAAGCCGATATTGGCATTCCTCGGAAGCGCCGAAGCGCTGCACTTTCTGGCCCGTGGCCCAAGCCGCGCCTTCGATGGTGCGGATGAGTTTGAGGTCAAGATCGCCGTTAAAGAGGCAGGTGCCGTCCTCTTCGACGCCTTCGAAGATCGCCGCTTTCTCGATGGCGATGCCATTAAGGTTCTCGAAGGCTTCGAGATGCGCGGCGGCGACGGTAGTGATCATCGCCACATGCGGGCGGGCCATTCTGGCGAGCGGTTCGATCTCGCCGGGGTGGTTCATGCCGATCTCGATCACGGCGAAATCGGCGTCTAGCGGCAGGCGCGCGAGGGTGAGGGGCACGCCCCAGTGGTTGTTATAACTGGCTTCTGCGGCGTGGGTCTTGCCCTGCCCCGAGAGCACGGCGCGCAGCATTTCCTTGGTGGAGGTCTTGCCGACCGAACCTGTAACCGCCACCACGCGGGCTTTCGCGCGGGCGCGGCCTGCGATGCCCAAGGCTTCGAGTGCGGTTTGCACATCCTCAACGATGAGAAGCGGCGCGGTTTCCGGCACGCCTTCTGGCACATGGGTGACGAGCGCGGCGGCAGCGCCGTTGGCCAAGGCTTGCGCTACGAAATCATGACCGTCACGGGCGGCTTTGAGGGCGACGAAAAGATCGCCCGGTTTCAGCGTGCGGGTGTCGATGGAAACGCCATTGGCGGCCCATTCGGTGGTGGCGCGGCCTTTGGTGGCGACGGCGGCGTCAGCGGAGGTCCAGAGGGGGGCGGTCATGCCAGTCTCCCGTCAAGCGCGGCCACGGCGACGCTGGCCTGTTCGACATCATCGAAGGGGAAGACCGTGTCGCCCACGGTTTGCCCGCTTTCATGGCCTTTTCCGGCGATGAGAAGCGCATCGCCCGGCTCCAGAGCATCGACGCCGCGCAGGATGGCTTCGGCACGATCGCCCACTTCCATCGCGTCGGGGCAGCCCATGAGAACGGCGGCGCGGATCGAGGCGGGATCTTCCGAGCGGGGGTTGTCGTCGGTGACGATCACCAGATCGGCATTCGCAGCGGCGGCTTGGCCCATCAAGGGGCGCTTGGTGCGGTCACGGTCGCCCCCTGCTCCGATGATCGCCACAAGGCGGCCCATCACATGCGGGCGAAGCGCTTTGAGCGCAGTGGAGACCGCATCGGGTGTATGGGCGTAATCGACAAACACCGTCGCGCCATTGGAGCGCGTGGCGGCGAGTTGCATCCGGCCGCGCACAGTGGTGAGCTTGGGCATTGCGGCGAAGACATCACCCGCCGGAGCCCCTGCCCCGATCACCATGCCTGCAGCCACAAGCACGTTTTCGGCTTGGAAACCGCCGATCAGATTGAGGCGTACCTGATGCGGGCGGCCTTGCCAGACGAAGCGCAAGTTCTGCCCGGTGGCGTCGAAGCGCTGCGCATCAAGGCGCAGATCGGCTTCGGGGGCGCGGCCTGTGCGGATCACCCGCTGGCCCCGCGCAACAGCACGTTGCGCCACTTCGAAGCCCTTGGGATAGTCGATATTAACGACCGCCACGCCCTCTTCGGGTAGTACCCGCTCGAAAAGCCCCATCTTGGCGTCGAAATAGGCCTCGAACGTGTGGTGATAATCGAGGTGGTCTTGGGTGAAATTGGTGAAGCCTGCCGCTCTCAGATGCACGCCATCAAGGCGGCGCTGGTCAAGGCCATGCGAAGAGGCTTCCATCGCGGCATGGGTAATGCCGTGGGAGGCGGCTTCGGATAGCGCGCGGTGGAGGGTGATCGGCTCGGGCGTAGTGTGCTTCAAAGGCAGTTCCCATGCGCCTTCAACGCCCGTGGTGCCCAAGTTCACCGCCGCATGGCCCATCGCCATCCAGAGCTGGCGGCAGAAGGTGGAAGCGGAGGTCTTGCCGTTCGTGCCGGTGACAGCCACCATCGTGGCAGGCTGCGCGCCGAACCAGAGCGCGGCAGTGGCCGAAAGCGCGCCGCGCGGGTCTTCGGCGATCACGAGCGCGGCTTTGGCGGCTTCGATGGCCGCTGCGGCGAGCGCTGCGCCTTCCGCATCTGTGAGAATGGCCGTGGCCCCTTGTGCGAGGGCTGTGGGAATGAAGCTCGCACCATGGACTTTCGTTCCGGGGAGTGCGGCGAAAAGGAACCCCGCGCGCACATCGCGACTGTCAACCGCCAGCCCCGTAATCCGCGCATCGCGCCCGCCTCTGGCAGTCAGACCGAGTTCTGCCAGAGATTTGGTGGCCTGAGCCATGAAACACCCCACACTTAGTTAGATGTGAGCTTTATATCAGCGAGACGGCTGGGTTCAATCTGGGGTTTGAGACCGAGAAGCGGGGCAACGCGGCGAATAAGCTCGGCGGCCACGGGAACTGCTGTCCAGCCTGCGGTGCGGCGCGCTTCGGTGCCCATCGTGTTCACGGGCTCGTCGAGCGTGACGATCAGCACGTATTTCGGGTCCGAGACAGGGAACATAGAGGCGAAGGTGGCGATCACCTTGTCCTTGTGATAGCCGCCGCCGGTTTCTTTCGGCTTGTCGGCAGTGCCGGTTTTACCCGCCACTTCATAGCCCGAGACTTCACCGAAGGAGGCCGTGCCTTCTGTTACCACGTGGCGGAGCATCTGGCGAGCGGCGGCAGCGGTTTGTTCGGAGATGATGCGCTCACCATATTGCGGCATGCCTTGGCGCAGAAGCGTGGGCGTCACTTTGGTGCCGCCATTGGCGATCATCGCGTAGCCTGCCGCGAGGTGCAGCGGCGAGGTGGAAATGCCGTGGCCGTAAGACACGGTCATGGTTGTGATTTCCGGCCATTTCTTCGGCAGGAGGGGCTTGCCGCCTTTGGCTTCGACGATTTCCAGCGGCGTCGCTTCCATCATGCCGAGCGAACGGAGGAACTCCTGCTGGCGTTCCGCGCCGATCTGCTGGGCGATGCGGGCGGTGCCGACGTTGGAGGATTTCACGATGACCTTTTCCACCGAAAGCGTGGGGCCGTAGTTCTTGAAATCGCGGATTTTGTGCTTGCCCCATTGCATGGGCGAGGCGGTGTTAATGATGGTCTCGGGGTTCACGAGGCCCAGTTCCATCGCTTGCGCGACAGTGAAAATCTTGAAGGTGGAGCCAAGCTCGTAAACACCCTGCACCGCGCGATTGAAGATCGGGCTGTCGGACGGGCTTCCCTTGGTCGGGGGCGGTGGGCGGTCGTTCGGGTCGAAATCAGGGAGCGAGGCCAGCGCGATCACTTCGCCCGTATGCACATCCATCAGGATGCCAGCCGCGCTCTTGGCGTTCATCAGCCCCATGCCAGAGGCCAGAACCTGCTCCATCGCGGATTGGATGGTGAGGTCGATGGACAGTTGCAGCGGCTCTGCGGCCTTGGCCGGATCGCGAAGGCGGTCGTCGAACATCTTCTCGACGCCTGCGGTGCCGATCACTTCGGCGGCGTTCACGCCTTCGCGCCCGAAAGAGGCCCCGCCAAGGATATGCGAGGCCAGCGCGCCATTCGGGTAAAGGCGCATTTCACGGTTGCCAAAAAGAAGCCCCGGTTCGCCAATATCATGCACGGCCTGGATCTGCTCAGGCGACAAGACCTTGCGAACCCAGAGGAATTTCCGCTTTCCGGTGAAATCCTCCAGAAGATCCTCGACCTTCATATCGGGGAAAATACGCGCGAGTTCTTGGGCGGCGCGGGCCGGATCGACCATGGTTTGCGGCTGCGCATAAAGCGCGGAGGTTTCGAGGTTGGTGGCCAGAAGGCGGCCTTGGCGGTCCACGATCTCGGCCCGTTGGGTGGCGATTTCGACGCCTGCGGACGAGGTGCGCGGCTCGACGGGCGGCGTGGAGGCCAGAACGCCCATGCGCACGCCGATGGTGGCGAAAGCGGCAAAGAAGCAGAGGCCCAGCACGAAGAGGCGGCTTTCGGCGCGGGAGCGGTCACTGTCGCGCAGGCCTTCATGGCGCAGGCGCAAGTTCTCGCGTTCGATCGCGTCGGGGTTCTCGCCGCGGGCGCGGGCTTCGAGGATGCGGGCAAGCGGGCGGAGCGGGGTGCGGATCAAAGCCGGTCTCCTTCGGTGGCTTCGCCTTCAACGCCATCCGCCAGCGGCTGGATGGTCTGCAACTGCGGATAGGGGATTTCATCGACGCGGCCGAATTGCTCGGGCTGGAAGGGCAGAAGGCCCAGCGCGTCGAAGTTGATCTCGGCCAGATCGCGGAGGCGGTCGGGGCGGTTCAGATAGGCCCATTCGGCGCGCAGCACTGCGAGGCGGGCGCGGGCATCGCCGATCTCGCGCTGGATCGCCTCGGCCTCGGCCATTGCATTCTGGGTCTTATAGTTCTCGTGGTATGCCCAGAACCCCAAGCCCACAACGGTGGCCGCCAGAAGAACATAAAGAATGGTTCTCATCTGCGTGACTTTCCAGGAAGTGCGGGCGCGCCCAAGGCGCGGGGATCGGAGGCGCGGGCGGGCGCATCGGTGCGGCGCGCCACGCGCAAGCGGGCGGAACGGGAGCGCGGGTTGATGGCGAGTTCCTCGTCATCCGGCCCCACGGCTTTTTTGGTGACGGGCTCCCACGTGGCGGCGGGGCCTTCGCTGACGGGCGCATAGCGGTTGCCCGAGCCTTGAGTGCCTGCCCCGTGCTGGAAGAAGCGTTTGACGATGCGGTCTTCGACCGAGTGGAAGGTGACCACGGCCAGCAATCCGCCCGGCTTCAAAGCGCGCTCAGCCGCTTCGAGCCCACCGACCAACTCGCCATATTCATCATTCACCGCGATGCGGAGCGCTTGGAAGCTGCGCGTGGCCGGATGGCTCTGCCCCGGCTTCTGGCGCGGCAGGCAAGAGGCGATCACATCGGCCAGTTCCAGCGTGCGCGAGAAGGGCCGCTCGGCAAGGATAGCCCGCGCAATGCGGCGCGAGGCGCGTTCTTCGCCGTAATGGAAGAGGATATCGGCCAACTCGCTTTCGGTGGCGCTGTTCACCAGATCGGCGGCAGAGGGGCCGGATTGGCTCATCCGCATGTCCAGAGGCCCGTCCTTCATGAAGGAAAAGCCGCGTTCGGCCAGATCGAGCTGCATAGAGGAAACGCCGAGATCGAGCACGACGCCGTCGAGATCTGATGCATATTCATCAAGGCGCGAGAAAACGCCTTCTTGTAGAGTGATCCGGTCGCCGTATTCGGCCACCCAAGGTGCGGCCATCTCGAACGCGAGAGGATCGCGATCCACGCCGATCACATGGGAGGCACCAGCCGCGAGAAGGCCCTTGGTGTAGCCCCCCGCCCCGAAGGTGCCATCAAGCCAGCGGCCGGAAACCGGCGCCACAGCCGCAAGGAGCGGGCGCAACAGAACCGGGATATGCGGGGCGTCGGAGGCTGTGGCAGCAGCGCGGGCCATGGCTTAACCCCCCCCCGGAATAAGGGAGAGCGGATCGAAATCGTCCGGCATCTCTGAGAGGAAATCTTCGATCTCGGCGGCCTCTTCGGCGCGGAAGGTATCGGCGTTCCAGATCTCGAAATAATCGCCCATCGCGACCATCACAGCCTCTTCCGAAAGGCCGATCTGTTCGCGGCGCTCTTTCGGCAGCACGATACGGCCATCGCGATCGACTTCGGTTTCCCAGGATTTCCCGAGAATGAGGCGGGAAGCCTTCTTGCGGGCATCAGAGCCGCGCGGAAGCTTCTGGATGCCCGCTTCGATCTCGGCCATGGCTTCGATCGTGTAGGCATGCAGGCAATTCTTGAGGTGCGGGCCGTAGAGCACGACCATGCGCGGCAGCGGGCTTTCGGAGAAATTGGGGTCGCCAGACTCGAGCACACGGCGAAAATCAGCAGGGATCGACATCCGACCCTTGCTGTCAACCTTCTGGTTGAACTCGCCTCTGAAGCTCAGGCCCATGCCTTCACCCACTCCTTCCCCCGGTTTCGATCATTCGCCACCCCGGAACGGAAAACGGCGGATCGAGCTGCTGCCACTGCCCGATCCGCCGCCCTCGTCCCGCTGTGCGGGGTGGTCCAGCTGCGCGCGCCATCTGGGGGGATGTCTGCTCGCTCGCGCGCCGGATCTCTTGGTTCGATGAAAGCGGGTGCCTGTATGAAACCTGACTGGGAGTTTTTGGTTTGAGGTCTTAGCGCCTCTATCCCCGTCCTCATCGTGTGAGTTAGGGATTGCATGGGAATACATGGAAATCAACAGAATTTTCTGGGAATTTTGGCCATATATGGGATCAGGTGCGCGCGCGAAGCAAGATGTAGCGTGAACAAATATCGAACACATTCCCGTGTATTGCGTTAATCAACAAAGAAAACACTAAATGTAGAGCGTGATTTTTGTGGCAATTTTTCCCACGAATTCCCGAGATCAACCCCAAAATCCGCGCAACCCTGGCCTCACCCGGCCGAAAAAGGCGCAGAAATCAGCGGATTCCAGCTGGAAACCAGCGCAATCGCGGGGAAGTGATTCGGATTCTGCGCTACCGCCAAGGGCATTTCCCGTGTTTTCCAAAAGCGTCAGACGCAGGGGTCCCATGCATTCCCAGAATGGCATATAAAGGAATACACTATATACAGGCGCACCGGAAAAGCGTATTGCGCGCCCTTGCGCTGACGGAGTACGCCCAAAGATGACCCACCCTGCCCTTCCCGCCGCCCTTGCCGAGACGCTTGCCGCGCGCGGATATGAAAGCCTGACGCCTGTTCAGGAAGAAATGCTGCGGGAGGATCTTGCGGGCGCCGATATGATCGTGTCGGCGCGCACAGGTTCGGGGAAAACCGTGGCCTTCGGTGTGGCGCTGGCTAGAAAGCTTCTGCCGGCTCTGGGAGAGGGCCTGAAGCCCAAGGCGCTCGTGATCGCGCCGACCCGCGAATTGGCCATGCAGGTGCGCCGCGAATTCGAATGGCTTTACGGGCCTGCAGGTGCCTATATCGCCTCCTGCGTGGGCGGCATGGATATGCGGCGCGAGATTTTCGCGCTGGAAAAAGGCGCGCAGATCGTTGTCGGCACGCCGGGCCGTCTGGTCGACCACCTGAAGCGCGGCTCGCTCGATCTTTCGGAAGTCGTGGGCGTGGTGCTCGATGAAGCGGATGAAATGCTCGATCTGGGCTTTGCCGAAGATCTGGAGATGCTTCTGGCCGCTGCTCCTTCCGACAAACAAACGCTGATGTTCTCGGCCACGGTGCCAAAGGGCATCGAAAAGCTGGCTGCAGGCCACCTCCGCGAAGGCTTCCTTCGCGTGGCCGTTGCTGGCGGCGAAGAGCAGCATGCCGACATTACCTATCAGGTGGCAGGCGTTCCGCATGACGACGCCGAGCGCGCCTTGGTCAATATCCTGCGCTTCCACGAGTCCGAGCGCGCGATCATTTTCGCCAATACCCGCGCCGCTGTGGCTCGCATCGCCGCCCGCTTGGGCAATCGCGGTTTCCGCGCCGTGGCGCTCTCGGGCGAATTGAGCCAGTCCGAGCGGACCCATGCGCTGCAAGCACTCCGTGATGGCCGCGCCCGCGTGTGCGTGGCAACCGATGTGGCAGCACGGGGGATCGACCTCAAGGGCCTCGATCTGGTGATCCATGCCGAACTGCCGGGCAGCCCCGAAACGCTTAAGCACCGTTCGGGCCGGACGGGCCGTGCGGGCCGCAAGGGCACCTCGGTGCTGATCGTTACGCCGCGCACCCGCGCGAAGGCCACACGCATTCTCGCGATGGCAGGCATCACCGCTGAATGGGGCGGCGCGCCGATGGCCGAAGATGTGCGCGCCCGCGACGCCGAGCGCCTTGTTGCCTCCGTGGGCGGTGCGCTTGAGTTGGAAGACGATGACCGCAGCCTCGCCGCACGCCTCGCCGCCGAATGCGATCCGGTCGCCTTGGCGGAAACCGTGGTGAACTTCTGGCGCGCGGGCAATTCCGCGCCCGAAGAGATCGGCACATTGGCTGTGGCACCTCCGGCCCGCGAAAAGCGCCCGGCCTCGGAATTTGGGGCCTCGGTCTGGTTCCGCCTCTCGAAAGGCCGCACCCAACGCGCCGAAGCGCGCTGGCTTCTGCCGAAGATTTGCCAAGCGGGCGGTATCACTCGCGAAGAGATCGGCGCGATCCGCGTGGGCGATGCGGCGAGCTTCGTTCAGATCGCGAGCCATGCGGCTGGCGGTTTCCAACTGGCCATCGGGCCGGATGGCGTGATCGAAGACGGGCTTTATGCCACCCAACTCGATGGCGAGCCGAACCCGGCGGAATATGCCTACACGCCGCCCGGCAAGGCGGCCACGAAGAAGCCCCATCGCGGCAAGGGCCCTCGCCCCGATTTCGGCGACAGCCCCCGCCCGCCGCGCGCACCGCGTGAAGATCGCGCGCCCCGCGAGGAACGTGCGCCGCGTGAAGAGCGCCCAGCGAAGGAATGGGCCCCGAAAGAAGAGCGTGCCGCCAAGCCGCAGCGTTTCGAGCGCCCAGCTGCCGAGCCGCGCGCTTGGAAAGAGGCCCCCCGCGAAGAACGCGCGCCGAAAGCTGACGCGCCGAAGAAGCCCAAAGCCTTCGGCACCAAGAGCCATGCGGATGCAAAACCGGCCCGCGAAGGTGGCTATAAGGCCGAGAAGGAATTCTCGAAGCGCCCCGCCGGTGACGCACCGCGCGGCAAGCCTGCGGCGAAAGGCGAAGGTAAGCCCTACGCGAAGCCTGCCAGCGCTGAGGGTAAACCTTACGCGAAATCCGGCGCGAAGCCCGCCGGGAAACCGGGGGCAAAGCCTGGCGCGAAGCCGTGGGAAAAGCCGAAAGGGCCGAAATCGGCAGGGTTCAAGTCGCATGGCGGCTCCTCGAAACCGGGTGCGAAACCCGGCAAGGCAGCAGGGTTCAAATCGCACAAAGCCGCAGGCCCGAAAGGCCCCAACGCGCGACCCACGCGGAAATCCTGATCTCTGGGAAACGAAAAGCCCCGGCCATGCGCCGGGGCTTTTGCGTTTCTAGGGGCGCATCAGGCTGCGGCAGTCGCTTCGATTTCGAACAGAAGCCCGGGGATGGCCAGACGTCTCACGCCGAGCAGGGTCATTGGCGGGGCCACCCGGTGCGGGCCGAACCGCATCCCCATCAGATCGAAATTCTTCAGCGCCTCGTCCACATCGGTGGCATAGACGCCGAGCTTGATCACATTGCCCAGATCCATGCCTGCGCCCGTCAGAACCGCTTCCAGATTGTCCAGCGCCAAGCCGATCTGCGCACGCATATCACCAGGGTGCTGCGGCGCGCCCGTGCCATCCACGGCGGTCTGGCCTGCGCAGATCACCTGCCGCGTCGCGCCCTCGATCACTTCGGCCTGATTGTAGCCCAGCTTGATCGACCAGTCCCAGGGGTTCTCTGCAGTCCGTTCCATGTCGCAATCTCCTTGTCTTTTGTTGCTGGAATCGGTCTAGACCAAATTAGTGCCAAACTTTGTTACCATTTGTGCCAGGGTCGCGACATGAACGTGAAACTCAGACATGATGCCATCGTGCGCAGCCTGCGCCGCAACGGCACCTCGACCATTGACGCCCTCGCCGAGGAAGTCGGTGCGTCCCGCCGAACTGTGCTGCGCGATATCAGTGCTTTGCGGGACGAAGGCTATGTGATCCATTCTGATGTCGGGCGCGGGGGCGGCTTGCAGTTGGATCCGCAGTCTGTCCAGACGAATGCGCGGCTTTCCGTTCCGGAGGTATTCGCCCTCCTGATCAGTGTCGCCGCCATGCGCGCCGCCGGAAACCTGCCCTTCTCCGAACTTGCCGAAGCAGGGCTTGCCAAGATCGAAAAGGCCTTGCCACCTGACAAGGTCAGGGATTTTCGCACGTTCCTCGACTGCCTGCATATCGGCCAACTGTCACCGCTGCAGGATCTCTCGGATATGGGAAAGATGGATCCTGATCTGCTGCCCACCTTCGAAATGGCCTTTCTCGGGCGGCATTTCATCCGTTTCGATTACCGCGACGCAAAGGGGCGCACGACCCAACGCGAAGTCGAACCCCAAGCCATGCTGATCCTGCCGCCGCTGTGGTACCTCGTCGGCTGGGACCCGATGCGCGGTGACTTCCGCCATTTCAGGATGGACCGGATCAGCACACCCGAAGCAGTGCCCGAGACGCGCTTTCGCCGCAGGCATGTTCCCTTCGAGGATGATGTGTGCCCTTACAGTGCCTTGCAGAGATAGCCTTGAAGCCAAAGGCGATCAGGCGTGGTCTTCTGCGATAAGGCGTTTTGCGAGGGTGGCGTAGGCTTCGGCCATCTTGCTGCCGCCTGCCGCAATCGGGGTGCCTGCGTCGCCTGCAAGGCGGGTGTCGAGGTCGATGGGGAGTTCGGCCAAGAGCGGCACGCCCAGCTTCTCGGCTTCCACTGCCACGCCGCCATGGCCGAAGATATGGCTCTCGCCGCCGCAATGCGGGCAGGTGAAGACGGACATATTCTCCACCAGCCCCAGCACAGGTGTTTTCAGCGTGGCGAACATGTCGAGCGCCTTGCGAGCGTCGAGAAGCGCCACATCCTGCGGGGTCGACACAACTATCGCGCCTTCCAACTCGGATTTCTGGCAGAGCGTCATGGCTACATCGCCGGTGCCGGGCGGCAGGTCGACGATGAGCACATCCAACTCGCCCCAAGCCACCTGCCCGAGCATTTGCTGCAATGCCCCCATCAGCATCGGCCCGCGCCAGACGACCGCCTTGGCCTCGTCGAGCATCAGCCCGATGGACATGACAGTGACACCATGCGCCTTGAGGGGGATAATGGTTTTGCCATCGGGGCTCGCGGGGCGCTCGGAGACACCCATCATACGCGCCTGCGAGGGCCCGTAGATATCGGCATCCAGAAGGCCAACGCGGCGGCCCTGACGGGCGAGCGCCACGGCGAGGTTCGACGAAACGGTCGATTTGCCAACGCCGCCCTTGCCGGAACCGACCGCCAGAATGCGCGCCACGCCTTCGGGTTTCATCGACCCTGCCTGCGGTGTGGGATGCCCGCCGATTTTCAGGGAGGGTGCGGGTTTCGGCGCGGAATGGGCGGTCAGGGCGACCGAAACCGAGGCTACCCCCGGCACACGGCCGACCACGCCTTCGGCGGCGCGGCGCAGGGGCTCCATCAGCTTGGCGATCTCGGGGCTGGGCGCCTCGATGACGAATCGAACCGCGCCGCCTTCGATAGTGAGCGCGCGCACCATGTCACGCGAGAGAAGATCCCCCCCGTCAGGAAGCGCCAACTGGCGCAGGGCGGTTTCGATTTCGCTTTTGGTGACAGACATGGGAACCCCACTGATTTTGTTGGCGCCTATAGGTGACGCTTCGTTCGGCGGATGCAAGGGCTTGCCAAAAGTTGCGCCAGAAAAATGGGTTCTTGCCGAAAATTTCGGCTTCGAAAAAATGGAATACCGAAATTTCCCTTACGTTAATTGCACTTGGCGCATAGCTGCATTGCAGCAAAATAGATTGTGCGGTTGCAGCATTAGGGTATCTTCAACTCAACAGAGCGATACACCAGACGCTCCAACCGAAAGAGACGACGATGACCTACGCAACCGAAATCCTCCACAGCCGCCCGCTCGCAGAGCTCAAGGCCGAGATGATCGCGCGCTGGACCCGTTACCAGACCTACCGCAACACGATGTCGGAGCTGGCATCGCTCAGCACCTGCGAACTGGCCGACCTTGGCCTCAACCGTTCGCAGATCCGCTCGGTGGCATACGAACACGCCTACGGCAAACAAGCCTGAGGCACCAAGATCAGGGTTCTCCTCTCCTCCTCCCTTTGAGGGCCCTGTAAATCAGCGGCGGCATCCGCTCCTCCTCCCTAGGATGTCGCCGCACTTTTTTCCCGGCCCGGGACCACAGGGCACGAGATACGCGGAGCTTCTCCTCCTCCCTTTGGAGCTTCGCGGTGCGGCAGATCCCTCCTCCTCCCTAGGGGTCTGGCGCGATACGAGAGCCGGCGGTGCTTCACTCCTCCCTCAAGAGGCGCCGCCGGCCAACTCGAACCAGATACCGGGCGCCCTCTCCTCCCTTTCGGCGCACGGGTGGCAACGGGCTCCTCCTCCCTCGGAGCCCCTTGCGAAACAGAAACGGCGGCACCCCTCCTCCCTTGGGTGCCGCCGTTTTCTATTTTCAGGCCGGGAAACGGGGGCGCTACCCCCGCCCTGCGGGCTCCCCCGGGATATTTTCAAAGCGAGAGACGTTTAGCGGATCAGGCGCGCTGGCAGATCCGCGAAGGTTTTCGTGCCCATTTGGCCCATATTGCTCTCGATATCCTTTTTAAGCATCTCGATCAGATGCGGCGGGCCTTCATCACCCAGAGCCGCCAGCGCGAAATGCCAAGCGCGGCCCAGCATGACGAAATTGGCACCAAGCGCGAGGGCGCGCAGGATGTCGAGGCCACCTTCGATGCCGCTGTCGAGGATGATCGGCAGAGAGGCTTCGGCGCGGATTTGCGGCAGGACATCGATGGAGGCGGGCGCGCCGTCGAACTGGCGGCCTGCGTGGTTCGAGATCCAGATCGCGTCAACGCCTGCCGCTTCAAGCGGTTTCGCATCTGCCGGGTTGAGCACGCCTTTGACGAGGAGTGGGCCCTCCCAATTGTCGCGGAGCCATTTGAGGTACTCCCAATCCGGCGAGGTGCGCAGCATATAGCCCACATGTTCGGTCGAGGAGAGGCCCGTGACCTTGTCGGCGTATTGGTCGATGAGGCGCATACGCGGCATGCCGAGGCGCGCGGTTTCCAGCGCCCATTGCGGGCAGCGGGCCACTTGCATCAGAAGGCGCGGCGTAAGGCGCGGCGGCGAGGTGAGGCCCGAGCGGGTCTGGCGCTCGCGGCGGCTCGCGACGGGCACGTCCACCGTGAGGACGAGGCCGGTGAAGCCTGCGTCCTTCGCGCGCTTCAGCATATCGCGGCGGATGCCCTCATCGCGCGGCGGGTACATCTGGAACCAGCCATTGCCATCAAGATGCGGGCCAACCTCTTCTGGTGTGCGGCTTGCCACAGTCGAGAGACCATAGGGCAGGCCTGCTTTCGTGGCGGCGCGGGCGAGGCGGCGTTCGGCATCGGGCCAGAAGAGGCCGGACATGCCCACAGGCGACACTCCGAAGGGCAAAGCATGTTTCTTGCCGAAAAGCTCGACCGAGAGATCGGGTTTGAACTCGCCATCCAAAATAGACGGCATGAAGAGCACGCGATCGAAGCCCGCGCGGTTGCGCAGATGCACGGATTCGGTGCCCGTGGCGCTTTCGAGATATTCGAAGACGAACCATGGCATCCGGCGGCGCGCGGCGGCTTTCAGATCGGAGAAGGCGGGGTAGCGTTGAAAGAGATCCATGCGCCGAATTGCTACCCTGAAACCCGCGCTTTGCAAGGGGGATGATGCGTTGCCGCGCCAAACGGAACATTTGCCGAACAACTCTTTAATTCGGCCGCGAGCCGCGCTAATCTTCCGCCCATGACAGACGCGCCCCTTTCCCTTTCCGCCCGCGCCATGGCGGCCCGCCCTGCCCCCTATCTCGAGGGGCTCAATCCGGCCCAAAGGCAGGCCGTGGAGGCCTTGGACGGGCCTGTGCTTTTGCTCGCGGGCGCGGGCACCGGGAAAACCAAAGCGCTGACCACGCGGATCGTGCATCTTCTGAGCCTCGGCAAGGCACGCCCCGGTGAAATCCTTGCGGTCACCTTCACCAACAAGGCCGCGCGCGAGATGAAAGACCGTGTGGGGCGGCTTCTGGGCGAGGCGGTGGAGGGCTTGCCATGGCTCGGCACCTTCCACTCGATCTGCGTGAAGCTTGTGCGGCGGCATGCCGAACTTGTGGAGTTGAAGTCGAACTTCACCATCCTCGATAACGATGACCAGATCCGCCTTCTGAAACAGGTGATCACAGCGGCCGGGATCGACGAGAAGCGCTGGCCTGCGCGCCAGCTTGCGGGCCTCATCGATCACTGGAAAAACCGCGCCTGGACGCCTGAAAAAGTACCCACCTCGGAAGCCTCTGGCTTCAACCATCGCGGCGGCGAGCTTTACGCTGCCTACCAGACCCGCCTCCGTGAATTGAACGCGGTCGATTTCGGCGATTTGCTTCTCCATGTGGTAACGATGTTCCAGCACCACGAGGATGTTCTGGCGCAATACCGCCAGCGCTTCCGCTACATTCTCGTGGACGAGTATCAGGACACGAACGTGGCCCAGTATCTCTGGCTCAGGCTTCTGGCGGGCGGGCACAAGAATATCTGCTGTGTGGGCGATGACGACCAGTCGATCTATGGCTGGCGCGGCGCGGAAGTCGGCAACATCCTGAAATTCGAGAAGGATTTCCCGGGCGCTCAAGTAATCCGGCTCGAACAGAATTACCGCTCCACCCCGCATATCCTTGCCGCTGCCTCGAGCGTGATCCGCGGCAATCAGGGGCGCTTGGGCAAAGAGCTTTGGACCGAAGCCGAAGAGGGCGAGAAGGTGCGTCTCATCGGCCATTGGGACGGTGAGGAAGAAGCCCGCTGGATTGGCGAGGAAATCGAAGCAGCCCAACGCGGCACGCGCGGGATGCGGCCCTTCAGCCTCAACGAGATGGCCATCCTCGTCCGCGCCTCGCACCAGATGCGCGCCTTCGAAGACCGTTTCCTCACCATCGGCCTGCCCTACAAAGTGATCGGTGGCCCCCGCTTTTACGAGCGGATGGAGATCCGCGACGCGATGGCCTATTTCCGCCTCACGGTCAGCCCAGCCGACGATCTGGCCTTCGAGCGCATCGTCAACACCCCGAAGCGCGGGCTTGGCGACAAGGCGCAACAGAACATCCAGCGCGTCGCCCGCGCCCATAGCGTGCCCCTCACGGAGGGCGCGCGCATCGCACTGGCCGAAGGCGTGATCACCGGCAAGGGCGGCGCGGAATTGCGCGCGCTGCTCGACGGGCTCGATCGCTGGGGCAATATGGCGGGAGATGCCGATATCAGCCACGAGGAACTCGCGGGCATCATTCTCGACGAGAGCGGCTACACCGCGATGTGGCAAAACGACAAAACCCCCGAGGCACCGGGCCGCCTCGAAAACCTCAAGGAACTCGTGAAAGCCCTCGACCAGTTCGAGAACCTGCAAGGCTTCCTCGAACACGTCTCCCTCATCATGGATACCGAAAGCCAAGAGAGCGAGGCGCAGATCTCGATCATGACCCTCCACGCGGCCAAAGGCCTCGAATTTCCTGCCGTCTTCCTGCCCGGTTGGGAAGACGGCCTCTTCCCGTCACAACGCTCGATGGATGAAAGCGGCCTCAAAGGCCTCGAAGAGGAACGCCGCCTCGCCTATGTCGGCATCACCCGCGCCGAGGTACTTTGCACTATCTCCTTTGCCGGAAACCGGCGCGTCTTCGGGCAATGGCAATCACAGCTCCCCTCCCGCTTCATCGACGAATTGCCTGCCGATCATGTCGAAGTGCTCACCGCCCCCGGCCTCTATGGTTCGCAGCAACAAAGCTACGGCAGTTCACAAGTCGAAGAGCGCGCGACCCGCGCCGATATCTACAACTCTCCCGGTTGGCGGCGCCTACAACAGAACACCGCGCGCCCGGTTTCGCAACCGCGCGAAAGCCGCGCCTCGGTGATCGACCTTGCGGCCACTTCTGCCTTCACTGTGGGCGAACGCGTCTTCCACCAGAAATTCGGCTATGGCCGGATCGAGGCGCTCGAAGGTGACAAGCTGGAAATCGCCTTCGACAAGGCCGGGATCAAGAAAGTCGTGGCCAGTTTCATCACCGCCGCCGATGACGTGCCGTTCTGATTTCTCGCTTTTGAAAATATCCTCGGGGGGCCCGGGGGGCGGAAGCCCCCCGGCTTTATGTATACGGCGGGGCGGAAGCTCCCCGGCTTCATGTATAAGGCGGGGCGGAAGCCCCCTTCGCAATGCAAAACGGGGAGCCAAAGCCCCCCATTTCCGTTTCATGCCACCCGACCTTACACGAAGTCGAAATTGTCGATATTGCCGAGCAGGATCCCCGTCAGTTCCACATCCGCGTCCGCAGTCAGCGGATCGAGGTCGAGGCCCGAGAACACCGGAACCGCGTTGCGGGTGACGCCTGAGAGATCTGCGTTCGCGTCGATAAAGGTCCAGCCCGGTGCGTCTTGGAGGCCGAGCGAGATCCTGAGGATCGAGAGCGCATCCGCCACCTGCACGCGGCCGTTCTGGTCTACGTCTGCCTGCAGGAAGTCGAAGGCATCTGCCGCGCCGTAGCTCGGGTTGAGGCCCAAGGACAGCCGCAGCGCTGTAAGCGCGTCCGAAACCTGGATTTTCTGCGCGCCGGCCGGATCATAGGCCTTCTCGGCCGAAACAGCCCCGCCCGTGCCTTCGCCAAGGCCCACCACGGGCGTTGTCAACCGCATCCACCGCTCCACACTTGGCAGCCTCGCCCGCCCCGGCGAAGACCTGCTGGAACTTGTGCCGCTAGATGACACGCTCCTCGTCGAGGCCTATGTCCGCCCCGCCGACATCGCCTTCCTCCGCCCCGGCCTACCGCCGCGCGTGAAGGTCACCGCCTATAATTTCTCCCGCTACGGCAGGCTCGACGGCGAAATCGTCCGCATCGGCGCCGATGCCGTCAAACGTTCGGAACGCGCCGAAGAAGAGGTCTTCGTCGTCGAGGTCCGCACCACTGGCACCATTCTCGATGCCGATGGCGTTGTCGTGGAAATCATACCCGGCATGGTCACGGAAACCGATATCCTCACAGGCCGGAAAACCGTGCTCGATTACCTCCTCCGCCCGGTGATCCGGGTGAAGGAGCGCGCGTTCCGCGAGTGATTACTTGAGAAGCGACCCCATGCGCCGCATCGCCAGCGCATAGCCTTCCACGCCGAAACCCGCGATCACGCCTTCGGCACGCAGGCTCACATAGGAATGGTGGCGGAAGCTTTCGCGCTTGTGCACGTTCGAGATATGCAC
>JALQUU010000160.1 GCA_023260655.1 Paracoccaceae bacterium | reverse complement strand
AGCTCGGGGTCGCTGGCGGACTGCAAGGCGAGCTCGGTCTGGCTTTTCAGGCCGGCCAGCGGGGTGCGCAGCTGGTGTGCCGCATCGCCGATGAAGCGCTTCTGCACCTCGACGCTGCGCTGCACCTCGCCCAGCAGCGCATTGATGGCGGCGGCCAGCGACCAGAGTTCGCGCGGCGCCGACGCCAGCTGCAGCGGCCTCAGGTCGGCGGCCGCCCGGCCCTCGACCTGCTGCCGCAGTCTGGTCAGCGGAGCCAGGCCGGCGCGGATGCCGACCCAGACGATCAGCGTCATCAGCAGGATCAGGCTCGACAACGGCAGCAGCATGTCGTAGAGGATGGCCTGGGCCAGCTGCTCGCGGTTGGCGCTGCTGCGCGCGACCTGCACCAGCATGGTCTGCGCCTGTCCGTAGCGCTCCTCGCCCAGGCTCAGGTAGAGCGCGACCACTCGGACCGGCTGCTGCGTCGAATCCTCGCGTGTGACGGGCATGCGGCCATCATAGAAATAGGCCTGCCCCAGCCTGGGCACCACACCCGCGCCGAACTGCGGCTGCGGCAGCGACTGGTTGCCCAGGATGAAATGCCCCGGCGGCTGGCTGACCATGTAGTAGATGCGGTCGGCCGGATCGGCCTCCAGCACATCCTGCGCCGCCTTCGGGAAGTCGATCAGCAGGCCGGTGCCGACCGGCTTGAGCTGGCGCGCCAGCGCGCGGCTGGCCTGCAGCAGGCTGGCGTCGATCGCCTCGCTGACATAGCCGGAGGCGAAGCGGTAGGCGGCGACCCCGCCGGCGAGCCAGAGCACCAGCTGCGGCAGCAGCACCCAGAGCAGCAGCTTGCGCGCCAGGCTCTGGCCGCCC
>JALQUU010000159.1 GCA_023260655.1 Paracoccaceae bacterium | reverse complement strand
CTCGCTCGCCGTTGCTGTCATACTTGATTGGCCCGACGATGGTGTCCATCGTGTTGGACCGCAAGTAGGCCGCGATCTTTTTGTCCTCAATGCTCTTCGTTGCAGTGATGGCCTGCTCTAGCATCTGTCCAATGGCGTAGTTAAACGGTGGTAGGTAGTAGCCCAAGGGGTCAAGCTTCTCCTCGATCGCACGTGGCGTGTAGCGCTTCAAGAAGGCTTCTGTACCAGCCATGTCCATACCGGGGACGTAGGTGTGGTAGTTGATGATCCCGTTGAGTTTGCTGCCCAAGTTCACCGCGATGGGCGTGAATTGCAAGCCCACCATGGCGCCACCAAAGGCTTGCACCTGAGAGCCGAGACCGATCTCATTCGCTGCGTTGACGATGCCCACCGAGTCGCCCGGGTACGAGGCCACAAACACAATCTCGGCCTGCGAGGCGCGCACGCCGCGAATGATGGAGGTAAAGTCCTTGGTCGTGGGCGGATAGTTTTCGTTGTACACCAACTTGAGGCCGCGCTGTTTGACGATTTCGCGGGCTCCGTCGGCGAGGTTCTGGGCAAACTCCTGGTCAGAAGCAAGAATTGCCACAGTTTTTGCGCCAGCTTTCACGCCGGAATCAAAGAAGCCTTTTGACCAGCCGTCTGCATTGTTCCACGGGGCGTTGTTGAACCACATGTCATGCTTAATCTTTGCATTGACCTGGAACGAAAAATTGCCCATCAGCAGCTTGCCGCGTTGTTTGACCAGCGGCAAGATCGGGGCTGTGGGCACCGTGGCGTAGGGGGCAATCAGCAAATCCACCTTGTCCACGTCCAGCAGCTTGGTGTAGATGCCTGGGGTTTTGGCTGGGTTGCCTTGGT
>JALQUU010000158.1:559-861 GCA_023260655.1 Paracoccaceae bacterium | reverse complement strand
CCGGTGCCGTGCCCGTGGTGCAGATTCCCGCCGTTGCCGCCCACGCCTGAGGAGTAAACACAAATGGCTAACCACAACGCACCCGTCAAGGGTCACGAGCGGATCGAGACCAGCAACTTCCTGATGATCGTCCTGGTCACGCTGGTGCTGTCGGTCGGCGGTCTGCTCGAGATCGTGCCGCTGTTCTTCCAGAAGTCGACCACCCAGCCGGTCGAGGGCCTCAAGCCCTACACCGCCCTGCAACTGGCCGGCCGCGACGTCTACCTGCGCGAAGGCTGCTACAACTGCCACTCGCAGATGAT
>JALQUU010000158.1:0-549 GCA_023260655.1 Paracoccaceae bacterium | reverse complement strand
GCTACGGCCCCTACTCGCGCGCCGGCGAGTCGGTCTATGACCATCCCTTCCAGTGGGGTTCCAAGCGTACCGGTCCGGACCTGGCGCGCGTCGGCGGCCGCTACTCCGACGAATGGCACCGCATCCACCTGATCAACCCGCGCGACGTGGTGCCCGAGTCGATCATGCCGGCCTATCCCTGGCTCGAGAAGGATCTGGTCAATGCCGCCGGCGTGCCGGCACGCATGAAGGTCATGCAGAAGCTGGGCGTGCCTTACACCGACGAGGAAATCGCCAAGGGCGCGGACGACGTCAAGGGCAAGACCGAGCTCGAGGCCCTGATCGCCTACCTGCAGGTTCTCGGCACCGCCATCAAGTAAACAGGAGGGGCAAATGGACATCACCGACGTTCGTATCGCCGTGACGCTGATCAGCTTCGCCGCCTTCATCGGCATCATGGTCTGGACCTGGTCCCGGCGCAACAAGGCCGACTTCGACGAGGCGTCCAGTCTGCCCTTCCGCGACGAATAACGAGAAAGAGAACCATCATGACTGACTTTGTCAACAGTT
>JALQUU010000157.1 GCA_023260655.1 Paracoccaceae bacterium | reverse complement strand
ATAAACCTTACAACCGAACCTTTGCTGCCCTATACCAAGAGCTACTGCCCGGTTGGAGTGTTGAGGATCAACTCAGTGCGCTTGAAAAACTGACATTAAACGATGTGCTTGATCAACGAGATAGTTTATTGAACGAAGGTGAGCTGCGCCTCTTCACTCACGGAAATTTAACGAAAGAGCAGGCTAGCAGTTTAACCAACAAGCTAATCAAGGCCTTTACTTCAATGAAGCCGTTAAAGGTTGCGAGGTTAAGTGCAAAAACAGTTCCTGAAGGGGACCTATTCACACAAGCTGCGGTGAAGCATACAGACAACGCTCTTTTGCTCTACTTGCAGAGCGACGACGACTCTTCGCGTGCAGACGCAGAGGTCATTCTCTTAAATGAGATTCTAAGCACGCCCTTCTATACTCAGCTAAGAACAGAACAACAACTCGGCTACATTGTATTTAGCAATTATCTGCCTATCGCGGATCGCCCGGGAATAGCCTTGGTTGTTCAATCACCTTCAGCTAACATCGAAGAGCTACAAACAGCCTATAAGCAATTTATTGCAGAATGGCGCCAGCAACTACCCAGCAAACTAGAAGCTGAGATAGAGGATTTCAAAGCGAGTGTCAGGGCGCGTATCGCGTCGCCTTCGAAGCGTTTAAGTGAAGAGACCGCCCGACTATGGCGTGAAATTGATCGGGATAACAGCCAGTTTGATAGCAAAGAGAAACTTCTTAAAGCAGTCAATCAGGTAAATAGTGAAGATTTGATCAAACGAATAGATCAGTTGCTCAACCACAAGCTGTGGATAGCGACGGTGTCATCTTAATATTTGAGCAGAATAGGTGTCTGGCATTAGCCTGACACCTAAATAAG
>JALQUU010000156.1 GCA_023260655.1 Paracoccaceae bacterium | reverse complement strand
AGGACAACCGCAACGTCGCGCGCATGGCGGGCCTGCTGGCCGGCCTGCCGGTCGAGGTGCCGGGCACGACCGTCAACCGCCTGTGCGGCTCCAGCCTCGACGCGGTCGGCTCGGCCGCGCGCGCCATCAAGTCCGGCGAAACCCGCCTGATGATCGCTGGCGGCGTCGAGAGCATGAGCCGTGCCCCCTTCGTGATGCCGAAGGCCGAGTCCGCCTTCAGCCGCTCCAACGCGGTCTACGACACCACCATCGGCTGGCGCTTCGTCAACAAGCTCATGAAGGCGCAGTACGGCGTCGACTCGATGCCCGAGACGGCCGAGAACGTCGCGGACGACTTCAAGATCGAGCGCGAGGCGCAGGACCTGATGGCCTACCACAGCCAGTTGCGCGCCGCCGCCGCGATCAAGGAAGGCCACCTGGCGCGCGAGATCGTGCCGGTCGTGATCCCGCAGAAGAAGGGCGCCCCGGTCGTGGTCGACACCGACGAGCACCCGCGCGCGACCACGCTGGAAACGCTGGCCAAGCTCAAGGGCGTGGTGCGCCCCGACGGCAGCGTGACCGCCGGCAACGCCTCGGGCGTCAACGACGGCGCGGCCGCCGTGATGGTCATGAAAGCCAGCAAGGCGGCCGAGCTGGGCCTCAAGCCGCTGGCCAAGATCAAGAGCTTCGGCACCACCGGGCTGGATCCGGCGATCATGGGCATGGGCCCGGTCTCGGCCTCGAAGAAGGCGCTCGAGCGCGCCGGCTGGAGCGTCGGCGATGTCGACCTGTTCGAACTCAACGAAGCCTTCGCCGCCCAGGCCTGCGCCGTCAACCAGGAACTCGGTGCCGACACCGCCAAGGTCAACGTCAACGGCGGCGCGATC
>JALQUU010000155.1 GCA_023260655.1 Paracoccaceae bacterium | reverse complement strand
GGGCTACCCGGCCTCGGGCATGCGAAACTATCTGACCCGCCTTGGCTGGGCCCGGGGCGATGCAGAGACCTTTACCACCGAAGAGGCGCTGACGATGTTCGGGCTGGAGGGAATTGGCCGCAGCCCGGCCCGTCTGGATTTCAAGAAATTGGAATCGACCTGCGGCTGGCACATTGCCCGCACCGACGATGCTGCATTGCTGAATGAAGTGGTGGGATATTTGGCTGCGGCACAGCGTCCGGCTTTGACTGAAACCCAAAGTGACCGGCTGTTGCGGGGCATGTACTGTGTCAAGGACCGCGCCAAGACCTTTCCGGAACTCATTGAAAAAGCTGAATTTGCTTTGGCTTCGCGCCCAATTCGGCCCGACGATGCCGCCGCCAAGAACCTGGATTCGGTATCCCGTGGTATACTGAAAGAATTGACGCCGCGCCTGCAAACTGCTAGCTGGACGAAAGAGGCGCTTGAACCCATTCTGAACGAGGTTGCCGGGGCCCACGGCATCGGATTCGGAAAGCTGGCATCGCCTCTGCGTGCCGCTCTTGCCGGGCGCACAGCGACCCCGAGTGTGTTCGACATGATGCTTGTCATCGGTCAGGACGAAACAATTGAACGGTTGAAAGACGCCAGCTAAAGCGGCTGGCTCTCTCAATGCGTCATCAGGCTGCAGCGACGCCCGGTCACCTTCGGACGTCGTGGACCCAACACGGCCCCCCCCGCGGGACCATTTTCAAGAGGGATGTGAGAGATGACCGAAACGAACAGAAAAGCGACCCTAACGCTGGACGGTAAGAGTTACGATATCCCGGTCACTCAAGGCACCTTGGGCCCGGACGTTCTGGATATTCGCAAACTCTATGGCGAAGC
>JALQUU010000154.1 GCA_023260655.1 Paracoccaceae bacterium | reverse complement strand
ACCCGATTAGCAGGCTCACACGCCATAGCGCCGCAGCAGGGGCTCCAGTGGGACGGCTTCAGACTGGCCGGCGCGCGCGTCAAGCAGCCGCTGCTCGGAAAGGTACAGGTCTTCGAGGTCGTCGAGGTGATCGCGGATGGCTTCGATCATGTAGAAGGTCTTGCTGCGCCCGGTCGCTTCAGCCAGGTGCTGGAGCCGGCTGGATACGTCGTCGGGCAGGCGAAGGGATACGGCGCTCATGGGGGTTTCCTCGGATCAATTGAGATACAAGTATCTCATTTTCCCCCGTGCTGCGCTAGATGGGGGCGTCTCAGAATTCGGAATTTAAAGCACGGTAAGCCCCCGCCTCGGCTTCTCGTAAAGGGTGGTCTACGAGAAGGCCGAGTGAGAAGGCTGGCCCAGCCCGGCGACGGTGGCAAGGAAGGTTCTCGAAACCCGTTCTCACATCGACGGAGGTAGAACGACGAGTTTCGAGAAGAGCAGGGCCTGTGTTGGCCGCCTGGCGCGACTCCAGGGCATCACCAGTCCCCACAGCAGGGCACCGCCCGCTGGAGCCCGCGCTAGCGTGCTTTAAATTCCAAATTCTGAGACGCCCCCTAGATCCTGCACAGAGCGTAAGAGCAGCCCTCTATACTGTGGGACGGGCCAAGGCCCAAAACGACAAAAGCCCGCACAAGGCGGGCTTCGCGGAGAAACGAAGGCCGGCCAGCCGCTCGTTTCTCTTGTTCATCAACCTACTAGAACTAGGTGACGACGTATGCAAAGTATAGCAAGCGCCCGTGCCGGAAAGAAGGCACGTGGCCTTACCCCTACGCAAACCTGAGCCGATCACGACGCCTCTGGAGCATTTCGAGCTCCTGCACACCCC
>JALQUU010000153.1 GCA_023260655.1 Paracoccaceae bacterium | reverse complement strand
CCCACACCGCGCCGCTCACGAACACGCGGTGCTCTTGCAGCGCAATCAGCGCGCCCAGCGTGGTGGGCGTGAGTTCAGCCAGCAGCAAGAAAGTGCTGGGGCGGTTGCCCGGAAAGTGCCTGTGCCCGCCCGCATCACTCTGGCCCTGCATGAGCGCCTGCGCCTGCGCGATGGCGCTCGCCAGCAAGAGCTCGTGGTGGTCGATCAGCGTGTGCGTGGGCTTTTGGACGGCGATGAATTCAACCGGCACCACGTCGGTGCCCTGGTGCAGCATCTGAAAGTAGGCGTGCTGGCCATTGGTGCCGGGCTCGCCCCAAAGCACGGGTGAAGTACCGTAGGACAGGGCCTGACCCTTGCGGTCCACGCGCTTGCCGTTGCTCTCCATCTCGAGCTGCTGCAAATACGCGGGCAGACAGCGCAAGGCGCTGTGGTAGGGCGCCATGCTTCGGCTGGTGTAACCCAGAAAGTTGCGGTACCAGACGTCCAGCAAACCCAGACGCACCGGCAAGTTGCTGTCCAGCGGCGCGCTCTGAAAGTGCTGGTCCATGTCGTGCGCACCTGCCAGCAAGTCCTTGAAGCCTTGTGCGCCAATCGCTATGGCCACCGGCAATCCAATGGCCGACCACATCGAGTAGCGACCGCCGACCCAATCCCAAAAACCGAAGGTGGTGCTGATGCCGAATTGCGCAGCGGCTTCGACATTGGTGGTCAGCGCGGCAAAGTGGCGTGCCACGTCTTGTCCGCCCTGCGCGTTGAACCAGGCCAGCGCCGAGCGGGCGTTGGTCATGGTCTCAATGGTGGTGAAGGTTTTGGACGCGATGAGGAACAGGGTGTTTTGCGCTTTCAGGTTTTTCAGCACCGCCGCCAGCTCATGCCC
>JALQUU010000152.1 GCA_023260655.1 Paracoccaceae bacterium | reverse complement strand
CAAGGGCTAGGTTGTCCTGGGATTTTGTGCAAAATAGAACGGTCGTTCTATTTTGCACCTTATGAACATTCACAAGCTCAAGCCCGTTTCCACGTCGACGCCTGAACCCGCGCGACGCGCGTTGCTCAAAGGACAGCAGACCAAAGCAGCCATCGTGGAGGCGGCCTTGGGGTTAGCCTCTCAGATCGGTCTGGAGGGCTTGTCCATAGGCGCGCTGGCCGAAATCACCGGCATGAGCAAGTCGGGGGTGTTTGCTCATTTTGGCTCGCGAGAAGAGCTGCAAATATCGGTGGTGCGCGAATACCACATGCGCTTTGAGCGGGAGATTTTTTACCCGGCTCTTGAAATGCCACGTGGTCTGCCGCGTCTGCAGACCTTGTTTGATCGCTGGATGGTGCGCACCAGTGCCGAAATCGATTCGGGCTGTATTTACATCAGTGGCGCAGTTGAGTTCGATGACCGCAGCGGCCCGGTCCGGGATGCGCTGGTGGCATCGGTGAGCAGCTGGCAAGACGCTTTGCGCCGTGCGGTGAAGCTGGCGCAACAAGAGCGCCAGCTGCAGTCCGAGGCTGACCCTGAGCAAATTGCTTTTGAAATTCACGGCTTGATTCTGGCACTGCACTACGAAGCCCGGTTTCTTCGTCGCGCTGGCGCGCTTGGGCGTGCACGGCAGGGATTTGCCCGCCTCATCGAGCGCTACAGCCCCCTTTGATTGTCTGACCCTGTTGTTTCGGAGGAAAAACCATGGCCGTCTATACCCCGCCGCTGCGCGACATGCAGTTTGTGTTGCACGAGTTGCTGGATGTGTCCAAAGAACTGGGCGCGATGGCGCCCCATGCCGAGATGGATATCGACACCATCAACGCCGTGCTCGAAGAGGCAGGT
>JALQUU010000151.1 GCA_023260655.1 Paracoccaceae bacterium | reverse complement strand
AGAAGCGCTTGTAGCGCACCAGCACGAAGGCGGCGAAGGTACCCAGGGTGGCCGACAGCACCCCGGTCACAGCGGCGACCTTGAGCGACAGGAAGAAGCCTTCGACGATCTTGCCGTCGCGCGTCAGCGCCTCGTACCAGCGCAGCGAGAAGCCCGTGAAGCGGGCATCCTGGCGCGTGCTGTTGAACGAGAACAGGATCATGAACAGCAGCGGCAGGTAGAGGAAGGCATAGACCAGCAACAGCCAGGCCTTGCCGAGGTGCTTTTCGAGGAATTTCATCATTGCCGGGACTCCCGCTCAGTGCCGGCCATCGGCCTGCTGGCCATGGCGCCGGTAGTACAGGGCCAGCGGCACCACGATGACCCCGATCATCACCACCGCCAGCGCCGAGGCGCGCGGCCAGTTGTTGGCGGTGAACATCTCGTCCCAGACCACCCGGCCTATCATCAGGTTCTCCGGTCCGCCGAGCAGGGACGGGATCACGAACTCGCCCAGCGCCGGAATGAAGACCAGCATGAAGCCCGCGATGATGCCGGCCCTGGACAGCGGCACCGTCACCAGCCAGAACGCCTTCCAGGGCGTGGCGCCGAGGTCGTAGGCGGCCTCCAGCAGCCGGTAGTCGAGCTTGACCAGGTTGGCATAGAGCGGCAGCACCATGAAGGGCAGGTAGACATAGGTCATGCCGACCAGCATCGAGATGTCGGTGTAGAGCATCTGCACCGGCTCGGCCACCAGCCCGAGCGCGAGCAGCAGCTGGTTCAGCAGGCCCTGGTCGGCCAGGATGCCCTTCCAGGCATAGACCCGCAGCAGGAAGCTGGTCCAGAACGGCAGCATCACCATCATCAGCAGCGCCGGCCGCCAGTGGGCATTGGCGCGCGCCAGGAA
>JALQUU010000014.1 GCA_023260655.1 Paracoccaceae bacterium | reverse complement strand
GGGGCCGGGGGATTTGCTGGTTATGGCTGCTACGGCACGCCGCCCACGGCAGTTCCCGGTGTTACCAGTGAGCCATCGGTCAGCATGATCTGCAGCAGGCTTGCCCCGCTGTCTGTGAATAGGATCGAAAGTCGCGCTGCAGATCATCCCGGTCAACGGCGCCCTCCGCATCGAAATTCCGCCAAAACCGTCAGAGCCGCAGGAAAAACCCGCCCTCAACTCTGCGCGGCCCCTTGGTGCCGCCGAATATGCCGCCTGCCCGATGTGGTGCGTTGGTGCCTCTGGCCAAGTCGTTTGGGGCAACCGCGCCTATCTCTCACTCATCGGCAAGCAACCCGAGAAGCCCGCCAAAACCTCCTCGCTCGGTGCCGCCTTCGATCCGCGCGATCTGGCCGAGGTGCAGATGCGCCCCAAACGCGTCCGCTGCATCAGCAAACAGGAAGAACTGTGGTTCGAAGTGTCCTGCACGCGCCTCGGTGAGGGTGTGCATTACACCGCCCTCCCGCTCGACGAGGTTATCCGCGCCGAAACCATCCAGCGCAGCTTCGTCCAGAAGCTCACCAAAACCTTCGCCAACCTCTCCATCGGCCTTGCGATCTTCGACAAGGAACGCCGCCTCGCGCTTTTCAATCCGGCGCTTCTGGACCTCACCAACCTCTCGGTTGATTTCCTCACCTCGCGCCCCTTCATCCTCGGCTTCTTCGACGCCATGCGCGACAACCACACCATGCCCGAGCCGAAAGACATCCGTGAATGGCGGCAGAAGATCATGGGCATCGGCGGCGATGCACCCTCGGGCGAACTCCTCGAAACGTGGTCGCTTCCCTCCGGTCAGACCTTCCGGATCACCGGCAGGCCTCACCCAGACGGAACCCTCGCCTTCCTGATCGAAGACATCACAGACGAGATTTCCCTCACCCGCCACTTCCGGCAGGAACTCAAACAGATCCGCGCCATCCTGAATTACTTCGATCAAGCCGTGGTTCTTTTCGCCCCCAACGGCACTCTGTCCCTCCAGAACGCGGCCTTCGACACGATCTGGCCCGATGCCGAGAAATCGATCGCCGCAAACAGCACTTTGCATAACGCCGTCTCCGATTGGCGCGATCTCTGCGTGCCCTCGCCCTTCTGGGATCAGCTCACCTCCTATATCGACCGCTCCCGCACACCACCCCCCGATCTGGCCATTCTCCACCGGAAAGACGGGCTCTCTGTCTCCGCCATGGCTACCCGCCTTCCCGGTGGCTCCTGCCTGATCCTCTTTGCCACAACCGCAAGCCCCTTGCGTTCCGCCCCGCTGGAAACCCTCGCCGTCAGCTGAGGCTTGCAGCGGCGGGGCGAGAGGGTATCTTCGCGCCATGTCCAGCGCGCCCGTCCAAATCACCCTCCACTCCCCCGAGGAAACCGCCGCCCTAGCCACCAAACTGGGCAGCCAGCTTTGTGCGGGCGACGTGCTCTTGCTTTCGGGCTCGATCGGCGCCGGAAAAACCCATTTCGCGCGCGCCCTGATACAATCGCTCCTGCCCGTGCCCGAAGATGTGCCGTCGCCCACCTTCACGCTCGTGCAGGTCTACGACACCCCCGAGGCCGAGCTTTGGCACGCCGATCTCTACCGCCTTTCCTCTGCCGATGAAGCCATTGAACTCGGCCTCGTCGACGCTTTCGAAACCGCAATCTGCCTCGTCGAATGGCCAGATCGCCTCGGCTCCCTCGCCCCGTCAAACGCGCTCCACCTTGCCTTTGCTGCTGGCTCCGGTGATGAGGAACGCACCCTTGCCATCACCCCCGGCCCCGCTTGGGCCTCCCGCCTTCCGGAGCTTCTAGCATGACCTCCCGCGCCGATCTCGCCCGCGCCTTCGTCGACCAAACTGCATGGGCGGGCACCGCGATCACGCCCTTAGCGGGCGACGCCTCCAACCGGAAATACTTCCGCCTGCTTTCCGCCCACGGCACCCCCACCGTCCTAATGGACGCCGACCCCGCCAAAGGTGAAGACGTCCACCCCTTCCTCCACGTTGCCAAACACCTCTCCAGCATCGGCCTTTCCGCCCCGAAGATCCTCGCCGAAGACCAGCCGAACGGCTTCCTCCTCCTCGAAGACCTCGGAGACGACCTCTTCGCCCGCGTCGTCCTGAAGAACCCCGGCCTCGAAGCTCCGATGTACGAGGCGGCAACCAACGCGCTGATAGCGCTCCACGCCGCCCCGCCCGCCGATGGGCTGAAACCCTATAACCCCGAAGTCATGGCCCGCATGGCCGCACTCGCATGGCACTGGTATCGCACAGGCCTTCTCGGAGCCGACGAGACCCGTGAAGCCGCGTTCCAAACCGCGTTCCAGAAACTCCTCGAAACCCACGTTCCCGAAACGCCCGTGATGATCCTCCGCGATTACCACGCCGAAAACCTGCTTTGGCTGCCGGATCGCGAAGGCCCGGCCAAGGCAGGCCAGCTCGATTTCCAAGACGCGATGCTCGGCCACCCCGCCTATGATCTCGTCTCGCTCCTCGAAGATGCCCGCCGCGACGTGCCCTACGAGATCATGCATGGGATGATTTCTCGCTATTGCGCCGCAACAGAGACGAATACAGGCCATTTCCTCCTCGCCTACCACCTCCTCGGCGCACAGCGAAACCTCCGCATCTTGGGTGTCTTCGCCCGCCTCTCGATGCTCGGCTGCAAACCTCATTACGTCGATCTGATCCCCCGCGTCTGGGCGCATCTGATGAACGACCTCAAGCACCCTGTTCTCGCGGGCATCGCCCCCCTGATCCGCGCCGAACTGCCCGAACCCACCCCTGCCAACCTGCAAAAGCTGAAAGACCTATGCGGAACCGTCCAAGCGCCGTAATGCTCTTCGCCGCTGGCTTCGGCACGCGGATGGGCGACCTCACCAAATCCCGCCCGAAGCCCCTGATCGAAGTGGGCGGCAAGGCGCTCTTGGATCACGCCCTCGATCTGGCGAAAGCCATCGCGCCTCAGCAGATCGTCGTGAACACCCATTACCTCGCCGCGCAGATCGAAGAGCACCTCGCGGCCGAACCCATGCGTCTTTCCCATGAAACGCCCGATATTCTCGAAACCGGAGGCGGCCTCCGCCAAGCCCTGCCGCTCTTGGGCGAAGGCCCGGTCTTCACACTCAACACCGATTACGTCTGGCGCGGCCCGAACCCCCTGTCGCTTCTGGAGGCCGCATGGGATCCCGAGAAGATGGACGCGCTCCTCCTCTGCATCCCAAAGGGAAGCGCGCTGGGCCACACCGGCCAGGGCGACTTCATGCTGGGCCACGAAGGCCAAGCCTCGCGCGGGCCCGGCCTGATCTACGCGGGCGCGCAGATCATCAAACCCGATGGTCTTGCCGCAATCCCCGAGCAGTCTTTCTCGCTCAACCGTTTGTGGGATGCGATGCTCGGTCAAGGCAGGCTTTACGGCCTCCCATATCCGGGAAAATGGTGCGATGTTGGCCGCCCCGAAGGTATCCTCCTCGGGGAGGCCCTGTTGAAAGGTTCCGATGTTTGACCGCCAAGAGAAGCCCCGCGTTTTCGGCCTCCCGCCCGGAGCGGATTTCCCGCGCGCTCTCGTCGATCACCTGATCGAAGCCCATCGGGGTCAGCCGCCCGAAGCGCTCGCGCAGGTCCGCATCATCGTTAACACCCGCCGCATGGAGCGGCGCATCACCGAGCTGTTCCACCAAGGCCCCGCGCTGCTCCTCCCGCGCATCGAACTTGTGGGCGAGTTGGAGCAAGGGCTTCTCGGCCTGCCCCCCGCCAGCTCCCCGCTCCGCCGCCGCCTCGAACTCACCCGCCTGATCGCTTCTCTCTTGGATGCCCAGCCCGATCTCGCCGCCCGAAGCTCGCTCTACAATCTGGCCGATAGCCTCGCGTCCTTGATCGACGAAATGCACGGCGAAGGCATCCACCCGAACCAAGCCGCCGCGATCGACGTGGCCAACCACTCTGCCCATTGGGCGCGCACCCAAGCCTTCCTCGGCATCGCCGCCAATTATCTGGCCGACATGCAGGAAACCCCCGACGCGCGCGAACGCCAAAGCCTCGCGGTTGATCTCATCACCGCCGATTGGCAGCAAAACCCGCCCGAAACGTCCGTGATCCTCGCGGGCTCCACCGGTTCGTGGGCCACAACCCGCCGCCTGATGTGCGCCGTGGCGAAACTGCCCCAAGGCGCCATCATCCTGCCAGGCTTCGATTTCGCCATGCCGACGCAGGCATGGGACGATCTCAACGATCCGCTGACCGCCGAAGATCATCCGCAAACCCGCTTCCGCCGATTGATGGACGATCTCAAAATTGCGCGTGGCGATATCCTCCAGTGGCCCCATAGCACCGAACCGAACCCGGGCCGCAACGCGCTCGTCTCCCTCGCGCTCCGCCCCGCGCCCGTCACCGATTGCTGGCTTGCCGAAGGCCCGAACCTGCCCGATCTGGCCAAAGCAACCCAAGAAATCACCCTCATCGAAGCGCCCAGCCGCCGCCATGAAGCGCTGTCCATCGCTCTCCGCCTGCGCCAAGCCGCCGAGGATGGCCAAAGCGCCGCGCTCATCACGCCTGACAGGATGCTCACCCGCCAAGTCGCCGCCCATCTCGACCGTTGGCGCCTCCCACCTGACGACAGCGCCGGCGAACCGCTTCACCTCAGCGCCCCCGGCCGCTTCCTGCGCCACACCTCGGCCCTGCTCGAAGGTCGCCTCACCGCCGAAGCACTGCTCGTCATCCTGAAACACCCGCTCTGCCACACAGGCGAAGGCCGCAAACTGCACCTCCGCAACACGCGCCTCCTCGAATTACAAATCCGACGCCACGGCATGCCCTTCCCAACGGCGGAAACCCTCACCGCTTGGGCCGAAACACGCTCGCCCGAAGTTCAGGAATGGATGGGCTGGCTCGTTTCCTGCCTTGCCAACACCGAACGCCCCGAGGCTCAGCTCACCGATCTGGTCAAGCATCACCTCGCTCTGGCGCAAAAGCTCTCAGCAGGCGGCGGCGAAACCATTCCACTATGGGAAGGCGATGCAGGCATCGCCGCTCTCACAGCCATGCAGCGCTTGGAAGCCGAGGCCGAGCATGGCGGCCTCATGGAATCTAGAGACTATTCTAGCCTGATTTCCGCACTCCTGATGCGCGAAGTTGTCCGCTCCGCCGTCGAGCCCCACCCGATGATCCGCATCTGGGGCACCTTGGAAGCCCGCGTTATGGGCTCCGATCTCCTGATCCTCGGCAGCCTCAACGATGGATCTTGGCCCGCCGCCCTTCAGCCCGATCCGTGGATGAACCGCGCAATGCGCCTCCAAGCCAAGATGCGCCTCCCCGAAGTTCGCCTCGGCCTCGCGGCCCACGATTTCCAGCAGGCCATCGGCGCGAAAGAGGTCTGGCTCACCCGCTCACTCCGCTCGGACGACGCACAATCCGTGCCCTCCCGTTGGCTCAACCGCCTCACCAACCTCCTCGAAGGCCTGCCTAACCAAGGCGGCAAAACCGCGCTCGAGGCGATGCGTACGCGCGGGAGCGATTGGCTGGCGAAAGTCGCCGCTCTGGAGGCCTACGCCACCGCGCCCGCAGCCACCCGCCCCGCCCCGATCCCACCGAAAGACGCGCTGCCGAAGAAGCTCTCGGTCACCCAGATCAAAACCCTCGTCCGCGACCCCTACGCGATCTACGCCCGCGAAATCCTCAAGCTCCAGCCCCTTGATCCTCTCATGCAATCCGCCGACGCCCGCCTCAAAGGCATCGCCCTGCACGAGGCGTTCGAGAAGTTCCTCCGCGCCGTCAAACGCGACCCCTCTCTCCTTAACGTCGATCACCTGCTTGCCGAAACAGAGTCTGTTCTGGCCCAAAACGTCCCATGGCCCGAAGTCCGCATGCTCTGGAGCGCCCGTCTCCGCAAACTCGCCTCCGCCTTCGTCGAAGAAGAAATCGCCCGCCAATCCCAATCCTCCCTCGCAGAAATCGAAGCGGTTGGCGTGCTCACTCTTCCCGCTTTCGACCTCACCCTGAAAGGTAAAGCCGACAGGATCGACCGCGCAGCCGATGGCACTATCCACCTCTACGATTACAAAACCGGCTCGCCCCCAACGCAGGCCCAGCAAAAGCACTTCGACCGCCAGCTTCAGATCGAAGCCGCCATGATCCGCCGCGGTGCGTTCAAGGATGTCGATCCATCCGATGTCAGCCTCGCCGCCTATCTCGAAGTCAGTTCCAAGCTGAATACCCAGCCAGCCGAACTCGTATCAAAAGACGGCGCAGACCAGATCGCCGCCACTTGGGAGTGGCTCAACCGGCTCTTGTCGCACTACCTGCTCGAAGGCGCGGGCTTCACCGCCCGCAAACAGATGGAGCAAACAAAACACGCCGCCCCCTACGATCACCTCGCCCGCTACGGCGAGTGGGATGAAACCCAGTCGGCCAGCCCGGAGGCGCTCGAATGACCGGCATGAACGACGCCACCCGCGCCCAAGTCAGCGCCGCGCGCCCCGATGTCTCCACTTGGGTCGGCGCAAACGCAGGCTCCGGCAAAACCCGCGTGCTGACAGACCGCGTCGCGCGCCTTCTTCTCGACGGCGTCGAGCCGCAAAAGATCCTCTGCCTCACCTACACCAAGGCCGCCGCCTCCGAGATGCAGAACCGCCTGTTCCGCCGATTGGGCGAATGGGCCATGCTCGAAGACGGGCCTTTGTCCGCCGAAATGCACAAACTCGGGCTGGAACAGAGCCTAAATGCCGAACTCCTGCGCGATGCCCGCACCCTCTTCGCTCGCGCCATCGAAACCCCCGGTGGCCTCAAGGTCCAAACCATCCACTCCTTCTGCGCCACCCTCCTGCGCCGCTTCCCGCTCGAAGCCCAAGTCAGCCCGAACTTTCAGGAAATGGACGACCGCGCCGGCGCACTCCTCCGCGCCGAAATTGTCCGCGACATGGCCGAAGGCCCTTATCGCCTTGCAATGGAAGCCGTTGCGATGCGCCTTTCCGGCTCGGATTTCGACGAGTTCACCGAATCCATCGTGATGAACCGCGCGGGCTTTCAAGTTAATCACAACCGCACCACCCTCGCGCCACTTTTCAGTGTTGATCCCACAGCCAAGCCCGAAGATGTGCTCCCCATCGCCTTTACGGGCGGGGAAGCGGCCCTTGCGAAGGACATTTGCGAACTCTTCCCGAAGCAGGGGGCGGCGACCAAGAAATTTGCCGACGGCCTCTCCAAGATCAATCTCACCCAACCCAGCATCGCCGCCCACGAAGCGCTCGTTCCGCTTTTCCGTGACTCGAACAACGGCCCATTCAAGGTCGGCCGCATTCCCCAAGCGAACCACCATAAGGTACGCGAGGCCGTTGCCCATCTGATCGACGACATCGACGCTTGGATCGAACGCACCGCTACCGCCCATGAACTCCTGAACCGGATCAAAGCGTGGGAAGCCACCGCCGACCTTCATGCCTTCGCGAAACCCTATATCGAGGCGTATCAGTCTCGAAAACTGGTGCGCGGCTGGCTCGACTTCGACGATCTCATCCTCAAGGCCCGCGACCTGCTTTCCCGCTCTGAAGTCGCCTCTTGGGTGCTCTACCGCCTCGACGGCGGCATCGACCATATCCTCGTCGACGAGGCCCAAGACACCAACCCCCTCCAGTGGCAGGTCATCGACCTCCTCAGTCAGGAATTCACCTCCGGCGAAGGCGCGAACTCGAACAAACAGCGCACCATCTTCGTCGTGGGTGACAAGAAGCAGTCGATCTACAGCTTCCAGGGCGCCGACCCGAAGGAATTCGACCGCATGCGCCTTCGCTTCGCCGAGCGGCTCGACCCCATTGGCACCCGGCTCGTCTCCACCAGCCTGCGCTATTCCTTCCGGTCGTCGAAGACGATCCTTTCCCTCGTCGATCACACCTTCACGGATCGCGAAGGATCAGGTTTCGAGGCGAATTCGTCTCACATCGCGTTCCACGACCTCCTCCCCGGTCGCGTCGATCTCTGGCCCCTCGTCGAACCCGCCGAGAAGGAGAAACCGCCGGAAGACGCGACTGTCGACTGGATTTCTCCGGATCATCACGATGTGCGCCTCGCCCGCCAGATCGCCCAAGAAATCCGGAACATGATCCAATCGGGGGCCACGATCCCCGAAACCCCGAAAGATGGCGGCCCCATCGTGGCGCGGCCCGTTCGCGCGGGTGATTTCCTGATCCTCGTGCAGCGCCGCTCTGCGCTTTTCGCCCATATCATCAAGGCCTGTAAGGAAGCGAACCTGCCTATCGCCGGATCGGACCGCTTGAAAGTGAGCGCCGAACTCGCGGTCCGCGATCTGGCCGTGCTCCTTTCCGCCGTCGCCACGCCGGAAGACGATCTCTCTCTCGCAACCGCCCTGCGCTCCCCGCTTTTCGGCTGGTCCGAGCAACAGCTCTTCACCCTCGCCCACGCGCGCGGCGACAAAACCCTTTGGGCTGCGCTACAGGAGAATGCTGAAGATTATGCCGAAACAGTCTCTATTCTGGACGATCTCGCGGCTCAGTCTGACTATCTCCGCCCTTACGATTTGATCGAACGGATCCTCATCCGCCACGATGGCCGCCGCAAACTTTTGGCGCGCCTCGGAACTGAAGCCGAAGACGGGATTGACGCCCTCCTCTCGCAGGCCCTTGCCTATGAGCAGAACGACATCCCCAGCCTCACCGGCTTCCTCGGCTGGATCGAAACCGACGATCTGGAAATCAAACGCCAGTTCGATGGCGATGTGGACGAAATTCGCGTCATGACCGTTCACGGCGCGAAAGGCCTCGAAGCCCCGATCGTCATCCTCCCCGACACGATGGACCGCAAGGATCAGAACGAGAAGCGCATCGTCCTGCACGACGGCCTCTGCTGGTGGTGGCCCAACGCCGCCGAGCACCCCGAATTCTACAACGACATCCGCGAAACCCGCCAAGGCACCATCGACGCCGAGCGGGACAGGCTCCTATATGTGGCTCTAACCCGTGCGGAAAAGTGGTTAATCCTTGCCGGATCGGGCAAACTCAAGGATGACTCGAACGGCTGGTACGCGCAGCTTGAAACCAGCATGACCAACATGGGTGCAGCGCCCTACGCCTATTCGAGCGGCCAAGGCTTGCGCATGGAAGACGAAGGCTGGCACGCCCTTCCGCTCGACGCGCCGAAAGCCAAGTCGTCCCCGCAAACCAAAGCGCTCGATCCGCATTTCAATCTTCCCGCCAAGCGGATGCCCAGGCCGCAAGGCACCATCCGCCCCTCTTCTCTGGGCGGCGAACACGCGCTCCCCGGCGAAGGCCGCGCGCCAGACGAAGCGCTGTCTTTCGGCTCTCTCGTCCATCTCCTTTTGGAAAAGCTACCCGCCCTTGCCCCTTCGCTCTGGCAAGAAGCCTCCGCGCAACTCGCCTCCGGTTTCGATCCCGCAGCGCTCGCACCCGCGCTGGAAGAAGCCCGCCGCACCATCCAGTCGCCTGCCCTTTTGCAATACTTCACCCAAGGCCTCGTCGAGGTGCCGATTTCGGCCACCCTCCCCGAGCTCGGCCGCATCTACGGCAAGATCGACCGCCTTATCGTCGCAGCCGATCACGTGCTTGCGATTGATTACAAGACAAACAGCGTCGTTCCCGCGTCGGAATCCGAGGTGCCCGAAGGCCTCCTGCGCCAGATGGCAGCATATTCCGCCGCCCTGTCAGCGGTTTATCCGGATAAGCGCATCGAAACCGCCTTCATCTGGACAAGCACCGCCACCTTCATGCCCCTCTCAGAGCATATCTTGCGCACCGCCTATGTGCGCGCCACAACCCTTGACGCCCCGCGCCCCTCCCCATAGCTTACCCTCAACTGCCTCACATTCAGGAGATGAGATATGGCTGGCGCAACCGTTGCCGTTACTGATGCCACCTTCGACGCCGAAGTCAAAAACTCGGACGTCCCCGTGGTCGTAGACTTTTGGGCTGAATGGTGCGGCCCCTGCCGCCAGATCGGCCCGGCCCTCGAAGAACTCGCCACCGAATACGGCGGCAAGGTGAAGATCGCGAAGATCGACGTCGACAACAACCAGCAGATCGCTGCCCAACTCGGCGTTCGCGGTATTCCGGCGCTCTTCATCTTCAAAGACGGCCAAGTGATCTCGAACCGCGCCGGCGCAGCCCCGAAGGCCTCGCTGAAAAGCTGGATCGACAGCGCCATCTAAGGCCTGCCACTCCGAACACGAAAAGGGCGCCCACTGCGGCGCCCTTTTTCATATCGGCATGCTGCCGCGCTTCAACGCAGCTAGGATCTTGTCCTCGGCTTCGGGCCTTCCTGCGTTGATGCTCATCTCCTGCCAGAACCACCAAAGATAGCCCTCGTAATCCGGCCGGTGCGCAAGCGGATCGCGCAGCGCGGCTTCTGAATCCTCGCGCGCATCCAAGGCGATGTGATGGAAATCCACGCCCGCAAACAGCACCGCAGGCTTTTCCAGAAAATAGCCGTTGAAAGCCACGCTCGAATTCATCGTCACCACGTAATCGCAACGCGGCAGCAGGCGCTCCATCTCGCCCATCACAACCGTCAGGCGCGGATGCGCATCTTCCATCCGTTGCAATGCCGCCAACTCCGCCTCGGTGTAACGCTCCTTCGGATGCAGTGCCGCCACAACGGGCCGCACATCACAACGCAACACTGTCTCGATCATCTCCAGCGGCGAGCACGCCTGAAACGAGCGCCGCTCCGTCAACCGCCCCTGCAACACAACATAAACGAAGCCCTCTTCGGCCAGATCGCCCAGCACCTCATCGAACAGCCGCTCCCGCCAATAGCGGAAGAACCGCTTCGCTTCCTTCCGGTCAATCCTCTGCCCCTCAAACGGCGTGCGCGCCACGTTCCACTCCCAGCGGGCACCGCTCGGCTCCAGCCCCCAGAACGGATAATGATAGGCCCGCCGGAACGTCAGCCCGCGCGGGCCCCACGGCTCCTCCATGTGAAACAAGGACCAGCCTTCGAACTCCGCATGCCGCCGTGCCTCGGCAGGCCCATTACCATGCACCTCGATACCGAACCCGCGCTCCCGCAGCACATCCGAGATCTTGGAAATGAAGTTATGCGCCCCGCGCTCGGCGCTCTCCCGCAGGCTTGGCTCCAGATAGAACCGGACGGTTTTTTCGCTGCTCATAGCCCCTCGTTAACCATTTTTTCGCCGCGCACGTCCGTATCAACGTCATGACGCTTGCCATACATAAGCCATACGCAATCTGGCATGGTTGCGAGCGGCGGATTTCCTGCCCATATAACCCATTAACCACGGAGGGCGGTATGGCCGAAGACAAGTTTCCCGGATGGCACGGAACCACCATTATCGGTGTACGTAAAGGTGGCGAGGTTGTCGTTGCTGGCGATGGGCAAGTGAGCCTCGGCCAAACGGTCATCAAAGGCACCGCTCGCAAAGTGCGCCGCCTCTCGCCTGGTGGCTATGATGTGGTCGCGGGCTTCGCAGGCTCCACTGCCGACGCCTTTACTCTTCTGGAAAGGCTGGAGAAAAAGCTCGAAGCCACCCCCGGCCAACTCGCCCGCGCCTCTGTTGAGCTGGCGAAAGACTGGCGCACGGACAAATACCTGCAAAAGCTCGAAGCGATGCTCATCGTAACCGACGGCAAAGAGCTTTTCGTCATCACAGGCGCAGGCGATGTGCTGGAGCCCGAGCACAATGTCGCCGCCATCGGTTCGGGCGGTAACTACGCCCTCGCAGCCGCCCGCGCCCTGATGGATAGCCCTCTAAGTGCCGAAGAAGTCGCAAGAAAATCCATGTCCATCGCGGCAGACATCTGCGTTTACACCAACGGCAATCTCACCGTGGAAAAGATCAGCGGCTGATCCGCTGTTTCACGTGAAGCAAAAAGGCCTCGCATGACCGACCTCACCCCCCGCGAAATCGTTTCCGAACTCGACCGTTTCATCATCGGCCAGAAAGACGCCAAACGCGCCGTCGCCGTTGCGCTGCGCAACCGCTGGCGCCGTGAGCAATTGCCCGGCGACCTGCGTGACGAGGTTTATCCCAAAAACATCCTCATGATCGGCCCGACAGGCGTCGGCAAAACCGAAATCAGCCGCCGCTTGGCCAAGCTCGCCAGAGCGCCCTTCCTCAAGGTTGAAGCCACCAAGTTCACCGAAGTCGGTTACGTCGGCCGCGATGTCGAGCAGATCATCCGCGATCTGATGGACGCCGCCGTGGTGCAGGTGCGCGAACAAATGCGCGAGGATGTCAAAGCGCGCGCCCAGAAAGCCGCCGAAGATCGCGTCATCGAAGCCATCGCCGGTTCTGATGCCCGCGAAGCCACCCGCGAAATGTTCCGCAGAAAGCTCAAATCCGGCGAGCTGGACGACAAGATCATCGATCTGGAACTGAACGACCCCTCCGGCGGAATGCCGATTGTGGGGATGCCCGGCCAAGGCATGGAAATGCAGATGCAAGGCCTGCAAGACCTCTTCAAAGCCTTCGGTGGCCGCAAGGTCCGTCGCAAACTCAGCGTCGCGGAAAGCTATGAGGTGCTGATCGCCGAAGAGGCCGACAAGCTTCTCGACGATGAAGCCGTCAAAACCGCAGCGCTGGAATCCGTGCAGGAAAACGGCATCGTCTTCATCGACGAGATCGACAAGGTCTGCGCCCGCGCCGAAACCCGCGGTGCCGATGTGTCCCGTGAAGGCGTGCAGCGTGACCTGCTTCCCCTGATCGAAGGCACCACCGTTTCCACCAAATACGGCCCCGTGAAAACCGACCATATTCTCTTCATCGCCTCAGGCGCTTTCCACATCGCCAAACCCTCGGACCTCCTGCCCGAGCTGCAAGGCCGCCTGCCGATCCGCGTGGAGCTGAAGCCGCTTACTGAAGCCGATTTCGTACGCATCCTCACCGAAACCGACAACGCCCTCACTCGCCAGTACACTGCCCTCATGGGCACCGAAGAGGTTACAGTCAGCTTCACCGAAGATGGCATCGCCGCACTGGCCCGCATCGCAGCCGAGGTGAACCAGAGCGTCGAAAACATCGGCGCGCGCCGCCTCTACACGGTGATGGAACGTGTCTTCGAAGAACTTTCCTTTACCGCTCCCGATCGCTCCGGCCAGTCGGTCGTCGTGGATGCTGCCTTTGTTGAGGCAAATCTAGGCGAGTTGTCGCGCTCTGTGGACGTCAGCCGTTACGTCCTCTAGGCGAACACAAATCTTCGCGCTAAACCCCTGCCTAATCGGGCGGGGGTTTTCATGGCCATTCGACTTCTTTTTGCGTTTGTTTTTCTGCTCTCGGCCTGCACTGACCGCGGCTCTACGGTGCTCATGCCCGGCGCCATCGGCATCGGCACAATCCACCGCGTGTTCGTAACCACAGAACGTATGCCAAATGAAACCGGATGGTTCGGCGCAGATCGTTCCGAGGAACGCCGCTACCTCACGGTCGATGTCTAGGTGCCGCCAAATCATAAAGCTGGCCAGATCAAAGCTGGATACCACAACCCCAATCCACAACGCTCCTTCGTCGTTGCCGAGCGTTCGGATTTCGCGTCCAACACCCAATTCCGCTCAGAGCTTGGCGCATCGCTCAAGGCGCGCGCTCCGCATGATCGCGAAGTCGTTCTCTACGTGCATGGCTATAACAACTCCTTCCTTGATGGGGTCTACCGATCCGCCCAGTTGATGCATGATTTCGAACTGCCTGGCGAAGTCGTGCATTTCGCATGGCCCTCCGCAGCGCATCCGCTGGGCTACACCTATGACCGGGACTCCCTTCTGATCGCCCGTGACGGCTTGGAACAAACCCTGCGGGATATCTCGGCAAGCGGTGCCAAGCGCATCATCCTCGTCGCGCATTCGTTGGGAACGATGCTCAGCATGGAAACGCTCCGCCAGATCGAGATCCGCGAACCCGGTTGGTCGCGCCGTCGCCTCGGCGGTGTGGTGTTGATTTCGCCCGACCTCGACGTGGAGCTTTTCCGCACCCAAGCGGGCCGCATCAGCGAACTGCCACAACCTTTCGCGATATTCGTCTCGCAGAAAGACCGCGTGCTTGCCCTCTCGTCGCTCATCAACGGCGTCGGCAACCGCCTTGGCAATCTCGCCGATCTGGTCGCGCTTGCGGATTTCCCGGCTACCGTTCTCGACGTATCGGAATTCAGCGCGGGCGCAGGCGGCCACTTCACCGCAGGCACGTCCCCCGCACTGATCAACATCCTGAACCGTTCGGCAGAGGTGGATAATGCCTTCCAACTGGATCGGGCGGGCAAAACGGGCTTGCTTTCCGGCACGATCCTCACGGTTCAAAAGGCAACCACCGTGATCCTGTCGCCCGATGTGCTTGTGACTGGGAAACGCCTGAACTAACGGCGCTTTCGCAGGTAAACGTAATAGGCGCCACCGCCCCCATGGGCCAAATGCGCCTGCGCGACCTGCAAGACCGCTTGATGGATCGGCGGCAGCGAAAGCCATTGCGGCACTTGATGGCGCAACACGCCCCGCCGCACGGGAATAGGCCCGCCCTCATCGCGGTCCTTGCCCTTTCCGGTAATCACCAAAACAAGCCGCAGCCCCTGCGCCTGTGCCGACAGGATGAAGGAAACCAGCGCCGGATGCGCTTTGTCTAAAGTCATGCCGTGCAAATCAAGCCGCGCTTCGGGCGAAAGCTTGCCGCGCTTCATCCGCTGGAAAGCTTTCGCATCCATCTGCACAGGCTGGCGCGCAACGCGCTCTTCTACGGGCGCGAGAATGTCATGGCTCGGCCCGGTGCTTACCTTCGCGCCAATGCTGAATTCGGGCAGGCGCGGCTGCACATGTTTGATCGGCTTCGGCTTCGGGAGCGGGTCAGCTACGGAACGGTCCGGATGCATGCGGTGCGCCGAGTCAGTCACCTTTCGCCACAGATCGACCTCTTCCTGCGACAACCGCCGCCGGGTCATTCCTCTCCCTCCGGCAGCATCGCGTAAGCGCGCTGGATCGGCATCAACACGATTATCCGGCCGGGATCTTTCAGGGTGCCCGCCATCTTTCCAGCCTCGTCACCGCTGCCAAAGAAGATATCGGCACGTTGTGCACCCTTGATCGCGCTTCCCGTGTCCTGCGCGATCATCAAGCGCCGCATCGGCTCGGGGCCTTCTTTCTCGATCCAGACAGGCGCGCCCAAAGGCACGTATTCCGGATCAACGGCGATGGTCCGCAGCGCTGTCACCGAACGGTTCATCGCACCCAGCGGGCCTTTCTGCGCTGGAACCTGACTCACCTCGCGGAAAAACACATAAGACGGGCTCACGTGCAGCAATTCCGACCCATCCACGGGATTGCGCCGCACCCAGTTCTTGATCACCTCGGCAGAAACCTGATGCTGCGAATAAACCCCACGCCGCACCAACTCCATCCCGATTGACCGATAGGTGTGCCCGTTCTTCCCCGCATAGCCCACACGGATCTTCTTCCCACTTGGCAAGCGGATACGCCCCGAGCCCTGAACCTGCAGGAAAAACAACTCGACCGGGTCATCGACCCAAGCAATTTCCAACCCCCGCCCCGAAAGCACACCCGAGGTTTCGATTTCCCGCCGGCTCAACCAAACCGAAACGCGCTGCGCCTCTGGTGGCATCCGGTAAACCGGATAGCGAAAGCGGCTCGTCGGCACGAGCGAACCATCAAGCTCAGGCTCGAAATAGCCAGTGAAAAGCGCGGGCGTCCCGTCTTCGATCATCACCGGGCGAAAGAATAACTCGAAGAAAGCGCGCCCGGATTTCTGGTGCTGGGCCAACGCACATAGCGAAGACCAGTCCGGGTCTTTCAGATCGATGCAGGTTTCCAGAAAGGCTTGGAAGGCGGCTTCGTGATCGTCTTCGTCCCAACCATTCAGGTCGGAAAACTGCATTACCGTGATCGTCGGCTCATTGGCCGATGCTGGCCCCGTCATGACCAGCACTGAAAGCAGAATTGCACGAAGCCACCCGCTCATTCGCCCGTGGCAACCAGTTCCCAGTTGGGATCGTTGGCTCCCATCGTGCGGGCAAAAGTCCACACATCCTTGATGCGCTTGATCTCGCCCACCTTGCCTTCCACCACTTCGCCCGCATTGTCGCGCACAACAGAGGTCAGTTCGGCAGCAAAACGCACCGTGATTTCGGCCTCACCCGATTTTCCGTCAAAGGTCGCATCGGTAATTGCCAACTCGCGGATCCCGATGAAATCGGCCTCGACCTTAAAGCCTTTGGCAGCGCGCTCTTCGACGACACCCGCAAAAGCCTCGTACACATCTGCCGAAAGGAACGGCTTGATCGGCGCAAGATCGCCGCGTTCGAACCCCATAAGGATCATCTCGTAAGCGCCACGCGCGCCCTGAAGGAAGTCGGCCACGCCAAACGACGACTCCACGCGCTTCATCTCGGCCAAAGCACGAGCGGCAGGCGTACCATCCTCGACATGATCGATGATGTCATGATCCGGCCCGCCTTCGATCACCTCGAAGCTGCGGCGGCGGCTTTCCTTCGGTTCCGCTTCACGCGCAACAGGTTTCTCGAAACCATCCCGTGTTCCAAGAACGCTCTTCAGCCGCAGGATCAGAAACACAGCGATCGCGGCAAGAACCAGAAGCTGGATAAGGGGTTGGTTCATCGAAATCCTCACTAGATTGGGGCAGGCATTCAAATCCCGCCACACCGCACTTATGTAGGTTACAGCCGTAGGCAAGTCTACCGCGCGAAATAGGAGTCTTTTTCAATGTGGCTGTTTCTCGCATTTTTGTTAGTGCCGCTGATCGAGATCGGCCTGTTTATCCGGGTCGGCGGGCTGATCGGCTTGTGGCCGACGCTCCTGATCGTGGTACTTACCGCAATCGCAGGCACCTCGCTCGTGAAGTCGCAAGGCCGCCTCGCCCTTGGTCAGGTGCAGCGCAGTTTCCGCAACCTGAATGACCCGACCGAGCCTTTGGCGCATGGCGCGATGATCCTCTTTGCAGGCGCCCTGCTGCTCACGCCTGGCTTCTTCACCGATACCTGCGGGCTCCTCCTGCTAATCCCGACGGTGCGTAAAGCGGTCTTCAGCTATTTCCGCTCGCGCGTCACCGTTTCCACGGTCAACTTCAGCCACCCGAGCATGAAGCGCTCCGAAGACGATCCCGATATCGTCGAAGGCGACTATTTCGAAGTGGAGCGCTCTAAATCTCCCACGCACCAACCCTCTGGTTGGACCAAGCATTGAGGCCCGTGCGCCAACCTGCTAACGCTTGTGCAAACGTATTTAGGAGCAAAAAATGGCTGAAAATGGCGCCGCCGAGGCACAAGCCCCGCAGGTTCGCATGAACGTCCTCACCCAGTATATCCGTGACCTTTCCTTCGAGAACATTCTCTCGCAGAAGGGCAGCACGGGCGAAGTCGTTCCGGACGTGAAGGTTCAAGTAAACCTCGACGCTCGCAAGCGCTCTGCCGAACACCAGTTCGAAGTCGCCATGAAGCTCCGCGTGGATTCCGTTGCGAAAGAGTCGAACGACAAGCTCTTCCTCATGGAGCTGGATTATGTCGGTGTCTTCCACATTGAAGGCGTTCCGGAAGACCAGCTGCATCCGTTCCTTCTGATCGAATGCCCGCGGATGCTCTTCCCCTTCGTGCGCCGCATCGTTTCCGATGTCACCCGCGACGGCGGCTTCCCGCCCCTCAACCTCGAAACCATCGACTTCGTGGCGCTCTATCGCAACGAATTGATGCGTCGACAGGCAGCGCAGCCCGTCGGTCAGGCCTGATATTTCTTCCAGATCGCGCTGTCGCCCATCTTTGCTATCATCGCATCATGGGCGGCAGTCTCTTCTGCGGTTAGCCGCGAAGGCAAAGGCACCGCACGCGGCTGCGGCCGCCAATCGCTCACCACTTCGGTTTTGCCCTTGGTTTCCACAACCTGCGCCAAACCGAAATCCGGTTGCCGCCCCCCGATCAGTTCCAGATAGACCTCGGCCAGAATCTCGGAGTCGAGAAGCGCGCCGTGCAGCGTTCTGTTCGAGTTGTCTATAGCGAAGCGCCGGCAGAGCGCATCGAGCGATGCAGGCGATCCCGGAAACTTGCGCCGCGCAATCTCCAGCGTATCCACCGCTCGATCCCACGGGATTTGCGGCAGATTGAGCCACTTTAACTCGGCATTCAGGAACTTCATATCGAAAGCCGCGTTGTGGATGATCAGCTTCGCGTCGCCGATAAAATCCAGAAACTTCTGCCCGACCGCCCGGAACACCGGCTTATCGCGCAGCGTGATTTGCCCCGCTTCAGGTTTGCGCGGCGGCTCCAGAAGATCGCAGCCGATCCCGTGCACACCGAAGGCCTGATCCGGCATATGGCGCTCGGGGTTGATATATACGTGGAACGTCTCGCCCGTGGGCATGTGGTTGAACAGCTCCACCGCCCCAATTTCAACGATCCGGTCCCCTTGGTTCGGATCAAACCCCGTGGTTTCCGTATCCAGTACGATCTCACGCATGGCGAACCGCCCTCAAAATCTCGCGCACCTGCGCTTTGGCCATCTCTGGCGTTTCCGTTTCCACCACGAAATCCGCCCGCGCCCGCTTCTCGGCATCCGGCATCTGTTTAGCCAAAACTGCTTCGAATTGAGCTTCGGTCATCGTGCCCCGCTCCAGAACACGTGCTCGCTGGTTTTCCGGTGTCGTCGAAACCACGACCTTGTAATCCACCCGCGCATCGCCGCCCGCTTCAAACAGCAGCGGCACATCCAGAACCACCACATCGGCCTTAGCTTCCGCGATAAACTGTGCCCGATCCTCAGCCACCAAAGGATGCACAATCGCCTCGATTTTCTTCAGCGCCGAGGGGTCTGCCGAAATCACATCGCGAAGCTTAGCCCGATCAACACCGCCCTCTCCAACAGAATCGGGAAACAGCACGCGAAGCGGCTCCACGGCCTTCCCCTCTGCGGAATACAGCCGATGCACCGCCGCATCCGCATCCCAAACCGCGCAACCTTCTTCTGCGAATATCTTGGCAGTCGTGGATTTTCCCATCCCGATGGAGCCTGTCAGCCCGATCAGGATCATCTGAGAACGGCCGCACGAGTTGCCGCATCGACTTCGGGGCGCACACCGAACCAGCGCTCGAATGCAGGCACCGCCTGATGCAAGAGCATGCCCAAACCGTCCACCACTGTGCAGCCCATTTCCTGAGCTTCCCGAAGAAGGCGCGTTTGCAGGGGCGCATAAACCAGATCGTTCACCACCTGCCCCGCGCGCAACCCGTCCAGCGGAACCCGCAATTCCGGCTTCCCCACCATGCCAAGGCTCGTCGTATTCACAATGGTCGACGCATCTTCCAGCATATTCCCGGCCTGAACCCATTCCACCACGGTCAGCCGAGCGCCGAATTCCTGCGCCAAAGCCTCTGCCCGCGCACGAGTACGGTTAGAAATCAGGATCTCCGGAACACCAACATCCAGAAGCGACGCAATCACAGCCCGCGCCGCGCCACCCGCCCCCAACACAGCCGCTGGCCCCGCCTTCGGGTCCCAATCCTGCGTGTTCTGGCGGAGGTTCTCGATGAAGCCATAACCATCGGTATTGTCCGCGTGAATTTTGCCATCTTTGCGGAAAATAAGCGTATTCGCGGCACCGATCAGAGCAGCGCGGTCCGTGATGATGTCGGCAATCTTCATCACCGCTTCTTTGTGGGGAATGGTCACGTTCACACCAACGAACCCGAGCTTCGGCAGCGTACGAAGTGCAGTTTCCAGATCCTCCGACGCGATATCCATCGGAATGTAATGCCCTTGCAGGCCATGCACCTTGAGCCAATGCGAATGCAGCCGCGGCGACTTCGAATGAGCCACAGGCGATCCAATGACGCCGGCAAGCGGAATACAGTCGTGGCTCATCCTTGCACATCTCCTCGCAATGTCAGCCACCCAAGCAATTCGAGCATCGGCAGGCCCAGCACTGAGAAATAATCACCTTCGATACGGGAAAACAATCTCACGCCTTCCTCTTCCAGCTTATAGGAACCAACACTCTCGGAAATGCCCGGCCAGTTCCGCTCTAGATATCCCTCAAGATACGCGTCCGAAAAGTCACGCATCTGAAGTCGCACAACGCCCACATGCCGCCAGATCGGTTGTCCATCCTGACAAACCACCACAGCCGACAGCAAGGAATGCCGATCATTCCTCAGAGCTCTCAATTGCTGCTCCGCTTCCTCTTCGGTAGCCGCCTTGGAAAGCAGAGTGCCGCGATGCTCCAGAACCTGATCGCAACCGATCACCAGAGCGCCCGGGTTCTTGTCGCTCACCTTGCGTGCTTTTATCTCGGCAAGTGCATCGGCAACATCACGCGGCGTCGCTTCGTCCGCCAGAAGCGCTGCTTTAATCGAAACTTCATCAACTCTTGGCAGCATGACCGTGAAGTCGATTCCCGCGTTTTGCAGAAGTTCTGCACGAATTTTTGAGCCCGACGCTAGCATGATCGAAGAATTCATGTGGATAACTCTTGGTAAATCTTCCGGGTTTGCCTGGGCATTCTTTTGCGGAATTCCCCTGAGCAGTGCAACGACCAGCGTTGATGCCCGCGCCCCACGGAAACATGCTCATGCCATCCCACGTAGAGAAGGATAACTGCTTTCTTTGTGATACGTGTCTTATCTCGGACTGTTCTAGATTTTATCCAGTCCCTGAAATATCTAAGTAACTGATAAAGAATTATAAAATGTGATTATCCACAGATTTTTGGTCTTGTTCTCACCAATAATCCAACTGTGGAAAAGTCATGTTCAAATAAAGTATCCCCAGCTTTTGTGCTTCCTACATCATCATCATTTTTTCTTTTCTTTTATTATTAATATTGGTGAGAAACCCCCTCGGATTGACTCAGAACGCCGAGACGCGTATCTACCCTCTCGGAACCCGTCCGGGTGTCCAGCAGCCTCATTTCCAGAAGACGCGCCCCTAAGAGGGCTCAAGGTGCTTTGCTATGCCTCAAGATATCATCGAAGAAGATCGCGGTTTTGAATTTCCGGAGCGGATGAACCTCTCCGAACTCAAGGCCATGAGTGCCAAGGATCTTCTTGCGATGGCAGAAGAGCTGGAGATCGAGAACGCCTCGACCATGCGTAAGGGCGAGATGATGTTCCAGATCCTCCGCGAAATGGCAGCAGAAGACTGCGTCATTGGCGGCGATGGCGTCCTCGAAGTTCTTCAGGATGGCTTCGGTTTCCTTCGTTCGCCCGAGGCAAACTATCTGCCGGGCCCCGACGATATCTATGTCTCCCCTGACATGATCCGCCACTTCTCTCTGCGCACGGGCGATACCGTCGAGGGTGTGATCAAGGCTCCTGAAGGTGAAGAGCGCTATTTCGCGCTTATCTCAGCCGAGCGGATCAACTTCGAAGATCCCGAGCGCGCTCGCCATAAGATTGCCTTTGATAACCTCACGCCGCTCTATCCGGATCAGCGCCTGAAAATGGAAATCGAGGATCCGACCATCAAGGATCGTTCGGCCCGGATCATCGATCTCGTTGCCCCGATCGGTAAAGGCCAGCGCGCGCTGATCGTCGCGCCGCCGCGTACGGGTAAAACCGTTCTGCTCCAGAATATTGCGCATTCCATCGAGACCAATCATCCAGAATGCTACCTGATCGTTCTTCTCATCGATGAACGTCCGGAAGAAGTGACGGACATGCAGCGTTCGGTGAAAGGCGAGGTTATTTCCTCCACCTTCGACGAACCCGCGACACGCCACGTCGCCGTTGCCGAAATGGTCATCGAGAAGGCCAAGCGCCTTGTCGAGCATAAGCGTGACGTTGTGATCCTTCTGGACTCGATCACCCGCCTCGGCCGCGCCTACAACACGGTCGTCCCCTCGTCTGGTAAGGTTCTCACTGGCGGCGTGGACGCGAACGCCCTGCAGCGCCCGAAGCGCTTCTTCGGTGCCGCCCGTAACATCGAGGAAGGCGGTTCGCTGACCATCATCGCGACGGCGCTTATCGATACCGGTTCGCGGATGGATGAAGTTATCTTCGAAGAATTCAAGGGCACCGGTAACTCGGAAATCGTCCTCGACCGGAAAGTCGCTGACAAGCGCGTCTTCCCGGCGATGGATATCCTCAAGTCCGGCACCCGTAAGGAAGACCTGCTCGTTAATCAGAAGGATCTCCAGAAGACCTTCGTCCTGCGCCGCATCCTTAACCCGATGGGAACGACGGATGCGATCGAGTTCCTCATCTCGAAGCTCAAGCAGACTAAGACGAACGGCGAATTCTTCGAATCCATGAACAGCTGAGGCAACGATGGACACGATCTTTGCCTTGGCCAGTGCGCCAGGCAAGGCTGGCGTTTCAGTGATCCGGATATCCGGCGCCGATGCATTTGACGTCGTGCATCCGCTCGTCGGTTCTCTGCCAGAGCCTCGAAGGACGGGTCTTCGTGCGCTGTGTAGCAGGCAAGGCGACCTGATCGATCAGGCCTTGGTGATTTGTTTCGAGCAAGGGGCAAGCTTTACGGGCGAGCGCTCTGTTGAGCTGCATCTGCATGGATCAACCGCGATTGTCACCGCCGTGTTGCGAGAAATCGGCGTCGGTGCGCGGGCGCGTTTGGCGGAACCTGGTGAATTTACCCGTCGTGCTCTGGAAAACGGTTGCCTCGATCTGGCGCAGGTTGAAGGCTTGGCCGATCTGATCGATTCCGAAACAGAAGCGCAACGCCGTCAAGCAATGCGCGTCTTCTCAGGCGAGATCGGAACCCTGACTGACGTTTGGCGGAAATCTCTCATCCGCGCCGCGGCTTTGATCGAAGCGACAATCGACTTCGCAGATGAAGATGTGCCTGTCGATGTCACACCGGAAGTCCGGGCTTTGCTCTCGGATGTTCAGGCCGAGATCCGGAAACAGATCCGTGGCGCCAGCGCGGCTGAGCGTGTTCGTAACGGTTTCGAAGTCGCTATTGTAGGGGCGCCGAACGTCGGGAAATCCACACTTCTCAATGCTTTAGCAGGCAGAGAGGCCGCGATCACATCCGAATTCGCTGGAACGACCCGCGATGTTATCGAGGTTCGGATGGATATTGCCGGCCTGCCCGTTACGCTTCTGGATACGGCTGGTCTTCGTGACACGGAAGATTTCGTCGAAGGCATAGGCATTACCAAAGCCATCGCGCGCGCCGAGACTGCGGATATCCGACTTTTCCTTGTTGAGAAAGGCGAAGAGCCGCCGATTAAACCGCTAGAAGGGGATCTGGTGCTAGTTGCCAAGGCTGATCTTCACGGGGATTTAGACGGAGCGGTTTCGGGTGTCAGTGGTCAGGGGATCGAGAATCTGCTAGACCATCTCCGGATCAGGCTAGCAGCTCTGTCCGCGAATGCCGGGATTGCGGTTCGGGAGCGCCACCGCTTCGCGCTCGAAAAGGCGGATCTTGCGTTGACGCAGGCGCTTTGGTTGGTGGAACTGGGTTCTGAAGTCTCGGATCTTGCGGCCGAGGAAATTCGAACTGCAGCAAGAGCGCTGGATCAGCTTGTGGGCCGTATTGATGTGGAAAACCTGCTGGATGAAATCTTCTCCAGCTTTTGCATCGGAAAGTAAGGAGTGTTTCACGTGAAACATCGCTTCGATGTCGTTGTTGTTGGTGGTGGCCACGCAGGTGCGGAGGCCGCGCACGCCGCTGCTCGAATGGGAGCAACGACTGCTCTCGTCACGCTTTCCCGCGCTGGAATCGGCGTGATGTCCTGCAATCCTGCCATCGGCGGCCTTGGAAAGGGCCACCTTGTTCGTGAAGTCGACGCAATGGACGGCGTTATGGCCCATGTGGCTGACCGTTCCGGTATACAGTTCCGTCTTCTGAACCGCCGCAAAGGCCCCGCCGTACAAGGCCCACGCACGCAATCCGACCGGAAAATCTACAGGGAAACTATGCTCGCAATCACGGAGCAGCGGGAGAATCTCACGATCGTTGAAGGCGAATGCACGGATCTTCTGATGACCGGAAACCGCGTGTCCGGCGTCGTTTTGGAGGATGGCTCGGAACTTAGCGCTGCGGCAGTAGTCCTCACGACGGGCACCTTTCTTAGGGGTGTTATCCATATCGGCGACAAGAAGCGGCCAGGTGGGCGGATCGGTGATAAGCCGTCTGTAAAGCTCGCGGAGCGTATGGACACCTTTGGCCTGCCGCTCGGCCGCCTGAAAACGGGCACACCGCCGCGCCTTGATGGTCGGACGATTGATTGGAGCAAGCTCGACTCCCAGCCAGCGGATGACGAGCCAGTCCTGTTCTCCTTCCTCTCGAAGGCCCCATTTGTTCGGCAAATCTCGTGCGGCATTACCCATACAAACTCCAAAACCCATGATATTATTCGCGAAAACCTCTCCCGGTCCGCGATGTATGGGGGTCACATCGAGGGCATTGGCCCGCGTTATTGCCCGTCTATTGAAGACAAAATCGTCCGCTTCTCTGATAAAGATAGTCATCAGGTCTTCCTTGAGCCCGAAGGGCTGGATGATCACACAGTTTATCCGAACGGTATTTCCACCTCGCTTCCCGAGGATGTTCAGCACGACTATGTGCACTCCATGGTCGGCTTGGAGGGTGCCGCAATCCTCCAGCCCGGTTACGCGATTGAATATGACTACGTTGATCCGCGCGCGCTTGATCTTCGTCTGGGCGTTAAGTCCGTCCCCGGCCTCTTCCTCGCGGGTCAGATCAACGGAACGACCGGATATGAGGAAGCCGCGGCACAAGGCCTTGTGGCGGGGTTGAATGCCGCATCTGAGTCCTTGGCCAAAGAACCAGTCATTTTCTCGCGAACTGATAGCTACATTGGCGTGATGGTCGACGACTTGACGACGCGCGGCGTGGCTGAGCCCTACAGGATGTTCACTTCGCGCGCCGAATTCCGGCTTTCTTTGCGGGCAGACAATGCGGATCAGCGCCTTACGCCGCTCGCGCTTGAAATCGGTTGCGCAAGTGAAGACCGGAAGATTGCGTTTGCGAGCAAGATGGAGAAGCTCTCTGCCGGAAGGGAAATGCTTGAACGCCAAACCTTTACGCCGCGGGAAGTGAATACCCTCGGTATGTCCATTAATCCGGATGGCCCGCGTCGTACGCCTTTCCAGCTTCTGTCACTGCCTGAGATCGAGTTCACACATTTGGAGCAACTCGACCCAGAGTTGCGCTCAATTGAGCCCGAAATCCAGTCCCAACTTGCGAAGGATGCCCTCTATTCCAACTACATCGACCGCCAAAAGCGGGACGTAGAGTTGTTGCGGAAGGATGAGCTTCAAGAAATTCCCGCGAACTTCGACTATTCACGGATAGACGGCCTTTCCAACGAGTTGAAGCTCAAACTCGGCAGGGCGCAACCTGCGAACCTATCTCAGGCTTCGCGCGTGGATGGAATGACGCCCGCCGCACTCACACTTCTTCTTGCAAAAATGAAGCAAGCTCAGAGAGAAAAGTCGGCGTGATGTGGGCGGATGTTTCACGTGAAACATTCGACCGGCTGGAAATATTCGCCAAGCTCGTCGAAAAATGGAACCCGGCGATCAACTTGATCGCAAGGTCCACTCTACCTGATTTGCGATCACGACACATCGAAGACAGCCTTCAATTGCTATGTCTGACCGATGGCCCGGTAGATCACTGGGTTGATTTGGGCTCGGGAGGCGGGTTCCCTGGCGTCGTCATTGCGATTTGTGCCGAGGATTTTCACCCCATCAAGAAAATCACGCTGATTGAAAGTGATAAGCGCAAGGCGACTTTTCTGCGAACAGCGCTGCGTGAAACGGGATCATCCGCAACTGTTGTAGCAGAGCGCATCGAACAGGCAGAGCCGCAAAATGCGTCGGTTGTGTCGGCTCGCGCCCTTGCGGATCTGAAAACGCTCGCCCCCTTGGCCTTAAGGCATTTGAAGCCCGATGGAATGTGCCTGTTTCTTAAAGGCGCACGTTGGCAAGAAGAAATGGCCGAAATGCAAATGGAATGGTCCTTCAGCCACGAAGCCTGTAAGAGCGCTACGGACGATCAAGCAGTAATTCTAAAAATTAAGGGAATTTCCCGTGTCTGACCCCACCCGCACAAGCCACACGCGAATCATTGCCGTCGCGAACCAAAAAGGTGGCGTTGGCAAAACCACCACTGCGATCAACCTCGGCGCGGCCCTTACGGCATTGGGCATGCGGGTTCTTCTTGTCGATCTTGATCCTCAGGGCAACGCGTCCACCGGATTGGGAATCGAGCCCGATGACCGTGAGCTCACCACCTATGAGCTCATCCTTGAAGATGTCGATCTTCATAAAGCCATCCAGCGCACGCGCGTCGAAGGCCTTTGCATCATCCCCGCCACGGTGGACCTTTCCTCGGCGGACATGGAGCTTGTTGCGAACGAAAAGCGCAGCTTCATGCTTCACGACGCACTTCACCAGCGCGCCATGGACGATTTCGTCTTCGATTTCATCCTCATCGACTGCCCGCCGTCACTCAACTTGCTGACCGTAAATGCCATGGTCGCCGCGCATTCTGTTCTTGTGCCGCTGCAATCTGAGTTTTTCGCACTGGAAGGCCTGAGCCAGCTTATGATGACGATCCGTGAGGTGCGCCAAGCTGCGAACCCGAAGCTTCGCATCGAAGGTGTTGTTCTCACGATGTATGACGCGCGGAACAATCTCTCCCAACAGGTTGAAGCCGATGCCCGCGCCAATCTGGGAGATGTCGTGTTCAAGACAGTCATTCCGAGAAATGTTCGGTTGAGCGAAGCACCTTCCTTCGCGATGCCGGTGCTGGAGTATGATCCGCAATCCAAAGGGTCCCAAGCCTATCTCGAGTTGGCAAAGGAAGTCCTTCGCCGCTATCCTGAGCTTGTTGCAGTAGCTGGAGTGTGAAATGAGCGATAAAACGAGCAAATCCAGAGGTCTTGGCCGGGGTCTTTCCGCGCTGATGGCCGATGTCGCCCCTGCTGCGCCCGCCGCCGAAGCTTCGGCGCCGCGTCGGCCCGACATGTTCGTTCCGGTCGAGAAGATTTTCGCCAACCCAACTCAGCCCCGGCGCACGTTCAACGAAGAGGCGTTGCAGGAGCTTGCATCATCGATCCGTGAGAAGGGCGTCCTGCAGCCGCTGATCGTGCGCCCGCGCCCCGGACATGCTGGGGATTACGAGATCGTCACTGGCGAACGCCGCTGGCGTGCCTCACAGATCGCCCAACTGCACACGATTCCCGTTCTTGTGCGAGAGTTGGATGATACCGAAGTCCTTGAAATCGCCATCATTGAGAACATTCAGCGTGCCGACCTGAATGCGATCGAAGAAGCGGCGGGCTACCGTCAGCTCATGGACCGCTTTGGGCATACCCAAGAGCGTCTCGCTGAAGCCCTTGGCAAGAGCCGGAGCCATATCGCCAACCTCCTGCGCCTTTTGTCCTTGCCTGAAGAAGTGGTCGAGCTCGTGCGTGAAGGCAGGCTGTCGGCAGGCCACGCTCGCGCTCTGGTCACTATGGATGACCCGATCACGGCGGCTCGCAAGATTATCAAGGACGGACTTTCTGTTCGTGAAGCCGAAAAGCTCGCAAAAAAGCCCGTATCGAACATTTTCACCGAAGGCGGCGCCAAGCAAAGCCGTCCGAAGTCAGAAAAAGATGCCGATACACGCGCATTGGAGGCAGATCTGGCGGCTAATCTGAAGATGCCGGTCGAGATTCAGCACAACAACGGTCAAGAGACGGGTCAAATCGTGATCCGTTACGCGACGCTCGATCAGCTCGACGAGCTGTGTCGCATTCTCTCGTCTACGCCCTAGGTCTCGTCCAGATAAACGTCAGCACCCCAGCAAGGCAAAGCGCCTGAATGCCCAAAATCATCGGACGTAGTCCGATCGCCAGCGAAATGCCGAACACCACGGCAATGGAAAGCGTTGCCAAACGCTTTCCACGAGGGTTGATCGCACCACGCTCTTGCCACTCAAGGATCGGCGGGCCGAGGGTTTTGTGATTGATGAGCCAGAAGTGCAGTCGTTCAGAAGATCGTGCAAAGCAAAATGCGGCCAGCAGAAGGAAGGGAACGGTCGGCAAAAGCGGCAGCACAATTCCGATCAGGGCCAAAGCCAGGCTGACCAACCCCGCAAAAGCCCAGATAAACCGCATCAGTCACCTCAAGAGTTCGCCAATCACGGCATTCAGAACCATACGCCCCGCCTCTGTCGCGCGCACAGTTGCGCCGGAGCATTCCACCATTCCTATCTCAAGCAAATAGCCTAAACGCTTGGCATTCAAGGGGCGGCCAGAAATGCGTTCGAAGCGCTCTGCGTCGATACCCTCCCGAAGCCGCAGCCCCATAAGAAGGAATTCACTCGCTGAATCTTCGACCTCAAGCGCATCCCGTACACTTTCGCCCGATCCGCCGCCTACGGCCGCGAGCCACTTGCCTGGCTCCCTGAAGCCTTCCGTTGCGTGGCGTGTGCCGCCCAATGTAAGTCGCCCATGCGCGCCCGGCCCTATACCTAGGTAGTCACCGTATTTCCAATACACGATGTTGTGCTGTGACTCCACACCAGGCTTTGCGTGATTCGAAATCTCGTAGGCCGGCATGCCGAAGCGCTCGCAAACCTCTTGGGTGATCTCGTACATCTCCGAGGCGGAATCTTCTGGAGGCAGGCCTCTCAATTTTCCCGCCTTGTAGCGATCCCCGAAAGCGGTCCCCTCTTCGATAGTCAGTTGGTAGAGCGAAAGATGGTCGATGGCCATCGAGAGGGCCTCCTCCAACTCTCTTCGCCATTCCTCTGGTGTTTGTTGTTGGCGCGCATAAATCAGGTCGAAGCTCACACGCTCGAGCTGATTGCGGGCGATATCGAAGGCCTTCCTCGCCTCTTCAACCGTATGTATCCGGCCCAAACGCTTTAAATCATCGTCACGCAAGGATTGAATGCCCATCGAAATCCGGTTCACTCCGGCTTCAGAATAGGCTCTAAACCGCCCCGACTCGACCGATCCGGGGTTCGCCTCGAGCGTCACTTCCAGATTATTCACGGCGGGCCAATGTAGCCGAAGCCGGTCGATTACCGCCTTCACCACATCTGGGTCCATCAAAGAGGGTGTCCCTCCACCAAAGAAGATCGAGGTCAGCGTTCGACCGCCAACTTCCTCGGCATACCGATCAATTTCGGAAACATACGCGTCGAGCCAGCGTTTCTGGTCGATGCTCCGCGAGACATGGCTGTTAAAGTCGCAATACGGGCACTTGGCCGCGCAAAATGGCCAATGGACATAGGCCGCGAAGCCCCCGTTTTGCCAATCCTCAGCCAAAACAGCCCGTCACAAGTTTCTGGAAGGCATCCGCCCTGTGGCTCATGCGGTTCTTTTCCCAGCGATCCATCTCGCCGAACGTAATGTCGAACCCCTCTGGCACAAACATCGGGTCATACCCGTGCCCAAGATCGCCCCGCAAAGGCCAAGTCAGCCTTCCTTCAACCGCACCCGGAAACACCTCGTCATGGCCATCCGGCCAAGCGAGCACCAACGTGCAGCAAAACCGCGCCGTCCAGGGTTGCGGTTTACCCGTCGCCAAGACCGCAGCATGGGTCTTTTCCATAGCCACCACGAAGTCCCGACCAGACTCTGTTTCTGCCCAATCCGCCGTATAAACACCCGGTGCACCATCCAGGGCATCCACGGCCAAACCGCTATCATCCGAAAGCGCGGGCAAGCCAGTTGCCTGCGCCGCCGCATGCGCCTTGATCCGCGCATTCTCCACGAATGTGGTTCCGGTTTCTTCCGGCTCGGGCAACCCCATCTCGGCAGCCCCAACCACAGCCACGCCGAAAGGCTTGAGCAGATCCGCGATCTCCTCAAGCTTCCCCTTGTTGTGGGTGGCCACCAAAAGCCGATCGCCCGAAAACTTACGCATCAACCGCCGCCCGCTGCGCCGCCACCAATTCGGAAACGCCCTTCTCGGCCAATCCCAGCAATTCATCCATCTGAGCACGCGTGAAAGTCGCCCCTTCCGCAGACATCTGGACTTCCACCAAACGCCCGTCGCCCAGCATCACGAAGTTGCCGTCAACGCCCGCTTCGCTGTCTTCGGGATAATCGAGGTCCAAAACCGGCTGGCCCGCATAGATCCCGCAAGAAACCGCAGCCACAGGGAACTCCAACGGATTGGTCGAGATCACGCTGGCCTTGAGGAGCTTACCCACTGCGATCCTTAGAGCCACCCAACCACCGGTGATCGAGGCGCAGCGCGTGCCGCCATCAGCCTGAAGCACGTCGCAGTCCACAGTGATCTGGCGTTCACCCAAAGCAACGCGATCCACACCCGCCCGCAGCGAGCGTCCGATAAGGCGCTGAATTTCAACAGTCCGGCCGCCCTGCTTCCCCAAAGCCGCCTCACGGCGCATCCGGCTCGAAGTCGAGCGCGGCAGCATCCCGTATTCCGCCGTCACCCACCCAAGGCCAGAACCCTTCACAAAAGGCGGTACGCGCTCTTCCAGCGTTGCGGTGCACAGCACATGCGTATCGCCAACTTTGATCAGGCAAGACCCTTCCGCATGTTTCACCACTTCGGTCTCGATTGAAATCGGCCGCATTTCGCTTAATTTTCTTCCAGACGGGCGCATATAAAGATCCTTTCGTTTGTCTTGGGGATACAGGTGCCCGCCCCTGAGGCGCAAGTGCGATTGACCATTCCGCGCCTTACTCTTTAACTGCGGTGTCATGGGTTCTGGCATGAATGACAGCACAAACATTCTGAGCGAGATGAACGACCGCTCCCGCGAGGTCTTCCGCCGGGTTGTCGAGTCGTATCTTTCGTCCGGCGATCCCGTCGGGAGCCGCACCCTCACCCGCGCCATGACCGAAAAAGTCAGCGCGGCCACGATCCGCAACGTGATGAACGACCTCGAGTATCTCGGCCTCCTCGGATCGCCGCACATCTCCGCAGGCCGCATCCCCACGCAGCTTGGCCTTCGACTTTTCGTGGATTCGCTGCTCGAAGTTGCCCCGCCCGACGCCGAAGATCGCGCGATGATTGACGAAACGCTCGGCAGCAATTCGTCCGATGTGGGCAGCCTTCTGGATCGCGTTGGCGCCGCGCTTTCTGGCGTCACGCGCGGGGCCTCTCTCGTCCTTACACCCAAACACGAAGCCGCGATCAAGCACCTTGAGTTCGTCAGCCTCTCGCCGGACCGCGCCCTCGTGGTGATCGTCTTTGCGGATGGTCAGGTCGAAAACCGCCTCTTTACCCCGCCTGCCGGGCAAACCCCCTCCTCGATGCGGGAGGCCGCGAACTTCCTTAATTCTATCGTCGAGGGTCGCACGCTTTCCAAGATGAAAACCGTGATCCGCCGCGAGATCGCGAAGCGGCGTCAGGAAATCGATACGCTCGCACGTGAGCTCGTCGAATCAGGTCTGGTCCTGTGGGAAGATGAAGGCGGCCGTAACGAACGCCTGATCGTGCGTGGCCGCGCCAATCTGCTCAACGCTGATACCAAGGAAGAGGATCTGGAGCGTATCCGTAACCTTTTCGATGACCTTGAGCGCAAGCGTGACATCGCCGATTTCCTTGATCTGACCGAAAGCGGCGACGGGGTGCGCATTTTCATCGGCTCGGAGAACAAACTTTTCTCACTTTCGGGTTCCTCTCTGGTGGTTTCTCCATATATGAACGCTGACCGAAAGATCATCGGCGCTATCGGCGTCATCGGGCCAACCCGGCTGAACTATGGCCGGATCGTTCCGATCGTGGATTACACCGCGCAACTGGTAGGTCGTATGATCGGTGACCGTACTGAGAGGTAATGAGCATGGCCAAACCCGGAAAAGAGCCCGAATTTCTTGATGATCTTCTGGATGCGGAACTCGAAGAGAACGCTGATTTTGCAGAAGAGATTTCCGACGCGGATGTGCAGGTAGACTCCCTCCGCGCGGAGCGTGACGACTACAAAGACAAGTGGATGCGCGCGCTGGCCGACGCGGAAAACAGCCGCAAGCGCGCAGACCGCGATCGCCGTGAAGCCGAGCAATATGGCGGCTCGAAACTCGCCCGCGATATGCTTCCGGTCTATGACAACATGAAGCGCGCGCTCGATGCCGCCACCGATGAGCAGCGCGCAACGTTCGGCCCGCTCCTCGAGGGCGTGGAGCTGACCATGCGTGAATTGCTCAACATTTTCGCCAAGCACGGCATCACGATTATCGCACCCCAAGTGGGCGATGTTTTTGATCCGCAGCACCATCAGGCAATGTTCGAGGCCCCGGTGCCCGGCACCAAAGCGGGCGACATTATTCAGGTCGCCGCCGAGGGTTTCATGCTGCACGACCGCCTCTTGCGCCCCGCGCAAGTCGGCGTCTCTTCGATGCCGAAGAACTGAAAAAGGCGCCTTCGGGCGCCTTTATTCTTCCGACTTCAGGATATCGCGCAACTCATAGAGCGCCGCCAAAGCCTCCCTCGGGCTCAAATCGTCGGGATGGATTTCGCGCAAGCGATCCAAGGCGGCAGAAGGCTTTTGAACAGGCGCCTTGGGCGCAGGCGGAGCCATCGCCGCAAAGAGCGGCAGATCATCGATCACCACCTGCCGCTTGCCCCCTTCCCGTTCGCCTTTCTCCAAAGCCTCAAGAACAACCTTGGCCCGAGCAACGACTGAATCCGGCAAGCCAGCCAACCGCGCCACCTGAACCCCATAGCTCCGATCCGCAGCGCCCTTCTTCACCTCGTGCAGGAAGATCACGTCACCCGCGTGTTCGCGAACGGTCACCGTGGCGTTATCCACCCGCCTCAGTTTGCCCGCCAGCGCCGTCATCTCGTGGTAATGCGTGGCAAACAGCGCGCGGCAACGGTTCACCTCATGCAGATGCTCCAGCGTCGCCCAGGCAATCGACAGGCCGTCATAAGTGGCTGTTCCCCGCCCGATCTCGTCAAGGATCACCAGCGCTCGCTCGTCCGCCTGATTGAGGATCGCCGCCGTTTCCACCATCTCGACCATAAACGTGGAACGCCCACGGGCCAGATCATCACTGGCCCCCACGCGGCTAAACAATTGGCTCACAACCCCGATATGGGCCGATGTTGCCGGAACGAAACTCCCCATCTGGGCCAAAACCGCGATCAACGCATTCTGCCTCAGGAACGTCGATTTACCCGCCATGTTCGGGCCGGTTAGCAGCCAAATGTCTGTGCCCGCGCCCAAATCGGCGTCATTCGCCACAAAGGCCTCGCCCTTCCGTTTCAGAGACTGTTCCACCACAGGATGCCGTCCGCCGGTAATCTCAAGCACCCGCGAACCATCGACCTTGGGCCGCACCCAGCCTTCGCCGCGGCTCAGGTCTGCCAGCCCGCCCGCCACGTCAAGCTCCGCCAACGCCCGCGCTGTTTCCCCGATCCGCCCTTCGCTCGCGAGAATGTTCTGCCGCAACTCCTCGAAGACGCGTTTCTCGATCTCGATGGCCCGCCCGCCCGCATTCAAAATCCGCGTTTCCATCTCGCTCAACTCCGGCGTGGTAAACCGGAGTTGGTTCGCGGTGGTCTGGCGATGCTTGAACTGTTCATTCAGCGGCGGGCCCAGGATTTTGTCCACATGCGTGGAGGTGATCTCCACAAAATAGCCCAAAACGTTGTTGTGCTTGATCTTGAGCGAGGGAATTCCGGTCAGATCGGCATATTCCGTCTGCATTCGGGCAATCACACCGCGCCCTTCATCGCGCAACTGGCGCATCTCATCTAGTTCGGCGTCGTATCCAGTCGCCACAAACCCGCCGTCACGCGCCAGAAGCGGCGGCTCGGCCACCAAGGAATCCCTCAAAAGACCGATCAGGTTCTCATGTCCGATCAAAGCTTGTCGGGCGCTGACGAACAGCGCGGGAAGGTCTTCGGGCAACATCCCAGACAACACCAGCGCCTGCTCCAACCCGCTCCGCAGAGCAGCCAGATCACGCGGGCCCCCGCGCTCCAAGGCCAGCCTTGAAAGCGCGCGATCCAGATCAGGAACGCGTCGGAGAACTTCCCGAAGGTCAGACAGGAATCGAGACTGTTCCACCAGAAAGTCGATACAATCCAGCCGCCCGAGGATCGTTTCCACATCCCGGCTCGGCGAGGAAAGCCGCCGCTCCAACAGGCGCGCGCCCGACGCTGTCACTGTCCGGTCTATCGCCGCCAATAGGCTGCCAGCGCGCCCGCCGCTCATCGCGTGCGTAAGTTCCAGATTCCGCCGCGTCGCCGCGTCGATCTGCATCAACCCGCCCTCAAGCTCCTTCTGTGGTGCGCGCAAAAGCGGCAACTTCCCACGCTGCGTCAGATCAAGATAGTCCACAATCGCGCCCATCGCGCTCACTTCCGCACGGGTAAACGCACCGAATGGTTCCAGCGAGGCCACACCAAAAAGCGCACAAAGCCGCTTTTCACCGCTCGTCGAGTCAAATGAAGACCGCGCCAGCGGCGTGAGTGAAATCCCGAATTCAGAGACTAATTCACCAAAATCTGCCTCTCCAGCCTCGTTCAAAACCAGCTCCGACGGCATCAATCGCGCCAGTTCCGGTCCGAGGCGCATCGGCCCCAAAGGCATCACGTGAAACGCCCCGGTCGAAATATCCACCCAAGCCAGCGCGCCCTCATCGCGGATCAAAGCATAGGCCGCCAGAAAATTGTGCCGCCGCGCCTCCAGCAGGCTTTCCTCGGTCAGCGTTCCGGGCGTCACCAGCCGGACAACATCCCGCCGCACCACCGATTTCGATCCGCGCTTCTTCGCCTCCGCCGGATCTTCCATCTGCTCGGCAATAGCCACCCGGAAACCCTTGCGGATGAGTGTCAGCAAATACCCCTCCGCTGCATGAACCGGAACGCCACACATCGGGATTTCTTCCCCCAAGTGCATCCCGCGTTTTGTCAGGGCAATATCAAGCGCTTCCGCCGCCGCCACCGAGTCGTCGAAAAACATCTCGTAGAAATCACCCATGCGATAGAACAGCAACGCACCCGGATGCTGGGCTTTGATCTCCAGATATTGCGCCATCATCGGCGTGACAGTCTCGCTCACGTCGGCCCCCTATTCATCGAACCGGACCTTACAAACCCCGCCCCTGCGGCGAAAGGCGAAATCGCTAAACCGTTGAGCCAACGGCCCGAGCCATGTAAGAGGCATCAGCCGCAAGGAGAGCCGCCCCAAATGTCGAAGCCAAAGTTCACGCGTGAAGAAGCCCTGCAATTCCACATCGAGCCCACTCCGGGCAAGTGGGAGGTCCAGGCAACTGTCCCCATGACCACCCAGCGCGATCTTTCTCTGGCCTACTCCCCGGGCGTCGCCGTTCCCTGCGAAGAAATCCACAAAACACCGGAAACCGCCTATGATTACACCAACAAGGGCAACCTCGTTGCGGTGATCTCCAACGGCACTGCCGTTCTTGGCCTCGGCAACCTCGGCGCGCTCGCCTCGAAGCCGGTGATGGAAGGCAAGTCCGTTCTCTTCAAGCGCTTTGCTGACGTGAACTCGATCGACATCGAACTCGACACCGAAGACCCTGACGAGATCATTCAGGCCGTCAACCTGATGGGCCCCACCTTTGGCGGCGTGAACCTCGAAGACATCAAAGCGCCCGAGTGCTTCATCATCGAAAGCCGCCTGAAGGAAATCATGGACATTCCGGTGTTCCACGATGACCAGCACGGCACCGCCGTGATCTGCGCGGCAGGTCTCATCAACGCACTGCATCTCTCCGGCAAAAAAATCGAAGACGTCCGCATCGTGGTGAACGGTGCGGGTGCCGCTGGCATCGCCTGCATCGAGCTTCTGAAGCGCATGGGCGCGAAGCACGACAATTGCATTCTCTGCGATACCAAAGGCACGATCTACCAAGGCCGTACCGAGGGCATGAACCAGTGGAAATCGGCCCACGCCGCCCGCACCGATGCGCGCACGCTGGAAGAAGCCATGGTTGGAGCCGATGTGTTCCTCGGCGTCTCGGCTAAAGGCGCGGTTACTCAGGATATGGTGCAAAGCATGGCCGACAATCCGGTCATCTTCGCCATGGCGAACCCCGATCCGGAAATCACCCCCGAAGAAGCCCACGAAGTCCGCCCGGATGCCATCGTTGCCACGGGCCGTTCCGACTACCCGAACCAAGTGAACAACGTTCTCGGCTTCCCCTACCTCTTCCGCGGCGCGCTTGATGTGCATGCCCGCGCCATCAATGACGAGATGAAGATCGCCTGCGCTCAAGCGCTCGCTGAACTCGCGCGCGAAGATGTACCGGATGAAGTTGCAATGGCCTATGGCCGCAAGCTCACCTTCGGTCGCGACTACATCATCCCGACCCCCTTCGACCCCCGCCTCATCCACCGCATCCCGCCCGCCGTGGCGCGCGCTTGCATGGAAACTGGCGCGGCCCGCCGCCCGATCATCGACATGGAAGCTTACGAGCTGTCGCTCCGTCACCGCATGGATCCGACCGCCTCAATCCTGCGCGGCATCCACGCCCGCGCCCGTGCCGCCCAAGCCCGCATGATCTTCGCGGAAGGTGACGATCCCCGCGTGCTGCGTGCCGCTGTGCAATACCAGCGCTCCGGTCTGGGTAAAGCCATCGTTGTTGGCCGCGATGCTGATGTGAAAGAGAAACTCGAAGCCGAAGGCCTCGGGGATGCGGTGCGCGAGTTGGAAGTCGTGAACGCGGCCACCACCCGCCACCTGAACACCTACAAGGATTTCCTCTACAACCGCCTCCAGCGCAAAGGCTTCGACCGCCACGATGTGCACCGCCTCGCTGCGCGTGACCGTCACGTGTTCTCGGCTCTCATGCTCGCGCATGGTCATGGCGATGGCCTCGTCACCGGCGCGACCCGCAAGTCCGCCTATGTGCTCGGCCTCATCAACCACGTGTTCGATGCTGATTCCACCCATGGCGCAGCAGGCATCACCGCGCTTCTGCACAAGGGCAAGATCGTCCTCATCGGCGATACGCTGGTGCAGGAATGGCCGGATGAAGAAGATCTCGCCACCATCGCCGAACGCGCCGCCGATGTCGCGCGCCACTTCGGCTTGGAGCCGCGCGTGGCCTTTGTCTCCTTCTCGACCTTCGGTTACCCCGTTTCGGAACGCGCCGCGAAAATGGCCCTTGCCCCGAAAGTCCTCGAACGCCGTGGCGTCGATTTCGAGTTCGAAGGCGAAATGACGGTCGACGTGGCCCTCAACCCGCGCGCTCAGGCCGCCTATCCGTTCCAGCGCCTCTCCGGCCCCGCGAACATCCTGATCGTTCCCGCCCGCCATTCCGCTTCGATCTCGGTCAAGCTGATGCAGGAAATGGGCGGCGCAACTGTGATCGGCCCGATCCTCGCTGGCGTCGATAAGTCGATCCAGATCTGCTCCACCTCCGCAACGGTGAACGACATTCTGAACATGGCCGTCCTCGCGGCGAACAAGATCGGCTAACGCCCATGCCGAAGATCTGGTCCTTCGGCTCCATCAACGCGGATCACGCCTATCGCGTGCCGCACATCCCCGCGCCGGGTGAAACCATCGCGGCGCGGGAATATTCCCTCGGTCTGGGCGGGAAGGGCACGAACCAATCCGTCGCCGCCGCCAAGGCTGGCGCAACTGTCGCGCATATCGGTCTCATTGGCCCCGAAGGCCTCTGGGCCAAACAGCGCCTTGCCGCGCTGGGCGTTGATACGCAGCACATCAACCAGTCCGAAACCCCGACTGGCCACGCGATCATCACTGTTGATGAAACCGGCGAGAACGCGATCACCATCTTCCCCGGCGCAAACCGCGCTTTCACCGATGCGCAGCTTGAGGTGCTCACTTCCGTAACCGCGCCAGGTGATCTCCTGATCCTCCAAAACGAAACGAACCTTCAGGCCGAAGCGGCCCGAATTGCGGTGAAACAGGGTCTAATCGTGTTCTATTCCGCCGCGCCATTCAGCGCCGAAGCCACCCGCGACGTGCTCCCGCATATTTCGATCCTTCTCTTGAACGAAATCGAAGCCGCCCAACTGAAAGCCGCCGTCGGCGCGCTTCCCTCGGGCATTACGGTGGTCGTCACCAAAGGCTCCGATGGCGCGGACTGGATTACCCCAGATCAAACCCTGCACTGCCCCGCGTTTCCCGTGAAACCTGTTGATACCACAGGCGCAGGCGACACATTCGCAGGCTATCTCGCTGCCGCCATCGCCGAAGGCCAAGCGCCAGAAGCCGCCATGCGCCTCGCTTCCGCCGCCGCCGCCCTAAAAGTCACACTGAAGGGCACGGCTGATGCCATCCCTTCCCGTGCCGAAGTCGAAGCCTTCCTCGCCCGCGTTTAATGGGCGAACGCCGCGGCCTTCCCCCAAAGCTGCTTCACCCGCTGGTCCCGCCCGCAAGCGTCACGGTATTTCTTGTAGGCTGTCGATTGCTTCACTGGCCCGAACCGCGTCAGCACAACCTTGCTGCCCTTGTAATAGTCCTGATGGTAATCCTCGGCCTCCCAGAACGCAGACGCGTTCAGGATCGGCGTCACGATCTTCCGTCCAAGCGCCGCCTCCGCTTCAGCCTTCACACGCTTGGCAACATCCTTTTCAGCTGGATTAGAGAAGAAAATCGCTGTCCGATAGCTTTCGCCCCGATCGCAGAACTGCCCACCGGCATCCGTCACATCGACCGAGCGCACGAATTTCTGCAACAGAGCTTCCAGTGAAACCCGCGCCGGATCGTAGTGGATCTGAACCGCCTCGTAATGCCCCGATCCACCCGCCGAAACCTGCTTGTAGGTCGGGTTCTTACTCTTCCCGCCTGTGTAGCCGGACACTACTTCTTTCACCCCCGGCACGCTCTCGAAATCCGATTCGACGCACCAGAAGCACCCGCCCGCCACAGTCAGAACCGCTTCGCCCGCGTGCCCCTCATGCGCCTTGGTGAACACTCCAAGCGCAATCAACAGCGCCAACACCACAGGTTTTGCTTTCCGCATCGCGCCCTCCATTCACTCGCCCAACCATGCGCCCGCCTAGCGCCGCCTTCCTAGCCCCTGAAACCTCGTTTCACAGACAGGTGACACTCCGTGAAACCCGCGCTAGCCTCCGCCCAAACTCGGAGTTCCCCATGGCAGACCACGTCACAACCCACCAAGCCGAAGAAGACGCCCGCAACGAATCGATCCACATCTGGGTGGACGGCAAGCTGAAACCCAAAGCCGAAGCGCTCGTCAGCGTTTACGATTCCGGCTTCATGCTGGGCGATGGCGTCTGGGAGGGCATCCGCCTCTACAATGGCAAATGGTCCTTCATCGACGAGCATATGGACCGCCTTTTCGAAGCCGCCAAAGCCATCGACCTCGACATCGGCATGACGAGGGAACAGGTCATTTCCGCTGTGTTAGAGACACAATCCGCCAACAGCATGCAAACAGACGCCCATTGTCGCCTCATGGTCACGCGCGGCGTCAAAACCCGCCCCTTCCAGCATCCCTCGCTCTCGCGCCAAGGCCCGACTGTCGTGATCATCATGGAGCACTCTAAGCCCAAGATCCCGCGCCCCATCCGCCTCGCCACCGTGCCCCACCTGCGCGGCCTGCCCATGACGCAAGACCCCAAGCTCAACAGCCACTCCAAACTGAACTGCATCCTCGCTTGCATCGCCGCCGAAAAGGCCGGGGCCGATGAAGCGCTCATGCTCGATGTGCATGGCTTCGTGAACACCACCAACGCCTGCAACTTCTTCATCGTCCGCAAAGGCGCGGTTTGGACCTCCACGGGCGATTACTGCATGAACGGCATCACCCGCCAAAAGGTGATCGACATCTGCAAGGTAAACGGCATTCCCGTTTTCGAACGGAATTACTCCCTAGTGGATACCTACGGCGCGGATGAAGCCTTCCTCACAGGCACCTTCGGCGCGCAAACCCCCGTCAGCACCATTGACGGCCGCCAGATCGGCACAGGCCAGATGGGCCCCGTCACCGAGCGTATCCGCACTCTCTACAAACAACTCGTCGGCGCGTGAGGACTTACTAAATGCGTATCGCTATGTGGTCCGGCCCGCGGAATCTTTCCACGGCCATGATGTATTCCTTCGGTGCCCGCGCGGATTTCGCCGTTTGGGACGAACCCTTCTACGCGCCCTATCTCGCTGAAACCGGCATCACCCACCCGATGAACGCCGAGATTCTGGCCGCCCACGAGAATGACCCCCAAAAGGTCGCCGCCGCCTGCCTTGGCCCAATCCCCAACGGCAAGCCGCATTTCTACATGAAGCACATGCCACACCACATGATCGAAGGCTTTCCACTCGATTGGGCCAAGTCATGCGTAAACATCCACCTCCTCCGCCACCCCGCCCGCGTGATTGCCTCCTACGGCATCAAGCGTGCCGAGATGAGCCTTGAGGATATCGGTTTTCCGCAGCAATCGAGCCTGTTTTCCCAGATCGGCGGCCTCGTGGTGGATAGCGCCGATATCCGCGAAAACCCCGAGCAGATGCTTCGCAAGCTCTGCGCTGCCATCGATCTACCCTTCGATCCCGCCATGCTCTTCTGGCCCGCAGGCGGCCGCCCAGAGGATGGCGCATGGGCGCTCCATTGGTACGGCGCGATCCATGGCTCAACAGGCTTCACCGGCCCTGAAGGCCCCCTTCCCGAACTCACCGGAGAAGCCGCCGCCCTCTGCGCCGAAGCGCTGCAACATTACGAAGCCCTCGCCGCACACAAGATCCGCCTCGATTAACCAGTCAGCAATATTTTCCAAGCACTCTCGCGCTTATGAAACCCGCAAGCGCCTTTTCAGAATCACCGCTGCCCCTCTTCTCCTCCGAAACGCCGCTCGCGCTTTCGGGGGATGAGGCCAATCCGTTCTCGGCCAAGCGCGATTTGCCCAACAATCGCTTGCCGTCCTATATCTCCGATCACCGTCAACGCCTCCGCGAGCGGTTCCTGTCCGGCGGCCCCGATGCCTTGCCGGATTACGAGATGCTGGAACTCGTCCTCTTCCGCGCTATCCCCCGGCAGGATGTGAAGCCTCTCGCCCGCCGTCTCCTCGACAAGTTCGGTGATTTCAACGGCGTCATTTCCGCCTCAACGGCCCGCCTCCGCCAGGAGCACGGCGTCGGCGACGCAGTGATTTGCGAACTCAAGATCATCGAAGCCGCGGCAGGCAGGCTGGCCCGCGCCCGCGTGCTCCATCGCCCTGTGATTTCCTCGTGGAACGCCCTGCTCGACTATTGCCAAACCACCATGGCCCACCGCGAAACCGAGCAATTCCGCGTCTTCTTCCTTGATCGCAAGAACACCCTCATTGCGGACGAAGCGCAGGCCCAAGGCACCGTCGATCACGTTCCGGTCTACCCGCGCGAAGTGATGAAGCGAGCCCTCGAACTGAACGCCAGCGCCCTCATTCTCGTGCACAACCACCCCTCCGGCGATCCAACCCCCAGCCAATCTGACATCGACATGACGCATCAGATCCAAGCGGCAGGCACCGCGCTGGGCATCACGCTTCACGATCATCTGGTGATCGGCAAATCCCGTGAATTGAGCTTCCGTTCCGAGGGCCTGATCTGACTACTGAACCCAGACTTCCACGCGGCGGTTCACTTGCCGCCCCCAGGCGCTGTCATCACACGCCATGGGAAGCGCCTCGCCAAAGGCATCCACGTCCATCGCCAAGCGGTCGAAATTCGCGGTTTCCGCTGCTTCTTGCACGGCTTCCATAACCGTCGCGGCACGTCGTTCTGCAATCGTGCGATTGGCCTCCGCTGGCCCGTCGCCATCCGAAAACCCGACAAAGGCAATCCGGCGATTGTCATAAAGCCCGGCCTCGATCGCCCGCGCCAATTGCTCCACGTGGCTCAATGATTGCGCATCCAACCGCGCCGAACCAACCTCGAACCGGAACGTCGTCGTCAATCGCTTCATCGGCGCCAGCCGCTGAACCATCCGCTGCAACTCCCCCAAAGGCACCTCGGGCCCCGCCAGCGCAATCGCATTGGCAAACCGGTCCCCCTGCTGATCCAGCGGCACCTCTTCCGGGGCCTGATCGGTAAACCCTGCTCGCCGAACCACCATCTGCGCTGGGCCGGACCTCAGGTACGAAAGGAAGTCCCGCCCGATCTTCGGCAACCGCCGGGCGGGCAGATAGAGGAACAGCGGTGCCGAAAGGGGATAGTCCTCCATCTTCACCGATTCCCGATCAGCCTGCAGGTCAAACCCGCACTCGCCCGAAAGCGCCAGCCCCTTCGCCGCACCAATAGCCGCCGCAGAAGTCACCCCGATCCCGAACGGGTCTTTTTCCACCGCTTCCGCCAAGTCCTTATCCGTCTCATGCCTTTCAACATCCGCAGGTAAGTAGCCCCCCACCGGGTTCAGCAACCGATCCACAACCGCCTGCGCCAGCCCCGCGCCTTCTTCCCGAAGGTGGATCGTAATCGGTGCATCCGGTCCGCCAAGCCGCACCCAATTCGTGATCTTTCCTGACAGGATCTGCGCCAGCTCGGGTGTCTTGATGCTGTTAAGCGGATTTTCCGTGGCCACAATCGGCACCAAGGCATCCAAGGCGAGAACCCGCACGCGCCCACGACCGCGCAAATCGCCAAGCCCCGCTTCCCGCGCCAGATCAACCTCCTGCTCACGCACCTCCCGTAAAGACATCACGATGTCCGCCTCATCCGCGAGCAGATCGGCGAACCCTTCATCCGAGTTTGTGGACCGCAACGTGATCCGCGCCAACTCGCGCTCCGACTCCCGCTCCGAAATCACGAAGACAGCCCGCGCCTCGTCGATTGGTTCCTTTTTGAGAACAAATCCCTCGCGCAAAGCGAAGCCCTGGATCAGCGCCGGAAGCAGCACCTCCCCCATCACACTGGCTCCGGAAATGGAGAATTCGGCGATGAAATTCTCCAGATTTGGGCACCCTGGCCCGGCGCAATCCACACCCGAGCCGTCCACGGTCAACTCCCCGTAAAGCGTCTCGACACGGTAGAACTCGCCGTCGAAACCCAACAGGTTTCCGGCAATTTCAACGCTTCCATCGCGTGAGGTCAGCGTCACATCCTGCGCAAAAACAGGCGTCGCCGCTCCAAAAAGGAAAAGTGCGGCGATGGCCGCCGCACAGGTCCGCAACATGGCTTGATAGCCTTTCAAATCAGTCTCAGTTGAGCGCGACTTTCAGGTCTTCTGCCATATTTTTCAAGACAATATAGTCGCCAATTTCGCTACAATTCGGCACGGGCAACACCAGTTCACGCACCGTCAACATGCCGCCGTCACCCAACTGCAGGCTTTGCGCACCGATTTCCTTGTGGCAATTGCCAGCGGTCACCTCGGCGTCAATCGTGAACTCCACGCCACCTTTAGCGCGCTGGACGTTCCGCGGGAAGGTGTACACCTCGGCGCGGAGGCTGTTCTCCAGCCCGAAATCACCCACCTTGGTCAGGAAGCCGCCTGCACCCGTCACGGCATTTTCAACCGTTCCCGGCGCATCGGCACGGATATGGCCTTCGCCACCCCAAGCCGCACCGAACTCCTGCGCCGAAAGCGACAGCGCGGCATCACCCCGCCATTGCAGAACAACACGCTCGTATTCCGGCAAAGAGGTCACGTCCGCCAGCGCCACAGCCCCTTCGCGGTTCGGGAACTCCGCAATGTAAAGCGCCTGCTCCGAAAGCGCCGGCATCATCATTTCGAGCTTGCCTTCGCCATCGGTCATGGCCTGAACCATCATCCCGTTGTGATGCATCGTCACGCTCTGGTCGGGCTGGCAGGAGGTCAGCGAAATCGTCACCATCGCCGCAGGTTCCACACGCGCTTCCATCACCAGATCGCAAGCCGCCATCACCTCGGTCAGAGCGGGAGCAGCCGCCGCAGCGGGCGCTTCCAGTTCGGCCTCGACGGCGGCCATCTGCATCGGCTCGCTGGCGCTCGCATCAATCGATGTCGCGTTCTCGTCCAATGCATCGCTCAAAGGCCTGCCAGGCGGAAGGGCCTCCACAACCTCTTGCGGATCGCTCAATCCAGGGGCCTGATCCTGAGCAGGCTCGGGTTGATAAACCGCCGGGCTGGCGCTTGCCAACTGAACGCTACCTTCCGGCGCGTGATAGGCCTCACGGCTCGGCCCGGACTGCATAAAAAAGCCAATACCCACGGCGGTTGCCACGGTTCCACCCATCAGGGCGTATCTGCTCATCGGAATCATTTCCAGCCCCTCGGCACAAAGACTTAACCAATCTTTGCACCGAGAATCCGGCTAACCTGTGGCACTCAGCGGGAGTTATCGTGGCCTCCCGGGCCTTACGCGATCTTGCCGTGGCAGTGTTTGAACTTCTGGCCCGAGCCGCAGGGGCAGGGATCATTGCGCGAAGGATCGCCCCAAGTCGCGGGGTCATTCTCGTCAAACCCGTCAACCAGCGGCGTGGTCGGCGCAGGCGCAGCCACTGCGGCACCCTGCTGTTTCGCAAGATATTGCGCCATCAATTGTTGCTGCTCTTCTTCCGTCAATGGCCGCACGCGCGCGAGCTTCTCGGTCACATCCTCACGCAGCCCGTCAAGCAGGCCTTCGAAAAGCTGGAACGCTTCCGTCTTGTATTCGTTGAGCGGATCGCGCTGGGCATAGCCACGGAAACCGATCACCGAACGCAGGTGCTCAAGGCGCAGCAGGTGCTCCTGCCACTTCTTGTCGATCGCATCGAGCAGAAGTTGCTTCTCGATGGAACGCATGTTTTCCGGCCCGAAAGCAGCCGCCTTCTCTTCCATCTTCGCGGTTCCGGCTTCGGAAATCCGCTCTGCCATAACATCCTGATCCACACCTTCTTCGGCGGCCCATTCGATAATCGGCAGATCCATCCCGAGCTTCTCAATCACCGCAGCGTAAAGCCCTTCGGCATTCCACTGGTCGGCGTAGCTCTTCGGCGGCAGGAAGTTATCAACCAGATCGTCAACCACCTGATCGCGCATATCCGTCACGATCTCGAAAAGGTCCTGCGCTTCCATGATCTCGCGGCGCTGACTGAAGATCACCTTCCGCTGGTCGTTCATCACGTCGTCGAACTTCAGCAACTGCTTACGGATGTCGAAGTTGCGCCCTTCCACTTTCGCCTGCGCGCGCTCAAGCGACTTGTTCACCCACGGGTGCACAATCGCCTCGCCTTCCTTCATGCCGAGCTTCGACAGGATATTGTCCAAGCGTTCCGAGCCGAAAATCCGCATGAGGTCGTCTTCAAGCGACAGGAAGAACGAAGACCGCCCCGGGTCACCCTGACGGCCCGAACGGCCGCGCAGCTGGTTGTCGATGCGGCGGCTTTCATGGCGCTCGGTTGCCAGTACGAAAAGGCCACCAGCGGCCTTCACAGCCTCTTCCGCAGCCTTGTGATCTTCTTCGATCTGCTTCCGGAGCGCGATGTGATCGCCCTCGGGATTGGCGGCAATCGCCTCCATCACTTTCATCTCGACGTTGCCGCCCAGTTTGATGTCAGTCCCGCGGCCTGCCATGTTCGTGGCAATTGTCACCGCGCCAAGCTTACCGGCATCCGCAACGATCTGCGCTTCCTGTTCATGCATCCGCGCGTTCAGAACGTTATGCGGCACACCCGCCTGCTTCAGCAGGCCCGACAGGAATTCCGACTTCTCGATAGAGGTCGTGCCCACGAGCACAGGCTGGCCCTTCGTGTGGGCTTCCTTGATGGTCTCGACGATGGCCGCGTATTTCTCGCGCGCCGTGCGATACACCGCGTCGTCATCATCCTTACGGGCGATGGGGCGGTTCGTCGGAACTTCCACAACACCCAGCTTGTAGATTTCCATGAATTCGTCGGCTTCCGTCGCCGCCGTGCCGGTCATGCCGGAAAGCGTCGTGTAGAGGCGGAAGTAATTCTGGAACGTCACCTGAGCGAGCGTTACGTTCTCCGGCTGGATGCTGACGTTCTCTTTCGCTTCGATCGCCTGATGCAGCCCGTCCGAAAGGCGACGCCCTGCCATCATACGGCCGGTGAATTCGTCGATCAGAACAATCTCGTTGTTCCGGACGATATATTCCTTGTCCTTCTGGAACAGCTTATGCGCCCGCAGAGCCTGGTTGATGTGGTGCACCAGCGTCGTGGATTCCGGATCGTAGAGGTTCTGCCCTTCCGGCAGGAGGCCGAGCGCAGCCAATTGCGCTTCAAGGAACTCGTTGCCTGCATCGGAGAACGTCACGTTGCGAGATTTTTCGTCCAGAACGAAGTGGTCGGGCTGGATTGAGGGGATGATCCCGTCGATCACCTTGTAAAGTTCCGAGCGATCCTGCGCGGGGCCCGAAATAATCAGCGGTGTCCGCGCTTCGTCGATCAGGATCGAGTCCACCTCGTCGACAATCGCGAAATTGTGCCCGCGCTGATACATCTGCGCGAGGTCGGATTTCATGTTGTCGCGCAGGTAATCGAAGCCCAGCTCGTTATTCGTCGCGTAGGTGATGTCGCAAGCGTAGGCCGCCTTCTTTTCCGCGTCCTGCTGGTGGGGATAAACCACGCCTGTGGTCATGCCCAGAAGCGCGAAAACCTTCCCCATCCATTCCGCGTCGCGGCGGGCGAGGTAGTCGTTCACGGTCACCACATGCACACCCTTGCCGGTGAGCGCGTTCAGATAGGCCGGGAAAGTCGCCACAAGCGTCTTGCCTTCGCCCGTCTTCATCTCGGCGATATTGCCCTGATGCAGGAAGATCCCGCCCAGAAGCTGCGTATCGAAGGCCCTAAGGCCCAAAGCGCGCTTCGCGGCTTCACGGCAGTTCGCGAAGGCTTCCGGCAGAAGCGCATCAAGGCTCTCGCCGTTTTTGGCGCGTTCCGAGAGTTCCGCCGTCTTCGCGCGCAGCCCCTCGTCGCTCAGGCTCTGGAATTCCGGCTCTAGCGCGTTGATTTTCGCCACCAGAGGCCGTGTCGCCTTTACTTTGCGGTCGTTGGGGGTGCCAAAGACCTTCTTGGCGAGTGTTCCGAGACCCAGCATGTTCTATCCGATCGTCGTTGACAGGTTCGTGCAAGCCATTCGCTTGCCCCCTTGCATTGCACCGCATAAAACGGGCCGCGACGAGCCGCCGAAAAGCCTTTGCCGATGTAAGGGGCGGCTCGCAGAGTGTCAACGCCGGGGGTCTCGAACCCCTACCCAAAAGGACCATTCCATGATCAGACGCATCACGTTTTCGGTAGCCACCGCGCTGGCCCTCGTTCTCGCCCTCCCCGCCAGTGCGGAGGATGCGCCGAGTGCCGCCACCGTGGTTGCACGCGTGAACGGCACCGAGATCACCCTCGGCCACCTGATCATCGCCCGCCAATCCCTGCCGCCGCAGTATCAGCAGATCCCGAACGAGGTTCTCTTCCCCGGCCTGCTCGACCAGCTCGTCAACCAGACGCTCCTCGCCGCCACCGAAACCGAAGACGCCCAAGTGCGCCTCTCCGTCGAGAACGAGCGCCGCAGCCTCCTCGCGGGCAAAGCCATCGAAGCCGCCCTCGCACCTGCGGTCACCGAAGAAGCCGTCGCTGCAGCCTACAAAGCCAAATACGCCTCCGCCGAGCCGACCCGCGAATGGAACGCCTCGCATATTCTCGTGAAAACCAAGGAAGAAGCCGAAGAGCTGGTGAAAGCCCTCGAAGGCGGCGCGGATTTCGCGACACTCGCCAAAGAGAAATCCACTGGCCCCTCCGGCCCCACGGGCGGTGAACTGGGCTGGTTCGGCCCGAGCATGATGGTCCCGCCGTTCGAAGCCGCCGTCAAAGAACTCGAAGCCGGCAAAATCAGCGGGCCCGTCGAAACCCAATTCGGCTGGCACGTCATCAAGCTGAACGATGTCCGCGATGCCGCCGCCCCCGCTCTCGAAGATGTGCGCGAAGAACTGCTGCAGGACATCCAGCGCGAAACGCTTGATGCGCGTATCGCCGAGCTTACAAAAGCTGCTACCATCGAAAAACCCGGCGCGGAACTCGATCCGGCGCTTCTCTCCAACACGAGCCTCTTGGGTATCTGATATGGGCAAGATCACCGCTGTTTCTCCCCTCGCTCCGGCTGCGTTCCCCGAACTGCCCGTGATCGATGGCGTCACCTTCGCCGCCGCACAGGCAGGCGTGAAATACCATGGCCGCGTTGACGTGATGCTGGCGCACCTCGTCCCCGGCACCACGATGGCAGGCGTCTTCACGCGCTCCGCCACCCGTTCGGCCCCTGTGCTCGATTGCCAAGCCAAGATCGGCCTCGATGGCTCCGCAGGTGCGGCGATCCTCGTGAACTCCGGCAATTCCAACGCCTTCACCGGCCGCAATGGCGTTGCCAGCGTGCAAGCCATCACCAAAGCGGTGTCCGACCAGATCGGCCTGCCGCAGGATCGTATCTTCACCTCCTCCACAGGCGTGATCGGCGAACCGCTCCCGCATGACCGCATCATCGCCAAGATCGCGGAACTTGAAGGCGCGCAAACGGCCACCGGCATCGCCGACGCCGCTCGCGCCATCATGACGACCGATACCTTCCCGAAAGGCGCCACCGCCACGGCCACCATCAACGGCAAGCAGGTGAAGATCGCGGGCATCGCCAAAGGCTCGGGCATGATCGCGCCCGATATGGCCACCATGCTCGTCTACATCTTCACTGATGCGAAGGTGGAGCGCGGCCTCCTGCAATCCATGCTCTCGGAACTCACCGACAGCACCTTCAACTGCATCACCGTCGATAGCGACACCTCCACCTCCGACACCCTCCTTCTCGCCGCCACGGGCGCGAGCGGCGTGGAAGTGACCGAGGCCAATGGTGCGTTCCGCGATGCCCTTAACACCGTCATGCTCGACCTCGCCCATCAGGTCGTCCGCGATGGCGAAGGCGCGTCGAAATTCGTCACCATCGAGATCACTGGTGCCGCCTCCGATGCCGATGCCAAAGTGCACGGCATGGCCATCGCCAACTCGCCCCTGATCAAAACAGCGATTGCTGGCGAAGACCCGAACTGGGGTCGCGTCGTCATGGCCATCGGCAAGTCCGGCGCACTGGCAGACCGTGACCGTCTCTCCATCTGGTTCGGCGACATCCTCGTGGCCGATAAAGGCTGGCGGAACCCGGATTACAAAGAGGATCAGGGCGCGAATTACATGAAGGGCGAATACCTGACGATCCGCGCCGATCTGGGCCTCGGCTCCGGTAAATGCACCGTCTGGACCTGCGACCTGACGCATGGCTACATCTCGATCAACGCCGATTATCGGTCCTGATCCGATGAAGCTCGTCCTCGTCTCCGCTGTCGCCCTGATCGACGCTGACGGCCGCGTGCTTCTCGCGCAGCGGCCCGAGGGCAAATCCATGGCCGGCCTCTGGGAATTTCCCGGAGGCAAGGTCGAGAAAGGCGAATCACCCGAGGCCGCACTCATCCGTGAATTGAAGGAAGAACTGGGTATCGACACCTGGTCTTCTTGCCTCGCGCCCCTCACATTTGCCAGCCACGCCTACGAAGACTTCCAGCTGCTGATGCCCGTCTTCGCCTGCCGCCGCTGGCAGGGCACGCCGCAGGCCCGTGAAGGCCAAACGCTAAAATGGGTTCGCGCCAAGGACTTAAGCCAATACCCCATGCCGCCCGCGGATATTCCGCTCATCCCGATCCTGCGCGACTGGCTTTAAGTCATTCGGGTAGGGCAACTCGCCGCATGCGTTACCTGTTTCAGCTAAACTCATCCAAGTTGCGTATTTATTCATCTAATTTATGCTCTATTTTACTCACAACAGCCGTCTGTGGGAGGCTTCCTGTGATTAGAACTATCATTATCGGCTCCTGCGTTTCCGTGCAGGGGATCTTCGTTCGTAGTCTGCAGGACGGCCGCATCGTCATCCGCGCAGACAACCGCGAATTCTCTGGTTTCCCGATCGCCAAGAGCGCGTAACCAGAACACCAAGACAAAAGAAAAGGGCCGCTCGAAGCGGCCCTTTTTGTTTCTCTGCGAACCCTTAGGTCAGCGAGCGTTCGACTTCTTCGCGCTCGAAGATTTCGATCACGTCGTTCGGGCGGACATCGTCGTAGTTCTCGAACGCCATCCCGCACTCCTGACCGGACTGCACTTCCTTGACCTCGTCCTTGAAGCGCTTGAGCGTCTTCAGCGTGCCTTCGTGGATCACAACGTTGTCCCGCAGGAGGCGCACGCCAGCCGAACGGCGCGCAACGCCTTCGGTCACCAAGCAACCCGCCACCTTGCCAACGCCAGATACCTTGAACACTTCGAGAATCTTCGCATAGCCGATGAACTTCTCGCGGATCTCTGCCGAAAGCAGACCCGAAGCCGCCTTCTTCACGTCGTCCACGAGGTCGTAGATCACCGAGTAATAACGGATCTCCACACCCTTCTGGTTCGCCGTGTTCCGAGCACTTGCGTTCGCACGCACGTTGAAGCCGATAATCGGCGCGCCCGAGGCTTCTGCGAGGCCCACGTCGGTTTCCGTGATCGCACCCACACCGAAGTGCAGCACGCGCACGCGAACCTCTTCGTTGCCGACCTTTTCCAAGGCCTGCACGATCGCTTCCGCCGAACCCTGCACGTCCGCTTTAACGAGGATCGGCAGTTCCTTGACGTTCTCGTCCGCCTTGGCCTTGGCCAGAAGCTGATCGAGCGTCGTCGCCGCACCAGCCGCCGCGCGCTTGTCCTTGGTCACCTGCTCGCGGTAATCCGCGATTTCACGCGCCTGCGCTTCGGTTTCCACAACGTTCAGCACGTCACCCGCTTCCGGCGTGCCGTTCAGGCCGAGCACCTCGACCGGAACCGACGGGCCAGCTTCCTTCACGCGCTCACCCTTGTCGTCGATCAGCGCGCGGACCTTGCCCCACTGCTCGCCCACAACGAAGATGTCGCCCTGCTTCAGCGTACCCTTCTGCACGAGAACCGTCGCGACCGGGCCACGGCCCACGTCGAGCTTGGCTTCGATCACAGCACCTTCCGCAAAGCGGTCGGGGTTAGCCTTAAGTTCCAGAATTTCCGCCTGCAGCGCAATCGCTTCCAGAAGCGCATCAAGGCCCTTGCCGGTCTTCGCGGAAACTTCCACGTCCTGCACTTCGCCGCCCATCTGTTCCACCACAACCTCGTGGTTCAACAGATCGGTCCGCACTTTCTGCGGGTTGGCGGCGGGCTTGTCGCACTTGTTGATCGCCACGATCATCGGCACATTCGCCGCTTTCGCGTGGTTCAGCGCTTCAACGGTCTGCGGCATCACGGCGTCATCCGCCGCTACCACCAGAACCACGATATCCGTCACCTGCGCACCACGGGCACGCATCGAGGTAAACGCCGCGTGGCCGGGGGTGTCGAGGAAGGTCAGCAGCGAGCCGGAGTCGGTGCGCACCTGATACGCGCCGATGTGCTGCGTGATCCCGCCCGCTTCGCCCGAAACAACGTTCGCCTTGCGGATCGCATCCAGAAGCGAGGTCTTACCGTGGTCAACGTGGCCCATGATTGTCACAACAGGCGGGCGCGGCAGCAGGGTGTCTGCTGCATCTTCCACCTGCTGGATCACGTCTTCCACGTCCGCGTCGGAAACGCGCACGATCTTATGGCCGAATTCTTCGATGATGAGTTCCGCAGTATCGGCATCGATCGACTGGTTCGCCGTCACCATCATGCCCATACGCATCAGCGACTTCACCACGTCAGCCGAACGCTCCGCCATCCGGTTTGCCAGTTCGGAAACCTGGATCATCTCCGGAACCTGAACATCGCGCACAACCTTTTCACGGTCCTGCGTGTTGCCCATGGCCTTCTGGCGCATACGCTCCTGCTTACGCTTCATCGCGGCCATCGACTTCTGGCGGCCACCTTCGCCATCACCCAGAGCCTGGTTCAGCGAGAGCTTGCCTGAACGACGACCGTCATCATCGCGGGTCTTGGTCCCACGGCCACGGTCTTCCATCTCGCGCTCGCGCTTTCGCAGCGTATCGCCTGCGGCTGGGCCCTTCGGCGCCGGAGCCGCCGCTGTACGCGCGGCGGGAGCAGCCTTTTCCTCGGCCGGAGCGGCGGGCGCGGCCTTGGCGGCAGCAGCACGGCGTGCGCTCTCTTCGGCTTCGCGGGCCTTGCGTTCTTCTTCTTCGGCCTTCTGGCGCAGAAGCTCTTCGCGCTCACACTCTTCGCGTTCCTTGGCTTCCGCTTCCTCGCGGCGGCGCTGGCGCTCTTCCTCGCGCTGGCGTTCGTCCTCGGCGCGCTGCTCTTCCTCCTCGGCCTCACGGGCCTTGGCGGCACGCAGAGCGGCCAGGCGGCGTTCCATCTCCGCATCGGAAATCCCGGCGGGGCGCTTCGACGGGTCGCCAAGCGAAGTCGATCCCGCACCTGCGGGTTTGCCAGCAGCACCGGGCTTCGGCACCACGACCTTCTTGCGCTTGGTTTCCACCACCACGTTCTTAGTGCGGCCGTGGCTGAAGCTCTGCTTCACGTTGCCGGGGTTTGACCCTGCTCCACGCAGCCCGAGAGGTTTTTTACCGTCGGTGTCGCTCATGTGGCTCTTCTATCCTTTCCGGCAGTCTTGCCGCCGTCTTCGGCACGCAGACCCTTAAGTCTCGCGGCCTCCTCTACAACACGTCGCGCCAAACCTCCAGCGGCCAGCGCGACGTGAATCACCTTTTCCCGGTTGAAGGCTTGGCCCAGTTCGTCTGCGGTCAGCCAACCGATGAAACGTCCCCCTTCGGGGGTCGACAATTTCGACTTGCCACGCCCGGACCCGTCAGAGGCCTGAATAAGCACCTCCGCCTCGTCCCGCATCAGCATGTCTTTGACCTTCTCGAAACCGGCAACCGCATGGCCGCCCTTCCGTCCAAGGCTCAAGAGTTCCACAACCCGCTTGATCAGCAGCTGCTCGACCCAATCGGCCAAACCCTCCGGCACTTTCACCGGCGCTTTGGCCGCACGGGTGAAGAGGTTCTTCTTCGCTGCCGTCTCGATGGCCGAGCGCGACGCCGAAACCCAGATGCCCCGGCCCGGCAGCTTTTCCGCCAGATCGGGCACCAATTGGCCCTCGGGTCCGATAACAAAGCGGATCAGGCCGAATTTCGGCTGCACGTCACCCGTGGCGATGCACTTCCGCTCCGCCCCGTCTTCCCGCACTTTTTCCGCTCCGCCGCGTGTCATGGTCTACTCCGGATAGGGGGAGGATTACTCCTCCGCCTCCTCGTCTTCTTCGTCCTCGAATGCCTCTTCGCCTTCGGTCGGGTCCACCCAGCCGAGCATGACGCGAGCGGTCATCACGAGGTTCTGCGCTTCGGTCAGGTCCACTTCGAACTTTTCGAGCAGGCCTTCGTCCTTCACGCGCTCGCCGTTCACCGTGGTCCAGCCGCCAGCCAGTTCCCAGTCGGCGCAGGTTGCGAAGTCTTCGAGCGTCTTGATGCCGTCTTCGGCAAGCGCCACCACCATCTGCGGGGTGAGGCCGTCGAATTCGAGCAGGCTGTCTTCCACACCCAGTTCCTTCGCACGGGCCACAGCCGCTTTCGCAGCCGCTTCCAGCGTGTCACGGGCACGGGCCTGAAGCTCGTTCGCAGTGCCTTCATCCACACCGTCGATCACGAGAAGTTCGTCGATATCGACGTAAGCCACTTCTTCGAGGTTGGTGAAGCCTTCGGAAACCAGCAGCTGGGCGAAGAATTCGTCCAGATCGAGGCTTTCCATAAACAGCTTGGTGCGCGTTTCGAATTCCTTCTGGCGGCGCTCGCTTTCCTGGCTCTCGGTCATGATATCGATGTCAAGGCCGGTCAGCTGCGAAGCAAGGCGCACGTTCTGGCCACGGCGGCCGATGGCGAGCGAAAGCTGCTCGTCCGGCACCACAACCTCGATACGCTCTGCGTCTTCGTCCAGAACCACCTTGGAAACTTCCGCCGGCTGCAGCGCGTTCACGAGGAACGTCGGCAGGTCTTCCGACCACGGAATAATGTCGATCTTCTCGCCCTGAAGCTCGTTCACCACGGCCTGCACGCGCGAACCGCGCATACCCACGCAAGCGCCCACCGGATCGATGGAGTTGTCGTAGGAAATCACGCCGATCTTCGCGCGAGAACCTGGGTCACGGGCCACGGCCTTGATCTCGATAACGCCGTCATAGATCTCCGGCACTTCCATCTTGAAGAGCGCAGCCATGAACTCCGGCGCAGTACGCGACAGGAAGATTTGCGGGCCACGGG
>JALQUU010000150.1:401-893 GCA_023260655.1 Paracoccaceae bacterium | reverse complement strand
GACCTGCCGCACCCCATCACGGGCGAGCGGCTGCGCTTCAAGAGTCCGGCACCGTTCTGACAGAAAAGCCCCCGCCGGCTCGACACCATGCGGGGGCTTTGCGCCGCCAGCGCGAAGCTGGCAGCTGGCAGCTGGCAGCTGGCAGAGAATCAGAGCAGCGGCACGCCGGTCTTGCCCTGGATCTCCTCGCGCGTCACGCCGTCGGCCAGCTCGACCAGCTTCAGGCCCTCAGGCGTGACGTCCATCGGTCGACCACGCCCTTGCCGGTCAGCGGCAGCGTGCACTCGGGCAGGATCTTGAGGTCGGTCGTGCCGTCCTTCTTGCGCGCCACATGCTCCATCAGCACGATCACGCGCTTGACGCCGGCGACCAGATCCATCGCGCCGCCCATGCCCTTGACCATCAATTTGTTTATCTCACTTCAAATAAGGTAGCATTATCCGTCGATTGTAGCGGTACTATGATACTACAGTCTGATTGCGATACTGCTGG
>JALQUU010000150.1:0-391 GCA_023260655.1 Paracoccaceae bacterium | reverse complement strand
CCATCTTGCCCGGGATCATCCAGTTGGCCAGGTCGCCCGACCCGGTGACCTGCATCGCGCCCAGGATGGACAGGTTGATCTTGCCGCCGCGGATCATCGCGAAGCTCTGGTCGCTGCTGAAGATCGACGAGCCCTTGATGGTGGTGACGGTCTGCTTGCCGGCGTTGATCAGATCGTAGTCCTCGCTGCCTTCGGCCGGGGCGGCGCCCATGCCCAGGATGCCGTTCTCGCTGTGCAGCACGACCTCCATGCCTTCGGGCAGGTAGTTGGCCACCAACGTGGGCTGGCCGATGCCGAGGTTCACATAGGCACCGTCGAATATGTCCTGCGCCACGCGCTGGGCCAGTTCCTGTTTGCTGCGTTTGGTGTAGTTGCTCATGGAAAAGACTCC
>JALQUU010000149.1 GCA_023260655.1 Paracoccaceae bacterium | reverse complement strand
CAGGAAGGCGCGGGTGCGCGGCTGCTGCGGCGAGCCGAACAGCTGCTGCGGCGAGCCGGCCTCGACCACCTGGCCGCCGTCCATGAAGACCACGCGGCTGGCGACCTCGCGCGCAAAGCCCATCTCGTGCGTCACCACCACCATGGTCATGCGCTCCTCGGCCAGCGCGCGCATGGTGCGCAGCACCTCGCCGGTCAGCTCGGGGTCGAGCGCCGAGGTCGGCTCGTCGAACAGCAGGATGTCGGGCTGCATCGCCAGCGCACGCGCGATCGCGACCCGCTGCTTCTGCCCGCCCGACAGCCGCGAGGGGTAGCTGTCGCGCTTGTCGAACAGGCCGACCTTGCGGAGCAGTTCCTCGGCCAGCGGCAGCACGGCGTCGCGGCTCAGGCCCTTGACCGTGACGGGTGCCTCGATCAGGTTCTGCAGCACGGTCAGGTGCGGGAACAGGTTGAAGTGCTGGAACACCATGCCCATGCGTCCGCACAGGCTGCGGATCTCGGCCTCGGGCAGATAGTGGCAATGGCCATGCGCGTCGGTCGAGACCAGCGGACGGCCCTCGATCTCGATCGCGCCGCGCTCGATGGTCTCGAGGTGGATCAGGCAGCGCAGCAGGGTGCTCTTGCCCGAGCCCGAGGGACCGATCACGGCGATCACCTCGCCCCGGGCGACCTCGAACGAGACGCCGCGCAGCACGGCCAGCGGGCCGAAGCTCTTGTGCAGGTCGATGGCACGGATCATCGGATGCTCAGTCATAGACGGCGACTTTCCTTTCCATGCGCTGGAAGGCCCAGGTCAGCACCAGCGTCATCAACAGGTAGAAGGCGGCGGCGACCACGAAGGGCGAGGTCGTGAAATCGCGCTGCACGATGCCGCGCGCAGCGCGCAGCAGGTCG
>JALQUU010000148.1 GCA_023260655.1 Paracoccaceae bacterium | reverse complement strand
CATTTTTTAAATCATTAGGGTTCAATAAACTAGCCAATGACACTATGTGTCTTAGTGAATGTATAAAGCAAAAATAAAAAGTAAAAGCTACTAACGGAGATAAAAAATAAAAAAGTAAAATAATAGAGCTAATATCAAGGCATATTATTTTAAGGTTTAAGAAATTAAATTTTCTTAAAAAATATAGGTTTGAAAAAATACTAATATAAAAAATTGAGATAATAAGATTATTATTTTTTAGAAGATATAAGTATTTTGCATCAAGATTTATTATTTCAAAAAGATTAAGTGTTTCTTCAAATTGAAAATAAAGAGGTGCAAAAATAATTAAAGAACCTTTAATAAAATAAATAATTCTAGAACTAATACTAGCATCATGTTTTAATATTTCAGAATCTTCTTTGCCAAAATGATAGGAGGCAACAAGTAAAAAAATAATTAAAACACTCGGTATATAAAACCATAATGAAAAGAAAATTAATGAGATAAGTAAATATATAAAATAAAAAATAAAAATATTTTTAATTCTATAATGTTTAAGAAGTATAGATCCTTTATAATTATCCAAAGCACCATGAGAGGTGCCTAAAATCAAAATAACAAAAAGGGACACCAAAGGTGTTATGTATTGATTTAAATAGTTACTCCACAGAGACAGCGAACAACAAAATAAAAAAATAATTAAATTTATTTTATTTATAAATAATTGATTATTCATTATTAAAAAAAGCTTTAATAAAGATCCATTTTGGCATTTTAGCGATAGTTAACAAGTCATCTATTATACCACTTTTATTAGACATAAATCTTATTGCGCTATTTGAAAAAGATTTAAAAAATCTAACAAATATTTCAGGCATTCGGTTTGGGTGTTTTTTTAAAACATTAAAAAATATTTTATC
>JALQUU010000147.1 GCA_023260655.1 Paracoccaceae bacterium | reverse complement strand
GTGCAGGCGGTCAAGGACGCAGGGCTTCTTCCCGGATAGGCGCATGGTAGAGTGGATTACCTCAGACGGGCTGACCGACTATGACGAGGCCGTGGCCTTCATGGAGGCGCGTGCCGATGCGATTGCGCGGGGCGAGGCCGACGAAGCAATATGGCTGTTGGAGCACCCGCCGCTTTACACGGCCGGCACCAGCGCCAAGCCCGATGATTTGACCGAGCCGGACCGCTTTCCCGTCTATGAGGCCAAGCGTGGCGGCCAATATACCTATCACGGCCCCGGCCAGCGGGTCGCTTATGTGATGCTCAACGTGGGCGAACGTGGGCACGATGTGCGCCGATTTGTGCAAGACCTCGAGACTTGGGTGATCGCGGCGCTGGCCGAGTTCAACGTGACGGGCGAGATCCGCGAGGGGCGCGTGGGGGTCTGGGTCGGGCGGCCCGAGAAGCCATGCGCGGTTGATGGTTCGGTGCGCGAGGACAAGATCGCCGCCCTCGGCATCCGCCTGCGCAAATGGGTCTCGTTTCACGGTCTGTCGATCAACGTCGACCCCGATCTCGGGCATTTCTCGGGAATCGTCCCCTGCGGCATCCGCGGCCACGGGGTGACGAGCCTCGTCGATCTTGGCCTGCCGGTGACGATGGCGGATCTCGACCTTGCCCTCAGGCGCACGTTCGAGGCTTCGGTGACGCGGAGAAGCCGCGCCTGACCGCGCCTGCGCCAATTTATCCCAAGCCTTCCATACATTCGAATATTGCCCCCTTTGGCCTGAGCGACTAGAACCACCCCAAAGCTGGTGGCACGGGTCTGACTCGTGCCGCCCCCTAGTTGACGCCAATACGGGAGAGCCACATGGCAGACGCCGCCATCCACGGCCATGATCACCACTACGAGCGGGGCTTTTTCACCCGCTG
>JALQUU010000146.1 GCA_023260655.1 Paracoccaceae bacterium | reverse complement strand
ATTATATCAAAGGCAATGACCAAGAGCGTCATGTCAAATCAGGAACAACAGTAACAGTCAAGAACGGAAACGTTGAACGTGCAATTCGTAGGTTCAAAAAGCTATGCGTGGATGAGAACATCATCCAAGAGTATCGTGACCGTCAAGAATATGTAGGCGGAAGTGAGAAACGCCGAAAAGAAAAAGATGCGGGTAAAAAGCGATGGCAGAAGAAACTGCGTCAGATGCGAAACGACTGATCGATTTAGATAAATTAGATTTAAGAACTTTACAAAAAGAATCGTCTCGTGCATTACTTTCAATGGACGGGACAAATGGCGGCATTGCAAAATTTAACAAGGTCGCCCACCACAACTCGCAACTATGGTATAAGGCTGTAATACAGGCGTACATAGATGAGCATGGCGGGCTTCCAAGTCAGTGTGGGCCATCAAAGGATGTAGAACTTTTTTCAGAAAAAATTGGTCTGTAACCTATTGACAAATAACAATAAAAGTGTTATATTTACTATGTAAAGTGTCAAGTGAGTTGAACTTTACAGTGACGCCATAATGGGTCACATATATTCTTGCTTATTTAAGGAGAAAACAAATGACACAACGCAAGATTACTACATCTACCCTACCAAATCTTTATAGTGCAACTATCGGATTTGACAAACTGCTAAGTGCTCTTGATGCACAGCTTTCGGGCGTAAATAGCGGCGGATATCCTCCATACAATGTTGCACAAATCAGCGAAAATGAATATATGGTTACTCTTGCAGTAGCCGGATTTGGAATGGATAATCTGGAAATTACTCGTGACAAAAATATCCTGAGAATTGAAGGAACACCGCCAACTGGCGATGATGAAGTAAATTACCTACACAAAGGTATTGCGGGTCGTGCGTTCCGTAGAGAGTTTACTCTTGCGGAT
>JALQUU010000145.1 GCA_023260655.1 Paracoccaceae bacterium | reverse complement strand
AATACAAGGGTCTCGAATACGCAGCGCTCTCGCCTGAAGACTGGGCAGTCAACGCTGTGACTGAACGTTGCCGCATTGCTAACGACGAGATCGTTCAGCTTACCGTGCAGCACTGCCTCGACAACGGTGAAGCTATCCCGCTGACCCGTGAAGCTATCGTTGCTCATGCGTTCGAACACGGTGTCGTTAAGACTGCTGCCCAGCGCAATGCTGAAGCTGAAGCTGCTGCACTCCCTGCCTAACCTGACGAGGTAACTCATGGCCTACATCGGCACACAGCCTAAAGACATACGGTCCTTTGGTAAGGCCAAGTTTGACTTTACTGCCACGCAGGGTCAGATAGCCTTTACTGGTGCCGACGATGACGGCAAGACGCTAGGCTTTACCGCTGGTCAAGTCTCTGTCTATGTGAACGGCATTCTGATGGATGACAGTGACTACACTGCGTCTAACGGCAATACCATTACTCTAACAAGTGCAGCTAATGCTGGCGACATCTTGTCTGTTGTAGCACTCCAGACGGACATCCCGAATAGCGACTATGTGCCAGCTACGGGTGGTACGTTTAGTGGTGCTGTTGTTGCTGATAGCACAGTGACTGTGAATGGTGCTGTTGTTGCTAATGATGGTCTGACTATCAACAACGATGCAGCTACCGTTCTCACTGTTGACCGTGCGACTTCTGATGGCACCTTGGTGGACTTCAAGAAGGATGGCATCACGGTTGGAAATCTTGGGGTTGGGTTAAGTTCTCTGTCTGTAGGGACAAGCAACACGCAGTTGATGTTTTGGAACGCTCAAAGTGGGATATTCCCGTCAAATGGCTCTACCGTTACAGATAACAGCATAAACTTTGGCAACCCAAACTACCGCTTCAAAGACCTCTATCTGTCTGGGAAAATAACATACGGTGCAAACACCAT
>JALQUU010000144.1 GCA_023260655.1 Paracoccaceae bacterium | reverse complement strand
GTGGACAGGAACGGCGATGGGATTGCCGAGCGCCTGTGCGTGTACCGCCTGCAAGACAAGATCCTCAAAGTTGAGGAAGTCAGTCACGTTCCGTTGGCCACCGCTTCCCCGGTGCTGAACACGCACCAATGGGCTGGTATGAGCCTGGCCGAGGTGGTGTCGGACCTTCAGAAGCTGCACACCGAACTGTTGCGGCAGACGCTGAACAACCTGTACCTGACGAACAGCCCTCGCACCAAGGTGCTGACGGATTCCAACTGGAGTCCCCTGGCGAACATCGACGACCTGCTGGATTCGCGTCCTGGTGGGATCATCCGCACCCGTGACATCAATGGCGTGGCCCCTGAAGTGGTGCCGTTCGCGGCGGGTGCTTCTCTGCCCATGCTGGAGTACGTACAGGGGATGCGCGAGAACCGCACCGGGGTGTCTCGCACCTCGATGGGTCTGAACCCCGACAGCCTGAACAACACCGCCACGGGTCGCCAGATCGACCAATCTGCCGCTCAACAGCGGATCGAACTGATCGCCCGCATCTTTGCCGAGATCCTGGTCAAGCCCATCTTCCAAGGGATTCTCAAGACCCTGACCGATGGTGGCATGGAGAAACTCGCTTTCCGACTGCGTGACGAGTTTGTGGAGTACGACCCGAACGAATGGCGGGACCAGTACGACATGACCATCCATGTGGGGCTGGGGACGGGTGACAAGGTGTCTCAGGCACAGCAGTTGGGCAACATCCTGCAAATGCAGATGCAGGGGATGCAGATGGGGCTGGCGACACCGAAGCACGTTTACAACACCGCTGCCAAGTTGACGGAAAACGCCGGGTTCAAGGACGTTCAATCCTTCTTCCAAGACCCGTCCACCCTACCACCCCAGCCCCAACAGCCTCCGCTGGAAATCCAGATCGAGCAGATGCGTCTGC
>JALQUU010000143.1 GCA_023260655.1 Paracoccaceae bacterium | reverse complement strand
AGCACCGACTTGGGCGAGGCGACAAGCGGAATGCCCGGCTGGGCGAGGACATAGCCCTGAACGGCAACGGCGGTGTGATAAAAGGCGCCGCCCTCATAGCGGCCGAGACGGTCGCCCACCGCCTGCTTGACCACGGCCACCCATTCGTCATTCGACGCCTCTCGGGAGAATGGGCCCTTTTGCGGGTCGACAGCGACGACAATGTTGTAGCCATGCCGGAACTCGCCGATCGGTTCGGGCGCTCCGCTCAGTTCGTCGGTGATCGAGGCGCAAGCAGCAAGGCCGACGAGCGAGAGCACGGCGAAGCCGCGGGTGATGGTTGCGAACATTGCATTCCCCCAATGAGACAGCGCAAGGCTAGGAGCATCGCCCCTGCCGCGCAAGATCGGCCTAGGACGTAAAGCGGTTGTCGCGCGGGAAACCGCGCGGGGCCATGCGGCCGGTACCCGCCCGCTTGCCTTCCCACTCGGCAAGATCGGTCTCGGTGCGGGTGCGACCCGCGGGATCGAGCCAGCTCAGGCCATCGGCGAAGGTAAAGGTCGTGGCGTCCGACAGGCCGCCGTCTTTGTATTTTTGCAGGCGCACGCCCTTGCCGCGGGTCATCTCGGGCAATTCGTTGAGCGGGAAAACCAAGACTTTGCGGTTCTCGCCCACCACGGCGACATGATCGCCAGAGATGCGGCGAACCACGCGGGTCTGGACCCCGTCCTTGACGTTGAGCACAAACTTGCCGGCACGGGTCTGTGCGATCACCTCGTCCTCAGGGACGACGAAACCATCGCCCTCTGTCGAGGCGACCAAGAGCTTCGCGCCGGGCTTGTGGATGAGTATATCGACGATATCGCTGTCGTTCGGCAGGTCGATCATCAGGCGCAAGGGCTCACCCATGCCGCGCCCGCCGGGCAGGCCAGATGCGCCGACAGTATAGAACCGGCCG
>JALQUU010000142.1 GCA_023260655.1 Paracoccaceae bacterium | reverse complement strand
GCTGGGCGCGACTGCGCCTTCTGATTCTGCCCCGTCTGCGCCGCCCGTTGGGGTTTGCCGCTGGTCTGGCGGCAGCGATGTCGGTGGGTGATCTGGGTGTGATCCTCTTGTTTTCAGGGGGCGATCAGGAAACCTTGCCGCTGATGATGTATCGTCTGATGGGTGCCTACCGGATGGATGCGGCGGCAGGTGTCGCGCTTGTCCTTGTGATGGTGAGCCTGTGGCTCTTTTGGCTCTTTGACCGTGGAGGCCGCGCCGATGCTGACGCTTGAAAACCTGACCATCGAGCAGGGCGATTTCCGCCTGAGCGCCGATTGGTCGGTGCCGGAAGGCAGCGTGACCGCCATCGTCGGCCCCTCGGGCGGCGGCAAATCCACGCTCCTGTCGATGATCGGCGGCTATTTCGCGCCGAGTTCGGGCCGGATCTACTGGAACCAGACCGACATCGGCGCCCTGCCGCCGGGCAAGCGGCCGGTGAGCACGCTGTTTCAGGACAACAACCTCTTCCCGCATCTCACAGTCGCCCAGAATGTCGGGTTGGCGTTGAAGCCGGACCTGCGCCTTGGGGCGGAGGATAAGGCGCGGGTGGATGCTGCGCTTGCCGAGGTCGGCCTCACGGGGTTTGGCGCGCGCAAACCCGGCACATTGTCGGGCGGTCAGGCCTCGCGCGCTGCGCTGGCGCGGGTCTTGCTGCAGAGCCGTCCGCTGATTCTTCTGGACGAGCCTTTCTCGGCGCTCGGCCCCGCCATGCGGCGCGAGATGCTTGATCTCGTGGCGGAGAAACTGAAGGGAAGGACGGTTCTCATGGTCACGCACGACCCCGAGGACGCCAAGCAGATCGCGGATCGTCTGGTGATGGTTGATGGTGGTGTCGCCCATGCGCCGGTGGCAACCGCCGAGGCCTTTGCCAACCCCGGCCGAGAACTTGCGGCTTATCTCGGCC
>JALQUU010000141.1 GCA_023260655.1 Paracoccaceae bacterium | reverse complement strand
TCGCTCATCGACCGAGGCCTGGTGGCGCAGATGGTCACGCAGAGCCTGGTCACCGGTCAGGCCATGATCCTTCTTCGCGCCGGTCGCAGACGTCAGCGCGCTGGAAGACTACATGAACGATCTGCGCAAGTCGGGCGACTCCTTCGGCGCGCGCCTGCGCGTGAGCGCGCAGAACGTGCCGGTCGGCCTGGGCGAGCCGCTGTACGACAAGCTCGACGCGGACATCGCCTACGCGATGATGGGACTGAACGCGGTCAAGGGGGTCGAGATCGGCGCCGGCTTCGCCAGCGTCGCGCAGCGCGGCAGCACGCACGGCGACTCGCTCACGCCCGAGGGTTTCCTGGGCAACAACGCCGGCGGCATCCTGGGTGGCATCAGCACCGGCCAGGACATCGAGGTCTCGATCGCGATCAAGCCGACCAGCTCGATCCTGATCCCGCGCGATACCATCGACGTCGAGGGCAACCCGACCGAACTCATCACCAAGGGCCGCCACGATCCCTGCGTCGGCATCCGCGCCACCCCGATCGCCGAGGCGCTGCTGGCGTTGGTGCTGATCGACCATGCGCTGCGGCACCGCGCCCAGTGCGGCGACGTGCGGGTGGCCACGCCCGACATCGCCGCCGCGGGCCGCTGACGCCTTGAGCCAGGGCCGCGCGCTGCTGCCCTTCGCCGCGCTGTCGGCGAGCTATTTCGCGCACATCGGCTTCTTCAACCCCTACCTGTCGCTCTGGCTCAAGGATGCCGGCGTCGGCCTGCTGGCGATCAGCCTGCTGACGACGATGCAGTCTGCCACACGCCTGTTCGCGCCCTATGCCTGGGGCTGGATCAGCGACCACACGGGCGAGCGGGTACGCCTGCTGCGCTGGTGCGCCACGGTCGCGCTGGCTCTGTCGGCCGGACTATGGCTGGACCTGGGCCTGTGGGGGCTGGCGCTCGTCCTGCTGCTCATGTTCACCCACAC
>JALQUU010000013.1:55643-55939 GCA_023260655.1 Paracoccaceae bacterium | reverse complement strand
GAGGGCGCGCAGATCAAGCAATGCGTGCAACTCATGGGCACGCTCTACAAGCTCTTCGTCGACAAAGACATGGAGATGCTCGAGATCAACCCCCTGATCGTCACCGACAAGGGCGATCTCAAGTGCCTCGACGCCAAGATGGGCTTTGACGGCAACGCCCTCTATCGCCACCCCGATATCGCCGCCCTCCGCGACGAGACCGAGGAAGACCCCAAGGAACTCGCCGCCTCCAAGTTCGATCTGAACTACATCGCGCTCGATGGTGAAATCGGCTGCATGGTGAACGGCGCAGGCCT